>CAZVXI010000037.1:0-23759 GCA_964631295.1 uncultured Isosphaeraceae bacterium
ACTTTTCGGTAATGGCGGTGATGTCCGCTGCACAGATCTGCATTAGAATGCCACTCGGAGGCTCGGAATGGCCAGCACCATCGCAGAACAAGACCAACCCACACCCTTTCAGCAGCAGCCAGCACTCGAGTCGTTCACTTACGACGATGCCATCGTCCGCAAGTTCACGACGGCGACAATCATCTGGGGAATTGTCGGGATGCTCGTCGGCGTGCTGATTGCGCTTGAACTCGTCCTGCCGGCATGGCCCTGGGCCAATGAGAACCTCGGCTTCCTGATGAACCACGAGTGGCTCACCTTCGGCCGTCTGCGCCCGCTGCACACCAATGCTGTGATCTTCGCGTTTGCGGGCAACGCCATCTTCGCAGCTGTATATTACTCGACACAAAGGTTGTGCAAAGCGCGTATGTTCTCCGATGTGCTCAGCAACTTCCATTTCTGGGGCTGGCAGTTGATCATCGTGTCTGCCGCAATCACACTTCCACTCGGCATCACGCAGAGCAAAGAATACGCAGAACTCGAGTGGCCGATCGATATCGCAATCGCTGTCGTCTGGCTCGCTTTCGCGTGGAACTTCTTCGGCACTCTGGCGCGTCGGCGCGAGCGACACCTGTACGTCGCCTTGTGGTTCTATATTGCCACGATCGTCGCGATCACGATTCTGCATGTCTTCAACAACCTCGTGATCCCCGCGGGCATGCTCAAGAGCTACCCGATCTACGCGGGCGTGCAGGATGCATTCATGCAGTGGTGGTACGGCCACAACGCCGTGGCGTTCTTTCTGACGACGCCATTCCTCGGGTTGATGTACTACTTCCTCCCGAAGGCAGCCAACAAGCCGGTTTTTTCCTACCGCCTGTCGATCGTGCACTTCTGGTCGCTTGTATTCATCTATATCTGGGCTGGCCCGCACCACCTGCACTACACCGCGCTGCCTGCATGGGCATCCACGCTGGGCATGCTGTTCTCGCTGATGCTCTGGATGCCTTCGTGGGGTGGAATGATCAACGGCCTGCTCACGCTTCGCGGCGCTTGGGACAAAGTCGCACGCGATCCGATTCTCAAGTTCTTTGTCGTCGCCGTCACGTTCTATGGCATGTCAACGTTCGAGGGACCGATGCTCTCGATCAAGAGCGTGAACGCGCTGTCGCATTACACCGACTGGACAATCGCCCACGTGCACGCCGGTGCGCTCGGATGGGTCGGTTTCATGACATTCGGGATGGCCTACTGGCTGATGCCACGCATCTACCAGGCGAAGCTGTGGAGCGACAAACTCATGAGCGCCCACTTCTGGGTCGCAACGATTGGCATCCTGCTGTACGTCATTCCGATCTATATCGCGGGTATCACGCAGGGCCTGATGTGGCAGGCGTTCACCGAGCAAGGCACGCTCGCCTATGGAGCATTCATCGAAACAGTCGTCGAACTGATGCCGTTCTACTGGGTCCGTGTGCTTGGCGGCTCACTCTATCTTGCCGGCGCAGTCTTCTGTGCGGTCAATCTGTTCATGACATGGAGAGCTCGGCCCGCAACGTACGATGAGCCTGTGCAGCAGGCACCGCCGCTCAGTCCGAACTATATTCCCCCGCCGATTGAAGGCTCGGACTACACCGACACGACCGTCGCCGAGGTGGGCAAGAAGCTCAATGTCGTCGCCAAGATGCAGTGGCACCGCGCATGGGAGGCGCTCCCAGTCAAGTTCACAATATGGACAATCATCGCCATCGCCACCGCATCGCTCTTTGAGATCATTCCCACGTTCGTGATCAAGAGCAATGTTCCGACAATCGCGACGGTAAAGCCATACACGCCGCTCGAGTTGTACGGCCGCGATATCTACGTCTCTGAGGGTTGCTACAATTGCCATTCGCAAATGATCCGACCAATCTATCACGAGACAGAACGTTTCGGTGAGTTCAGCAGGGGCGGGGAGTTTGTATACGATCACCCGTTCCAGTGGGGCAGCCGACGTATCGGTCCGGATCTTGCTCGCCAGGGCGGACGGAACTCGCACGATTGGCACGTTGCACACTTTCTGAATCCAGGCGAGTTGACTCCGGGGTCGATCATGCCCAGCTACCGCCATCTGTTTGAAAAAGACATAGACTTTGAAGCGCTCCGCAAGCGCGTCAGTACGATGACCCTCCTCGGTGTGCCGTACTCCGATGAAGAAGTCTCCAACGCGATCGAACTTGCGCAAACGCAGGCAGCTGACATGATCGCGACGATGGCCCAACAGAACACGCTCGGCACGATCCCGACGGATGAATCGACTGGTGAGCGCATCGCGATTGAACAGAAGCAGGTCATCGCACTCATCGCGTATCTGCAGCGACTTGGATCTGACTATTTCGCAACACCGGATGAGGCTCCGGCACCGGAACCTGCCGTTACCAGCAAAGCAGTTGCTGCGACTGATGGAGGTGCATCGTGACTCTTGCAAACACTGCACCGACATCTGATGGACTTGACCTGATCGCCATCGCGATGGTGATATTCATGATCGTCTTCGTGCTGATCGTGCTGTGGGTGATCTTCGCACGCAAGGGTGCATTTAGAAAGCACTCGCAGATTCCACTGCACGATGACACAGTCGTTACCACACGCGATGCAACAGACTACGAAGAGAAAGAATGATGAGCACGCCCGAAGTCAACAAACTCACAACGCACGACTACGACGGCATCCAGGAATACGACAATCCCTTGCCCGGTTGGTGGAAGTGGCTGTTTATACTCTCGATCATCTTCTCAGGATGGTACGTTTTGTACTATCACCTGTCCGTGACGCCGACAATCGAAGACAAATACTACGCTTCGCTGGAAGCACATCTTGAGGCCATGCTCGCGCCGCTCGGTGAGTTACGCGCTGACAATGAAACAATTCTCCGCATCATGCCGGATGAGAAACTGATGGCCGCGGTAAGCGGCACGTTCAAAGCGAACTGCGCACAATGCCACGGGGCAGATGGCTCGGGCGGAACTGGACCGAATATGACAGATGATGTCTACAAAAACGTGCGAAGCCCGGTGGGCATCTACAACATTATCAAAAACGGCGTCGACAAGACGGCCATGGTTGGGTGGAACAACCGTCTGCGCGAAGAACAGATGATTCTGCTCGCAGCGTACGTGGCGAGCATCCGCGGCCAGAACCTGCCCGGCAACCCGCCAGAGGGTGACCCGGTGCCGGCATGGTCTACGTTCCAGAGCGAAACAGACCAAACCGATCCGGGACTCTGATCCAGCATGGCCGAACAGCAGGAACAAGCCACACTCCAGCCCGAGGAGCGCGTTCTCTCCACGCTGAACCGAGATGGTTCGCGCCGGTGGCTGCATCCGCGCCTCTCACAAGGCCGATATCTGCACGCACGCAAACTTGTCGCATGGGGTTTGATTCTGCTGTTTATCGCATTGCCATGGATATCGATCAACGGCTCTCCTGCCGTGCTGCTTGACCTGCCAGCGCGCGAGTTCACGTTCTTTGGCGTCACCCTGCTGCCGACCGACACCCTGTTGCTGATGTTGCTGGTCGCGTCAATCTTCGTCGGTATCTTCCTGATGACTGCGCTGCTCGGGCGCCTCTGGTGCGGCTGGGCCTGCCCGCAAACCGTCTACATGGAGTTCGTCTACCGGCCGATCGAACGTTTCTTCGATGGCAAGGCGAGCAGGCGTCGTCGCATGGGGGGCACGCCAGGCCTTCGGCGCGCAATGAAGTATGCGACATACTTCATCGTCTCGCTGTTCATCGCGCACATCTTCCTCGCATATTTTGTGGGTGTGGACGCACTGTTCGACTGGATGCGCGCATCCCCGTTTGAGCATCCCAAAGCGTTTCTGCTTGTAATGGCGGTGACCGGACTGATGATGTTCGATTTCTGCTTCTTTCGAGAACAAACCTGCATTGTCGCGTGCCCTTATGGCCGACTGCAGTCCGTCATGCTCGACCGCCAGTCGCTGATTATCTCTTACGACGAGAAGCGCGGCGAACCACGTGGGAAGATCCAAAGGAACAAGTCCACCGATCTCGCATTGCCTCAACTCGGTGACTGCATCAATTGTCACATGTGTGTGACAACCTGCCCCACCGGTATCGACATACGCGATGGCTTGCAAATGGAGTGTATCGGCTGTGCGCAGTGTATCGATGCATGCGATGCAGTCATGACAAAGATCGGCCGAGCGACAGGCCTGATCCGCTATTCATCTCAAGAAGCGATCGAAACCGGCCGGTACCATATCTTCCGACCACGCGTATTAATCTATCCATCAATTCTGATCGTTCTGCTGACGACGTTTGCATATATGTTCACGAACCGGCCGCCAGCAGATATCAGAGTTCTGCGCGCATCCGGCCAGCCTTATGTTACGCGCGCGAATGGCATGATCGTCAACGATTTGCAAGTGAAGATTGTCAATCGCACTGACCAGTCGCAGACATTCACCTGCTCTATCGTGAACGCTGGAGATGCTTTCATTGAAGGTGATCTGCCATGGACGGTCGAGCCAGGCGAAACAATCGCATTTGATGCGAGAGTCGCCACGCCGCCGGAAGCGTTCATCAACGGGCGCGCCTCGACAGAGTTGCTCATTTCGAATGAATCCGGCTATGAGCGTGCGCTCCGTTTGCGACTTCAAGGGCCATTCCGCCGATCAACGAAAGCGAACACGGGAGTCGACCTATGAACCGGCTGATGTGGCCCGGATGTGTCTTTATACTCGTCGGCGCGCTCGTCGCAGTCGATGTTACCATGATCATCGTTGCCAATAACAGGCCATCGTTCGCCGTGCACCCGCACTACAACGACGCTGATTCTTCATGGGACCAGCAGCGGGAACAGCAGGAAGCGAACACACGGCTCGGCTGGTCAACGGTTGTCGACCGTGCGGATATCGACGGCACCTTCGAGATTATTGTCTCGAATCGCATTGGCGATATGATCACTGATGCAGATGTCACGTTGCGCGTGTTCCACCGTGCTCGAGCGCGACGGATTCTGAGAGTCGACCTGCTTGCAACTGAGCCGGGCAGATATGTCGGGCGTCTGCCTCTAGAACGAGCGGGTCATTGGGAATGTGAAGTGACCGTGAACCGTGGAGATGATCGATTTGTGCAACTGCATGATCTGTTCATTCCCGGTGAAGCTACAGAATCAGGTGAGCTGTGATTGGATTTCTTTCTGCCGTCTTCGTCGCAAGCCTGCTCGGCTCGTTGCATTGCATCGGTATGTGCGGGGGTGTCGTCGCGATCTGTGCGAACGCGGCAGGCGAATCGAACCGCATCGCGCCGCAGGCAATGTACAACTTTGGCCGTCTGATCTCATACACGATCATCGGCGTTGTTGCAGGGTTGACCGGGCAAGCACTCAATATGAGCGCAGACTCCGTCCTGGGGCTGCAGCATGCGGCAGCATGGCTCGCTGGCGGCGCAATGATCCTGCTCGGTGTTTCCACGATTTGTAACATCACCGGATTTGTTGCGCGATGCCTGCCGATCCCCAAGTGGATGCAGGTTGCCTTTGAACGCGCTTATCGGGCAGCGCTGGGCACATCCGGACTGCGGCGAACACTGCTCATCGGCTTACTGACGGCCCTGCTCCCGTGCGGCTGGTTGTACGCGTTCGTTCTCATGGCAGCGGGTACCGGCGGCGCAATCTCGGGCAGTGCAACCATGGCCGTGTTCTGGGCGGGCACGGTTCCGGCTATGTTCGCCATGGGCGTCGGCTTGCACGTGGTCAGCGCGCGCATGCGACGATTTGTACCGAAACTGACGGCCGCCGCACTTATCTGTGTCGGTGCTCTGACAATAAGCGGCCGCCTGACCACACCTGCATTTGCCGCTGACGATGTACTGCCCGCTTCCGAGCGAGGCGGACACGGGGCCGATGCGGAAATGATCTATTCGCTCGATCCTGAAAATATGCCCTGCTGCAGTGATGACGACGCTGGAACCCAACCTGATCAGTAATTTCGCTGATGTGGATACACCTGCTGCAAGCGAGTTAACGTGCGCGCACTGTGGCTTGCCTGTCCCACCGGACATGATGGAGCGTGGCTCAACCGACCAGTTCTGCTGTACCGGCTGCCGTGCGGTATATGCTGCAATTCGCAGTGCCGGTCTCGATCATTACTACGACATTCGCGACCGTGTCGCCTCGACTGATCAGACACCCGCACAGACGTCGGGCAGTCGCTTTGATGCATTTGACGATTCGCAGTTCATTGAGAAGTACGCTCGCGGTACTGAGACACATCGCAGCATTGACTTTTATGTCGAAGGCATGCACTGTCCTGCGTGTGTATGGCTGATCGAGCAACTGCCCGCAGCATGTTCGGGCGTCCGCCAGGCACGCGTCAACCTGAGCAGCCAGTCCGTCACAATCGACTGGGTACCCGAGCAGACATCACTCTCGAATGTCGCCCGGCAACTGGACGCATTTGGCTATACGCCACACGCTTACAAGCAGCGAGGGCTTCAGGAACACCGTCATCTTGAAGATCGACGCAGCCTCGTGCGCATCGCAGTTGCTGGAGCAATCGCGGGCAATGTGATGCTGATCAGCTTCGCGCTTTATGGGGGCATGTTGCACGGGATGGAGTCGATCTACCGCAATCTGTTTCATATCACATGTGCAGGGCTGACAGGAGTCGCGATTGTCTGGCCCGGACGCGTGTTTTTTTCCGGTGCATGGCGTGCGTTGCGGTCAGGGCATATACACATGGATGTCCCAGTCGCGGTCGGTCTCGCTGCAGGCACGCTTTGGAGCATGGTCGCAGCATCGATCGGTATGGAGAGTGTGTACTTCGATTCGATGACGTTGCTGATCTTTCTGCTGCTCATCGGTCGGTGGGTGCAGCAGCGGCAACAGCGGCGAAGCCAGGACGCACTGGAACTGCTCTTCACGCTCACGCCGGCAACTGCGCGCGTACGCCGAGACAGCCACTGGCAGGAGACCGCCGCAGAGACACTCGCCGTTGGTGATCTCGTCCTCGTTCTCCCGGGCGAGACATTCCCTGCGGATGGGGTCGTACGCAGTGGTTCAACAACGGTCGATCTCTCGCTGCTGAGTGGCGAGACTCGGCCGGTTGACATCAGCGAAGAGACGGAGATTTCCGCCGGTGCGATCAACCTCACGTCACCCGTCGATGTTCAGGTCATCGCCACCGGCGAAGACACACGTGTCGCGCATCTGATGAAGCTCGTCGAAGATGCCGCCAAGCGACGCGCACCGATCGTTGCACTCGCCGATCGGATCGCAGGCTGGTTCGTGATGATTGTGCTGCTGCTCGCATGCATGACCGCTGGTATCTGGATGTTGATTGATGCCACCAGCGCCATCGAACATGCCGTCGCGCTGTTGATCATTACATGCCCATGCGCGCTTGGACTCGCGACGCCTCTTGCACTGATGACAGGCATAGGCCAGGCCGCGCGCGATCGCATTTTGATTAAAGGGGGCGATGTCATCGAACGATTGATCACACCAGGGATCATCTACTTCGATAAGACGGGGACACTCACGCGTGGCAACCTGCGAGTTATCCAGTGGTTCGGCGACGTGCAGGCACGAACCTGCATCGCTGCACTTGAGCAGCACTCATCACACGCTATCGCGCGTGCAATCCTCAATGAATCCAAGGACGAGCAGTTCCCTCCGGTTGCAAATGTCGTTGTTCACCATGGCCTCGGTGTTGCCGGCACCGTAGACAGGCAGGACGTGCGCGTCGGTTCTGTTCAATACATTGCGCCCGATGCTCGCTCATTGCCCGAAACTGTGTGCGAAGTTGTGGTGGCGGCGCAGCGTCATGGACAGACAGTTATTCTGTGTGAGCGCAACGGCCGGATCATCGGCGGAGTTGTCCTCGGGGATACCGTTCGAACAGAATCTGGCGATGTCATTGCTCACCTGCGATCGATCGGCTGGCGCATCGGCATGATCTCAGGAGATGCGCAGCATGTTGTTGACGATGTTGCCCGGCAGTTGAATCTGGATGCGGACTGGTGTCATGGCAATGTATCGCCTGAGCAGAAACTCGCGATGATTGAACAGGCGCCTGGCGAGACAGTCGTGATGGTTGGTGATGGTGTCAACGATGCAGCCGCACTCGCTGCAGCACAAGTAGGCATCGCTGTGCGTGGCAGTGCAGAGGCATCGATGGCGGCCGCCGATGTCTTTCTCGCGCGCGGCATTGAGCAGCTTCCGGAACTCATGCATGGATCACATCGGTGCTTCCACACCATCCGTCGCAATCTTGTTGTATCGCTTTGCTACAACGTCGTCGGAGTGTCGCTTGCGGTTGCGGGACTTATCAATCCGATCCTCGCGGCGATCCTCATGCCCGCGAGTTCGCTGACGGTGATGATGATGTCATATCGCTCGCGCTGCTTTGAATCGAACACGCGACCGAGCAGTCGATCAGGAAGGAGCGGTACGCCATGACGCTTATCTTCATTGTGCTGCCACTCGCATTGCTGATCACCGCCGGTGCCATTATCGGCTTCATCTGGGCTGCCAGATCAGGGCAGTTCGACGACGTGGACACGCCTGCTGTCCGGATGCTGCTGGATGATGTACCGCCGCGCCGGCTTAAATCATCAGACAAGCAAGATCCCGCGGCACAGGGAGCACGGAGCACCGGATCGCAGTGAGATCTCGCCGGGTGTCGAGCGGGTGAACCTCGCTCAGTGCTATCGCACCCTCCGACTGCATTAGTCTAGAAACTGCACAGGCGGAACGTCGTCTGTTGACACAATCGCGTGACCAACCTGCCAAGTCTCTCGGTTCCGCCAGTGCCGTGCAGTATTGCCGTCGCACGCTTGGCGCATCTAACTTTGGTACCAATGCGTGCAACGTCAACGCGAACTCACTCACACAGCCCCCATGCAGAGAGTACTTGGAGCAGGTCCGACAAGCCTGTGGTTCCATCGCCGTTGACATCACCATCCATACCACCCCAGTTGCTGAGCACCATGAGCAGATCACCCAGACCCACAACGCCGGAGTCGTCGATATCAGCCGGGCATGTGCACTCGCCCGGGTCCACCCCTGTATCCGTAACCTCAACACTCCAGGCGAACAGGCCTGCATCAACCGCCTGCTGCGGGAAGTCGAGCACGAGTTCCAGCTCCCAGACGCCCTCGCGTGGGAGCCCGTCGAACGCACTCAACAGATTGGCCGGCACATACGCCGGCGGCGATTCGACAGGTTCGAACTGCCCGGTAGTTGAGCCAACGGATTGGATGTTCGGCCCGTCGCCTTCATCGTCGAGTTCGACTCGGTATCCGAGATTGTCAAAGCCGAAGGGATCGGGACCGGGCTGATTGATCAGCGTAACCGTCTGTCCTGCGTGATGCAGCCGAACGGTCAATGAACTGATGCGATAGTCAATATCCAGCGAGAAATTGACATCTGCGATGGTGCCGGAATCCTGGATGAACACCGTGTCAGTCACTGTGGTGTTCTGTTCAATCGGCAGCATCGGATCGTACGTTTGTCCACCGGTGACCGTGTCGCTCACATCGCATTCATCCGGAATGCCGTTGCCGTTGCAATCATCGCTCGTTCCGTCGGCAATATCGCAGGAGTCGGGAACACCATTGTCGTTACAGTCCGATTCGCAGTCGTCGGGGAGCCCGTCCGCGTCACAATCGGGATCACACTCATCCGGGACGCTGTTGTTATTGCAGTCGCTGCTGAAGTCGTTGAGAATATCACAGGGATCAGGCACGCCGTTGGCGTTGCAGTCATTAGTGGGAAAGCCAAGCGATTCCAGCCGGTCGATGAGCCATGTTTCATCTGCATTGTCGACATCGCCGTCGCCATCAAGATCAATCGGAGCAGCGAGCCAGTCGCACAGGTCGCTTGGATTGACATCAGCGTCGCCGTTCACATCGCCGGGGATGATCAGCGGCTCAAGCGGGCTGAGGTATTCAGCCGGCACCCCGAGTCCGATCTGCCGGTTCGTGTTAATTGCACCGACGCCAACGAGCGGTCCGCCGCCACGCGCATTGGATTCGATCAGCGAGCCAATCGTGAACACCTGATTCAGGTCATCAAAGTACACACTTGCCGCAGTAGCGCGATCACCGACGACGTCGCCGTTCTCATTGATGTCTTTGGCATTGTCAAAGCGGCTGATCGACCAGAGAATCTCCCACTCGGTTGTGAAGCGCGCTGCACCGTTGACAAAGAAACCATTGCCGTCGGTGAACGTCCGTACGATCCGGGCCGAAACCCAGCCATGGTCGTTGATCGCCGAAATGTCGACGGTAGACGTTTGCGGCGGAAAGCCAAGATCGGTGGAGTTGCCTTCGAGGTCACCCACATACTGCCCACCTGCGATCTCGTCGTTGTTGTTTATGTCGACCGGAATCGTCGGGAATATGATTGGCGAGATGATCTGTGTGTTTACGTCAAATACGATCGGGGTGACTGTCGAGAAGAGCTGATCGTTCAGACGCGAAAAGCCTACGATCTTGCCTGCATTATTGACGCCATTGGCCCATGAGATCGCGTCGCCGGGCAGTGGGCCGACTTGGCCGCTCTCGATAACCTGGCCGCTTGTGGTCGAGTAGATCCAGTACACACCAACGCCATCCGGTTGGGTCGGCAGGAACGGATTGAAGCCCGCGACTCCGGAGATGATCACGTAACCAGACAAATCGCGATCCGATATGTCCGTCGCCCGCGCGTTCTCGAGCGAACCGACCTGCGGCAGCAGCACTGGGCCATGTTCGAAGGTATACAGCAACGCATGCGACATCAGGGTGCCAAGCTCATCTGTCACATCCACGACTCCCGCGGCATCGCCCTGCTCATTCATGGCGTTGATGGCGCTGAGTGCCGAATCAGGATTTACCTCCAGGCCAATCTGTCGTGCCAGATATTGTGGCGGGTTGTCGGCATGTGTCATTGCTGTGAGGCAAACGAGGCAGACGAGTGTGCTCAGTATTCGAACGAACATGATCTTCTCCAAACCTTCATCGTGTCAGTCGTGATTTTCGCATCCCCGCAACGGCACCGCGGTTCACCACCCCAGCGTTCGTGCGAGGCGATGGACAGCATCAAGCAGGGATGTCCTGAGTGGAGTCCGCCGCAGCGAGTCTTGATACAGCAAACTTCAAGAAATCGATGTCTGCGAAGTCTCTTGGTAGCTGGAATCGCCGGTTCAGCTGACGCATGAGAATCGCCATTTAACCAGTGCGTGCAACGTCAACGCGAACTCACTCACACAGCCCCCGTGCAGAGAGTACTTGGAGCAGGTCCGAAAAGCCTGTGGTTCCATCGCCGTCGACATCACCATTCATGCCAACCCAGTTGCTGAGCAAGCGCCTGGGGTTCAGATGTACGTTCATCGGCGATTTGGTCTGCAGTCACCGGCGCAGGTATGTGCCTTTGCGGTAGCAACTGCAAGGTCCATGACGCAATCTACTCTGAGCTGCACGCGCGCGGATCATAATCGATGTCATCGCAGCTTCAGTGCTCCTGACTCAACGTTCGAAGGCAGCAATGGCCTGCGCGAGCGACTGCTCGGTATTGGCGATGGATTGCTTCACTTCGGCCGCCTGTGTCGCTGCATCCGCGATCAGAGGTTCGGTGACCGCCAGTCCGCCGGTTGAAAGGTCATTGGCCAGCACCAGTTCGATGTCCTTGAGATTGGAGAGAAATGGCTGATAGTCGGCCTTGAGTTCATCCAGCATTCCGGCGAGTTGCTCGAGGACCGCTGCGAGCTGTTCGCGTCGCTGAGCAGAAATCTGTTTTGCCTGCTCGCTGCTGATATTTTCGAGTTCCGTCTGCCATTTCTCCAAATGATCATTCATGCGTACGCGCATGGCGGCTCGGCGAGCTCGCGCGCGATCAGCAGCCTTCTCCAGCCGCGCCAATTCGCTTCGGTAGCGGCTGAAAGCCTCCTCGAGATCGTACGGTTGGTCTGCTTCCTCGGCTGCCGGCGGTCGGAATCCCCGGAGCGATTCAATCACCGCATCGACCTGCTTCTCGCCGTTGTCGAGTTGCGCGCGCAGGTCAGCGACGCTGGCGGTCGCGGTATCCAGGCTCTTGGTCGGTGAACTCGAACAGGCACCCAGAAAAAGTGCTGCACCGATCAGTAGACTTGCACTCAGTGTGATTCGTGATTGTTGTTGCATGTTGTGTATTCTCTTTCGATTCAGCTCAACGATCATTGAAAGAACGAACCGCGTCTGTCGGCACAGCTCGGAAAATGGGTGCAGATTAAACAAGGAAGGAACCGCGTCAACGCGAACGGCACGGACTGCTAGACAACACCGCTGCGAATTATAGCGTCTCCATGACCTTGTCAAGCGAGAAACTCTCCGCGTTCCGGCGTGGCGGGTATTCCATGAACGTTGCCGGGAACTTGCCGACGTACTGCTGAGCCAGCACGAGCCGATACGCCCGATCGATCATTCAGTCGTAGCACGTGTTCGAAGTCAACTGCACACGCTCAAAAGGGTCGCGTCGCAGGTTGAAGATGAGCGGCAGACGCAACTCGGTGAACGGCTCAGCTCAGATCTGCAACGGGTCGACGCTGAGGCGTTCGGCGTGGTTAAGAGTGTGTTGAACAAGAAGACACCTCGATCCCTTTTCCGCGAGAAGGTTGGTCTCAAGACGATGCTCGAGCAGTTGCAGCATGCGATGGAGCAGGAGGTCGAGGATCATCTCGGGGTGGCAGAAGAGAACACCATCGGCTTCTCGGGCTGAAAGTCCTTATGTTGTGTGCGCAAGCGAGGGCACCGGCCAACTGCGATGCGATGCGATGCGATGCGATGGCCGTGCTGGACTCCTCGGAAATCAATGTCCAACTCTACTGCGTCGGCCGACCATAGAGGCGCCGGCCGAGCCAGAGCGACACGCTGACGAGTGAGATCAGGACCGGAACTTCGACGAGCGGCCCGACGACGGTGGCGAACGCCACGCCGGAGCCGATGCCAAACACGGAGATCGCCACGGCGATTGCCAACTCGAAGTTGTTGCCTGACGCAGTGAACGCCAGTGTTGCTGCGCGTTCGTAATCAGCCCCGACCTTCTTCGCCATGAGAAAGCTGACGAAGAACATGATCACGAAGTAGAGCGCGAGGGGAAGCGCAATCCGCAGAATGTCAAATGGCAACTCGACGATGGTGTCGCCCTTCAGACTGAACATGACGACGATGGTGAAAAGCAGCGCGAGCAGAGTGATTGGTCCAATGCGAGGGATGAAGACCTCGCTGTACCATGTCTCGCCCTTGATCGGCCGCAGGATGAACCGCGTGAGCATGCCGGCGAAGAACGGGATGCCGAGGTAGATCATCACGCTCTGAAAGATCTCACTGATGCTGACATCGACGACCGCGCCTTCCAATCCGAGCAGTGGCGGCAGATACGTGATGAAGACCCACGCATAGATGCCGAAGAACAGCACTTGAAAGATGCTGTTGAATGCCACCAGGCCTGCGGCGTAGTCGCTGCTTCCCCGCGCGAGGTCATTCCACACGAGCACCATCGCGATGCATCTCGCCAGACCAACCATGATCAGACCGATCATGTACTCCGGATGATCGGGCAGCAGGAGCACG
Source organism: uncultured Isosphaeraceae bacterium (assembly GCA_964631295.1). Taxonomy (GTDB): domain Bacteria; phylum Planctomycetota; class Phycisphaerae; order Phycisphaerales; family SM1A02; genus CAZVXI01. The sequence goes on from CAZVXI010000037.1 coordinate 13,576, forward strand.
GCAAGCGCGAACATCAGAACAGGACCGATGATCCAGTTCTGGATCAGCGAGAGGGCGAGGATCTTCCAGTCGCGAAAGACCTCCGGCAGCTTCTCGTAGCGCACCTTCGCCAATGGCGGGTACATCATGAGGATAAGACCGATCGCGATCGGTACATTCGTCGTGCCGATGGACACGCGATCAAGCGCCTCGCTGACGCCGGGCACAAACCGGCCGATCCCGACGCCGATCGCCATCGCGATAAAGATCCAGAGCGTCAGGTACCGATCGAGAAACGACAGTCGCTTCGGCGTTTGCATGCATGAAGCTGCATCAGCGGCAACGGAAGAGTTGGGGGTATCCATGAGTGGGTCCTGATCAAGTTGAATCGATTCGACTATTGATGGCACATTGTCCGCCACGTAAGGCGATCGAGTCTCTCCGCATACAACAAGCGCCGCTCTTCTTCAGCCGCTCCAGCTCGCGCGCATCCTGCCGCAGTTGAGGCGTTTCGGCGAGGCAACACGACAGACATTCCAGAAGACGATCGTGAAACGGCCCCGACGGCTCAGCGAGCCGGTAGAAGCACCAGTTCCCCTCGCGCTCGACTTCGACCAGACCCGTTCCTCGAAGGTACGCCAGATGCCGGGAGATGGTCGGCTGCGGGGCGCCGATGATCACAACGAGATCGCCGACGCACACCTCACCGTCGCGGAGGAGGTTCAGCAGCCGTAGCCGGGTACGGTCGGCGAAAGCCCGGAACATGTCATCAGGGTTGTTCATGATCAAGGGCCAGACTGTATTCGGATAAACGAATATGGTCAAGCGGTCAGATGCGCCTCGGGCGGCGTGGTTTTCGCTGTGACCACCCTGAAAAGCGGCCTTGACTCGGCCCATTGGCCTCCAACAGGGAGACCGCCCTTTTTCGATATAAAGATCATCTATTTTCTTGACAACTATATCAAGATTAGTAGCATGAGGCCTCACATCCACTCGCAGGCAGCGCTCGAGATGCTCTCACTGTCCCAGACAACCGGTTACGCAGTACTCGCCCTGGCGTGCCTGAGCGACCAGGAAGGCGAGTGGACGCAGACCCAAGAGATCGCAGATCGCTCGGGCGTTCCCAAGCCGTATCTCTCGAAGATCCTCCATGCACTCGGCCAACACGGTCTGATCCGGACCAAGCGCGGCTACCAGGGGGGCTTCGCGCTGTCAGCCCCTTCGGACAAGATTTGTCTGCTCGATGTCGCCGAAGCGGTGCAAGGTGCGCGCTGGGCACCAAAGTGCATGCTCGGACTGGCAGAGTGCTCTGATGCGCGGGCATGTCCAATGCACGAGTTCTGGATCAAAGAGCGCAAACGAATCGCGGACAAGCTCCGGCAGGTATCGCTCGCTGAAATGACAGACTTCGAACAGCGCGCTGGCTCGATCAAACTCTCGCACCGTGGCCAGTCATCACAACAGCACACCGGGGAAGGACGCGGAAAGGACCAGTGATGAACGTTGAAATCATCTATGAAACACTCTCGGGCCCAAGATGGGACTGGCGCGTCGCTGCCGACTTGTTCTTCGGTGGCGCGGGGGTCGGGGCGTTTCTTGTCGCCGTCGGGGTCGACGAGTGGTTCAAGGGCAGGTACCGACGACTCTGCAGCACAGCGGCAGTTCTTGCACCGCTGTTGATCGCGGTCGGCCTTCTACTCTTGATGATGAAGCTGGGGCGGCCGTTCAACACATATCAGTCGCTCATCAACATCAACGTCACCTCACCGCTCTGGTGGGGCAGCATCTTCCAGCCGTTGCTGGTTGGCGGCTGCATTATCTACGCGTGGATGTGGATTCGCCAATCTGAAGACGATCATGGCACGGCGCGTCGGTGGCTCGGGCGGGTGCTCACGCCACTGGCAGTCATAGTTGGTACCTACCACGGCCTGGTGCTTGGCGTCAATGTGTCGCGACCGCTGTGGAACACGGGGCCCGCAGTCGTGGCGGCGATGCTCGCTTTCGCTTCGACGGGGATTGCCGCGGTGATGCTTGTGCACCTGATCCGGATGAAGATCGCGGGTCGTCTCAACAACCTCGAGCACATTGCACAGTTCCTCGACAACATGCGCGTGGTGCGCAATCTGCTGGTGACCGTGCTGGTGCTCCAGTTGGTCACTTTTGTACTGTGGTGGCTGAGTTTGAAGTTTGGCTCGCTGCGCGATCAGCAGGCACTTGCCGCTGCCAACGAACTCTATGGCCCAATGTTCTGGTGGCTTGGCATCGGGGTCGGGCTCATCCTGCCGCTCGCGATCGGCGCCTTCGCGGTGCTCAGAGGTGAGTCGGCACATCGCAGGCTCCAGCTTACCACCATTGTCACCACCAGTGCTCTCATCCTTGTCGGTGGATTCTTTTTCCGTTTGGCCGTCGTGCTTGGTGGTCAAGCTGATCTCCCCATCCGCACTCTCTCATGAATCGAAACGAGTCCGCCATGATCACACGAACACGCAAGTCAGACACGAACGGCACGCCTGGCAACGGCTCATCAGTCGTCTCAAGAAGGCTGTTCATGCAGTCCGCACTGGCTGCTGGGGCCGTGGCTGCAATGCCCGCTGCACCCTTCCTGAAGTTCTTCGCGGTTGCCCAGCCCGGCGAGACGGTGCGCGATCGGTACGGCAAATGGATCGCCTCGACGTGTCAGGGGTGCACCAGTTGGTGCCCGGTGCAGGTCCGCGTTCTCGACGGCAGGGCCGTTGCACTGCGCGGCAACCCCCACAGCAAGGCCAACCACGGAGAGATATGCCCCCGGCCGCACTTGGCCCTTCAGCAGGTGTACGACCCGGACCGCATCAAGACGCCGATGAAGCGCACCAACCCGCGCAAGGGGCGAGGCGAAGATCCCGGCTTCGTCCCCATTTCCTGGGATGAAGCACTGGACATGCTCGCCGATCGCATGATGGCGCTGCGTGCAACAGACGAATCACACAAGTTCGTGCTCTTCCGAGGCCGCTACAGCTACCTGCGCGACATCATCTACTCCGCAGTCCCGAAGATTTACGGATCGCCTAACGGGATCAGTCACTCGGCGATCTGCGCTGAGGCAGAGAAGTTCGGCGCGTATTACACCGAGGGCTACTGGGACTATCGGGACTACGACCTCGAAAACACGCGCTATGTGTTGTGCTGGGGTGCCGATCCGCTGTCCTCGAATCGGCAGGTCCCGCACGCCATCAGCATCTGGAAGAAAGTCCGCGATCAGGCGACGATCGCCGTCGTCGACCCGCGTCTCTCGGCCACCGCGGCCAAGGCCGACGAGTGGTTGCCAGTCATCCCCGGCGAAGACGCCGCCCTCGCCGTTGCGATCGCCCATGTCATTCTCGCAGAAGGACTGTGGAGCAAGGACTTCGTCGGCGACTTCAACGACCGCGTCAACCGGTTCGCGCCTGGAAACACCGTTGATGAGGCAACATTCACCGAGAATCGCACCAACGGCGTGGTCAGATGGTGGAACCTCGAGTTGAAGGACCGCACGCCAGAGTGGGCTGAGCAGCGCACCGGAATACCAGCCGACCAGATCCGTCGCGTGGCGATCGGCTTCGCCAAGGCAGCCCCGCGAGCCATCAGTTGGCTTTCACCCGGCGCCTGCATGCAGCCGCGAGGCGGATACGCAGCGATGGCGACGCACGCGCTCAACGGCCTTGTCGGATCCACCGACCACATCGGCGGCGTGGTCCAGAAGACCAAGATCCCGACCGACGGCGCACCCGACTTCAGCGCCTACCAGGACGATATCTCTAGGAAACACTCGAAGTATCCCAAGATCGACCAGCGCGGCGCACTGACGTTTCCCTCGCTGAATGGTGGTAAGAGCGGCGGTGGTGTCGTCACCAACAACGCCGCCGACGCCATGCTGGCTGAGGATCCTTACGACGTAAAGGTCGCCGTCGCATACTGGGCGAACTTCGCGTTCTCCTGCTCGGGCTCGGACCGCTGGGAGCGGGCGCTTTCGAAGCTTCCGTTCTTCGTGCATATCACGACGCATGCATCGGAGATGACGCACTTCGCGGATGTCGTCCTCCCCGCAGCACAGCAGCTCTTCGAAAAATGGAGCTTCCTCAAGAACAAACAGAATCTGCACGGCTACGCCAGTCTCACCGAGCGCGTCATCGAGCCCATGTGGGATGTACGCCAGGACGAGACTGAAATCCCATGGATGCTCGCCGAGAAACTTGCCGAGCGCGGCTTTGACAACATGCTCCGCTACTTCAAGGAGCAGTTTGCCGATCCCGAGACGGGCAAGTCACCAGAGACAGCTGATGAGTTCGCGCTCACTGCCGTCAAGCAACTCACACGCGGTTGCTGGGATCCCACCGATGAGCGGCACGGGACGCTCGGCGATGCGCTGAACGGTTGGAGCGACTTCGTCGACAAAGGCGTCTGGAACTCCGACCGGTTCGAGCCAGGCAAGATACGCCACAACTTCAAGACCGAGACCGGGAAGTTCGAGTTTTACAGCGAGACGCTCAAGAAGGCACTCTCAAGCCACGCCGAGAAACACGGCGTTACGATCGACGAGGTTCTTGAACAGACAAACTACGTCGCGCGAGGTGAAGTCGCATTCATGCCGCACTTCGAGCCGGCGTTGCGCTGGGGCGATGAAGGAGAATATCCATTCATCTTCTTCGAACATCGCAGCCGCCTCAACCGCGAGGGTCGATCGGCCAACTGCACCTGGTACCAGGCGCACAAGAACGCCGATCCGGGCGACGAGAACTGGGACGACGTTCTCAAGATGAACCCGGTCGATGCGGCGCGGATCGGGCTGAAGAACCGCGACCGCGTGCGCGTCACCTCCCCCACCGGGTCCATCGAAGTCAACCTCAAGCTGTGGGAGGGCGTCCGTCCCGGCACCGTCGCCAAGTGCTACGGACAGGGGCACTGGGCATACGGCCGCGTCGCAACGCTCGACTTCAAAAACCGCATCCCGCGCGGCGGAAACAACAACGTGCTTCTCCCACCGGACTACGACCGACTGAGCGGCTCAACCGCGCGGCATGGTGGCCTGGCGCGTGTCAAAATCGAAAAGGCGTAAGCACCACGAGAGGAGCTCGCAATGGCTGGCAAACAATACTGCATGGTGATCGACCTCAACGCCTGCGTCGGCTGCTCGGCGTGTGACATCGCATGCAAAGTCGAGAACAACGTCCCGGAAAGCTTCGCGTGGTCGAACCACATCATCGAAACCGAAGGCGTGTTTCCGAAAGTCAAGTATCAGTACACACCCACGCTTTGCAACCACTGTTCCAATGCGCCGTGTGTGCAGGTCTGCCCCACGACCGCGATGTACAAGACCGAGAACGGCATCACGATGCACGATGCCGACAAGTGCATCGGTTGCGGAGCCTGCATCATCGCGTGTCCGTACGATGTCATCTACTTCAATAAACACACGCCCCATCAGTCAGACGATGACGATGAAGCGATGATCCCCGGTTGCACTTCCACGCTCAATGAGATGCGTGACAAGACGGGAGTGCCGCTTCCGCAATACAATCCGCTGCGGGAGAAGACGCTGCCCGGCGTGCGTCCACGCGGCATTGTTGAGAAATGCACGTTCTGCGATCATCGGCTTTCAGAGGGACTCCTGCCCGCGTGTGTCGATGCGTGTCCCGCGGCGGCCCGCATCTTCGGCGACCGCAACGATCCGAAAAGCCCTGTCAGCGAAGCGCTCGCCAAACACAGGCCGCGAGTGCTGCAACCCGAGCAAGGGACAGAGCCCAATGTCCTCTACATTCGAGAGTATTGAAATCGATCCTCACAAGGAGCATCTGCAAGAAGTCGAAGCCGCGCTTGGTGTGCTCAGCGGCGCTCTGTCGCGCGCCTTGTGGACGCCGAGAGAGATGACGGGCGATGATCCGGCGATGCTCCGCGCTCTTCCAGCCGAGACACTCGGCCCGGCGCAATCGGCTGTCACGGCCCTCGCCGACGCATGGGAGGAGGCGATGGCCGATCGCACGGGACTGTCCATTGCCTATGCAAAGCTGTTTCTCGGCCCGTTTGAGATCTTGGCGCCGCCGTACGCTTCGTTCTACCTCGAGCCCAGTCAGCAGATCATGGGCGATGTCAGCAACGCCATCGCTGAAATGTATGCGGATGCAGGACTGAAGCCCGGCCCGGGACCGCGCGAGGCGCCCGATCATGCCGCGCTCGAGTGGGAGTTTGTGTACTTTCTGACACACCAGATGCTGGCGACTGGTGATGCCGACTGGCGGACTCTGCGCTCACGATTCGTCGTGGATCACCTGTCCCGATGGATGCCAGATTTTTGCACTGCAATCACGCGCGCGTCGGCTCATCCGTTCTACGATTCGTGGGCCGCATGCGTTGCTGCAACGTTGCCCCGGTTATGCGGCGACGACGTTTGAGCGCACGCTCACCTTGAAGGAGATGTTCCCATGCACGCCCAAGCTTCACTGACGTCCCTGACCGCGCAAGACATCATGACACCCGAACCTGTCTGCGCCGAGCCCCACATGTCGATCAGAGCACTCGTTGAGTTACTCAGTGGTGTGGGTGTGTCGGGCGCGCCCGTGGTGAATCGACAGGGTGCCGTGATTGGCGTTGTCTCCAAGTCTGACCTGCTGCACGCCAGTCTTGAGCACGCTGATGACTATGAGCCAGCATACCTGTATGAGTTGCTCCGCGGTGAGGAAGACGACGAAGTCGGCCCTGCATCAGCATTCGCCGAGCCGGACATCCGTGTTGAGGATTTTATGTCTGACGATGCCGTCACCGCACCACCGACAGCAAGCGTCGCAGCGCTTGCCGCCATGATGACGGAAGGCAGAATCCACAGGATTATCATTGTCGACGCTGAGCAGATCCCAATCGGCGTGGTCACGAGCCTTGATATCGTGAAGACCGTCGCGGAGCGCGCCGGATAGGATTCGCGACAGATACCGAAGCGCGGTCGTGCGAATCGCGGCGGGTATGGTGCTTTCATGGCTGCCCCACTTTGTGTGACGCTTCCCGTACTTTCGCGAACAGAAGCATCGTCGATCACATTTGTCGTCATCGCCGGTTTCTATGATGGCACGATGTGCATTGTTTCGATCAGCACACGAGTCACCCAACGGGAGCGCTTCGAGAATGGATGAATCAAAGGACCTGCCAAAGACGTATACGAAGTTCGTGCAACGATATCCAGAGCTTGACGAAGCACACAAGCGCACCGCGCAAGTGGTTGCAGAGATTGGACCGCTTGACGCCAAGTCCTGCGAGCTGATCAAGATGGGAATCGCGATTGGCGCGGGACTCGTCACCGCGACGAAGAGTCATGCTCGCCGAGCACATGAAGCCGGGGCTTCCGACGAAGAGATCGATCAGGCCATCCTGCTTGCGATGAACACCTGTGGGTTTCCTCGCACCGTCGCTGCGTGGCAATGGGTCACGCAAGCCCGCGACCGAACTTGATGATCCGATGAATGCAGCCACGATCCCGGGATTCTCGACCCGATGGAGCAGGCCACTTTGCGCCGCAACCACGGAGACTGACCATGGCAACCAAACCCCACACTCATTTACCCGCCAGCACCGCCTCAATGCGAGCCTTTGTGATGCGCGAGATCGGAAAGGTAGCAATGATGGAGAAGCCGATCCCGCGGCCGGGGCCGAACGATGCCATCGTCCGCACCACTGCGGCGCTCATCTGCACCTCTGATACGCACACGGTCAAGGGCGCGATCGGCCCCCGCACAGATATCACGCTCGGCCACGAAGCGGTCGGCGTGATTCATGAGTTGGGTGATACCGTCGCCGAGGCCGGCATCTTCGAGATCGGCCAGCGGGTCGCCGTGAACGCGATCACCCCCTGCTATCACTGCCACAACTGCCAGCGCGGCTACAGCTCTCAATGCGGCGGAATGCTCGGCGGGTGGAAGTTCGCCAACGTGAAGGACGGCAACATGGCGGACTACTTCCACGTCAACGATGCTTTGGCCAATCTCGCGCCGATCCCGGATGAACTCACCGATGAGCAGGCAGCGTACTGCTGCGACATGCTTTCGACCGGCTTCGCGGCCGCGGAGAATGCCGAGATTCCGATGGGCGGCACCGTCGTCGTGTTCGCGCAGGGGCCAGTTGGGCTGATGGCCACGGTGGGTGCGCGACTGCAGGGCGCTGGCACCGTCATCGCCGTCGAGTCGATGCCGAACCGCAAGGAACTCGCGCAACGTTACGGCGCCGACTACGTTATTGACTACACCGAGGCCGACCCGGTCGAGGCAATTCGCGACCTCACGAACGGTGAGGGCGTCGACAGCACGATTGAAGCGCTTGGATCGGACACCACATTCCAAAACTGTATCCGCGTCACCCGGCCGGGCGGAACGATCTCCAATGTCGGCTATCACGGCGACGGTGATTTCGTGCATATTCCCCGCACCGATTGGGGCGTGGGCATGAGCGATCAGTCCATCCGCACAGCACTGTGCCCCGGCGGGTCGCAGCGCATGCATCGCCTCATGCGGCTGATTCAGACCGGCCGCGTCGACCCGTTGCCCATGACTACACACCGCTTCAGGTTCGATGAAATCGAGAACGCATTCCACATGATGGAGACGAAGGCGGACGGAATGATCAAACCGCTCATTACGTTCGACTGATGCATGTCGGCACGATCGATCGCGATGTGTTTCAGGAGGGCTTCTCGAATGACGAACGGGCGGCTCGTACGGTATGATCGATACAGGTGAGTGCCAGTACGTGGTGCAGGGAGGTCAGCCGATGCAGTCGTTTCGAAACATCTTGTTCGTCAGTCGCGGCGGTGACGATGAGACTGATGCGCTGAAGCAGGCGCTGAGCTTGGCGCGAAACCACAAGGCGCAACTTACTGCGATCCATGTCTGCCCGGAGATCACGAATGCGCTGGCACCGTACAAAGAGAAGCTCCTGGAATCGCTGAAACAGGAGTTGGAGCAGGCGATTGAGAGTGCCTGTACCTCGATCACGCTTGATCGCGACGAGGTGCCGGTCACTGTGAACGTCGAATTCGCAGGTACTCCTGTCGTTCACATCATCCAGCGTGTGCTTCGTGATGGTTTCGACCTGATCGTCAAAGAGGCAGAACCCAGAGACGATCAGAGGGGCTTCAAGGCGTTCGACATGCACCTGCTTCGGAAATGTCCATGCCCCGTTTGGCTATGCCGCCCCATTGCTCGGAGTCGCCATGACATTCGCGTTGGTGTGGCGATCGATCCTGAAGGCCAGGGGGCTACCAACCATGATCTTTCACTTCGCTTGCTGACGCTGGCGAGATCGCTGGCGGACACGTGCAGCGGTGAACTGGCGATCATCTCGTGCTGGGAGTTTGAATACGAGAGTTTCCTTCGACAAAACGTTTGGGCCCGCGTCGCGGACGACGAGGTGGAGCGCACGATCGCAGGCGCACAAGCAGCGCATCGGAGCACGCTCAATGACCTTCTCGCTGAATCCGGAATTGAGGGAACAAATCACATTCACCATCTGCGCGGGCAGCCCAGTGAGTTGATCCCGTCTCGGGTCGAGGACCTGGACATCGATATCCTCGTAATGGGTACGGTCGCCCGAACTGGCCTTCCGGGGTTTGTCATCGGGAACACGGCCGAGAACATCGTGCAGAAGATTCGCTGCTCTCTTCTCGCATTGAAGCCGCCTGGGTTCGTCTCGCCGGTGAAGGCCTATTGACATGGCAATGAACGAGTTGCAGGGATCAACTCAAGGCGCAGCGACAGCGCAGTGGCACCAACGCTCCGTCGACGACGTGCTGTCGGATCTCAGCAGTTCGCTATCCGGCCTCAGTGATGCGCAAGCAGAGGAGCGGTTGCGTTTGCACGGCTCGAATCGACTGCCCGAACCGCCGCGACGCGGCGTGTTGGCGCGATTCCTGTTCCAGTTCCACAACATTCTGATCTACGTGCTTCTCGTGGCGGCATTGATTACGGCCGCGCTGGGTCACTCCATGGACTCACTGGTGATCCTCGCGGTGGTTGTCGCCAATGCGGTCATCGGGTTCATTCAGGAGGGCAAGGCGGAGAAGGCGATGGACGCCATCCGGACGATGCTCGCGCCGCGCGCCGCCGTCCTCCGACAGGGCGAACGCCGCACGGTCCCGTCTGAAGAACTCGTGCCCGGCGACATCGTGCTGCTGGAAGCCGGCGACAAGGTGCCGGCTGATCTGCGGCTGCTGC
>CAZVXI010000038.1:0-22126 GCA_964631295.1 uncultured Isosphaeraceae bacterium
GATCCGGAAGCATTCCGTCGCGTATTCGCAGCAATCCAGGCAGAAGACAGCCCGCTGACCCGCTTCGGTGCCGCCAAGAGATGGCAGATGATTGCTCTGGTGCACGGCTCGCTTGATGCATCCATGGAGCGGCTGACGGACGTCTACGACGACTGGTGGCGTCGCTGGCGTGTCGAGTCTTATGACGCGATTCTCGATGTTGATCCGTATTACGAACAGACGAACCCCGTGCGCTATGCTGCGGTGATTTCATCGATGAAGGACATCGCCGACCTGTTCGCGATGCGCAATCGACTGATCCATGAAGTACGGGGCACCGCGGTTGCCGCTGGAGTTTGTGGCTACTTGCGAAACTTCAACTCGCAGCCTCGTACCATGCAGTCGTTGTATTCCCAGTTCATCCGCAAGAGTACGGACGTTGACCCGTACGATTACGATTTTAGTAACTTCATCTTTGCGTACACCAACGAACCCGCGTACGTGAACGTCGTGGGCTGGGGCCGACTGGAGATTGAATCGGGCCAGGCGATGGTGTGGGGTCGCGGGCAGGATCACACGGACAATCGTGCGGGCGAACACACCGAGGATGGCGTTCGTGGCGATATGCTCATCTGGCCGCCAGTCAAGGCCGTGGCTCGCGAGCAGGGCTATCTCGATTGACTGGAACGCGGGAATACATCGCGGCAACAAACTGTTGATTGACCTGAAGGCGATGCTCGGAATGCATCGCCTTCCTTCTTTCTTTCGGTCGGCTACGATGCCGCGTTCGCAATCAAACCCAGAGCACTGAACGCAAACGAAGAGGAAACGCAGAAGAATGGCTGACGCGGAAAGACTTGTCATCATCGGAAGCGGCCCGGCGGGCTGGACGGCTGCAATCTATGCGGCTCGAGCGAACCTCGATCCGGTCTGTTATGTCGGCGTGCCGAAGCAGAACCCCGCACCGGTGCTGCCCGGCGGGCAACTCATGCTCACGACCGACGTTGAGAACTACCCAGGCTTCCCGGACGGCGTTACGGGCCCCGAAATGATGCAGATGTTCCAGAAGCAGGCGGAACGTTTCGGAACACGCGTGGTCGGCCGCGACATTGTGCGATGCGACTTCTCAAGCCGACCGTTCACGCTTGAGACATCCTCCGGTGAGTCGGTGAAAGCGCATTCGGTGATCATTGCGTCAGGCGCGACCGCCAATTGGCTCGGGATTGACAATGAGATGCGGCTTGCGCAAACCGGCGGCGGTGTGAGTGCGTGCGCCGTGTGCGATGGCGCGCTGCCGTTGTTCCGCGATCAGCATCTTGCTGTCGTGGGTGGTGGTGATACCGCAATGGAAGAGGCGGCTTACCTCGCCAAGTTTGGCTCCAAGGTGTCAATCATTCATCGTCGCGATGAACTGCGCGCTTCCAAGACGATGCAAAAGCGCGTACTTGACCTGCCGAATACAGAAGTTCTTTGGAACAAGGTCGTCGTGGATGTGCTCGGTGATGACAAGATCACCGGCGTGCGATTGAAAGATTCTGTCAATGGCGACGAATCAGATCTTGATGTCCGCGGCCTGTTCATTGCGATCGGCCATACACCGACCACGCAGTTCCTTGACGGCACCGGCATCGATCTCGATGACAGCGGTTACATCAAGCTCAACAGCCACGATCAGATGACAAACATCGAAGGCGTGTTCGCGGCGGGCGATGTGCATGATTCGGTCTATCGCCAGGCCGTCACCGCTGCAGGCACCGGCTGTCGGGCTGCGCTGGATGCAGAACGCTGGCTCGCCGATCAGGGCGTGCACTGAGCGCGGTGAAGAACGGATTCGGCCATTCTCTTCGTTTTTCTCCTTGACAGCAATTGGGGGGTGGGTAGTCTGGGCGGAAATCGAGTCGTCGCGGGTCACGCTTTGTCTGGCCAGCGACACACAACCAAGGAGGTCCGTCATGCCACGCCACGCCACGCCACGCCACGCCACGCCACGCCACTCAATTCGCTTGGCGGTTCTGTCGTTGGTTCTTGTCGCGTTCATTGTGATCGCGCCATCGTCTGGATCGACCAGCGATGATTGCGTTTGTGAGTACCAACTTCCTTGTTGCACGCCTCAATCTGTGCTTGTTGAGTGTCTGACGATCCACGGCCTCGAATATTGTCCGTGGGATTGGGACACATATGCTGAGAACACGCTTACTCGAAACGACTGCAGTGAGGGTGTGGAGCGAGGAACCCAGGTTGTGAGCATTGTCGCGAACAGTGACCAGTGCCGCTATCGCGAAGGAATCTGCCTAGGGGGCTTCTGTACCTTTAGTGACTGGATTGTGTCGAAGTGCCAACCCCTTGATGTGTTCATCATCGGCGGTGTTCCGTGTCCATGAGGCAACGGCCAACCAACATCCTTGCGGTGTGTGCGCTCATCGCGGTCGTCAGTCGCGCCGAAGCACAAGATCAGTCCGGGGTTATTGTCGAAGGTGATCATGCGCAAATGATCGTGGAGCGCATCGCGGATAGCGACCTGTCGGAAGAAGATCGAGCAGAACTCACGCAGGCAGGCGTTGATCCAGAAACATTGACGCGCATTGCGACGTTGTTATTCGACCAGAAGGCCGGGATGATCGGACGCGAATGGGGTCGCGTCTACGTTGTGTTGCCGCTCCCTGAGCCGCTGAGCAGCAAGCAGATGGAGGAGATTCGCTGGCGTCTTCGCCTGAGTGATGCTCAGGCGTTGTTCCTGCGACACGCTCACGAAACCTACAGGCCGCGAGCCCTTGAGTTCTGGACCGATGTGACAAGCCCGCTCTGGACGCGCTCCGCTGATTACGTTGACGCTGGCCGCGCCAGTGCCGCGGCGGCGAAGTTCAAATCATCACTTTTTGCTGATTGCAGGTCAGCATCGCAGCGGTTGTTTGCGTTTGATGAGTCTTTCATCAACGAGTTGACACCGATCCTGACGGACAAACAGCAATCGCGCCTGGAATATGTGATGTTCTGGAGACGCCGCCTGCTCACCCCCATCGATGCCAAGAGCTTTCCTGGTGCGACCGTCGATCTGACCGGGCTGATACAGCATTTGAAGCAGGAGCATTCGGCAGAGTTTGTTCCGGCGGATGCAACGGCGTTGGATGCGGCCCTTGATCGATACCAGCGACGACTAACGCAGCAGATGACGCAACTCGTTGATTTATGGCGTGACTTGGCTGCGGCGACGGGGTGGTGGCATGCGCGCGCGGATGCCACCGTGAATGCGCATTTACGCGACATCCGCCGTGAGTTCGAGACTTCCCGCACGCGCTTTGCTGAAACTGCCGCTCGTATTCACAAGTTGAACGAAAGTACAATCGCCGAGATCCGTACATTCTCAGGTGATCAGGAATACTCCTTGTTGACTGAGGAATATCGCCGGCGCGCTTTCCCGATACTCTATGACGTTCTCGACGATGATCTCGGAGACTTCATAATCGAGGAGATTGAGGCGATCGAACCGACGTCACGTGAGGCAGGCCTGTTACGATCGACATTGGAGTCACACAAGTTGCGGATGCGGGCCATTCACGGCCGAATGGAATCTACTGTCGCAGCTTGGAAGAACGAATCTTTCGTCCGTAATGGATTCGATCATGAGCAGTACAGGTCGTATCGGGGTCAGCTTCATCGCTTTGTGGCTCAGCGGTTCGATGTTCAGTTTGATACTGCTGTCCTGTTGATCGGCGCGTTCCCGAATCTGCAGGTGCAGATCGAGAGCGTCCTCGCAGATGTAGATCGGAAACGAGTGGAACTGCTCAACGCCGAAGGCGGAGCGTCTGGTCTTGGATGGCCGGGCCCGAACGACGACTTCATGAAGGTTCCACGAACCGCGGACGACTGAGCGAATGCCGGTGAGACAGCACCCTTCCTGTTGTTGCTCAAACGCGTAAGCAGTTGGTCGCTCTTGCGGAACTTGCCGTGCGGTCGAGTCGATGCCGTCTGCGCAGATCGAAATCACGGGTCGCATGGTTCGATGAAGTCCCGCGAATAGGATTCAGAATCGAGTGTATCAGCGGTGTCGATTCCGCGGCCCTCATTGCGGCCTTGACGCGACGCCACGCGCCTTCCTGCATAGCCTGACTCTTTAGAATGCGCGGGACGCGCACAATGGAAAGGGCGTGCATGACCATCCCACCCGAACAGGGCATCGTGGTTCCCGAGTGTCTCCCGCCGGTTGGCGTCGACCGGCACGAGCGAATTCAGTTGGTGCTCAACGCCGCAGTAGATTTAGCAGCGCAGAATCACGAGGGCGACCCGGCACAGTATTCGCAAGCACTCGCGAATGTATCGCTCGAGCAGACCGGCCTCGCTGTCACACTTGTCGATGGCACATCATTGCGTGCGGGCGACGCTGCTCATGAAAAGGTGACACTGCAAAGTGTCGCCAAGGTTGTGCTGCTGACGGGGCTGCTGGAGGACATCGGTCACGATGAGGTTTTCTGTCATGTCGGGATGGAGCCCTCCGGAGACAGTTTCAAGTCGCTCGCCCGACTGGATGCCCGGCATGGCCCGCCTGCAAACCCGCTGATCAATGCCGGTGCGATCATGCTCTGTTCCTGCGTGCCCGGGAACACGCTCGACCAGCGTATCGACTGGTTGCAGGGGTGGGCAGGCAGATTGTTTGAAGCTGATCTTTCAATCAACGAGGATGTCCGCAACATCGAGCGATCTGCCGGGGCGCACAACTGGTCGATTGCCTACCTCCTGCGCAGCAAAGACCTGATGGATCGTTCCGTGACTGACGCGCTTGATGTGTACTTTGCGCTGTGTTCGCTGGAGGCAGACATCTGTACGTGCGCCAACTTCCCTGCATTGCTCGCGCGTGGTGGCGTTGATCGTGGCGGCACGCAGGTTGTCTCTGCGCGAACAGTCCGAACGGTCATCTCAATCATGACAACATGCGGCATGTACGATGAATCAGGCGAGTACCTGGTGCAGACAGGATTGCCTGCAAAATCGGGCGTTTCAGGCCTGATCATCTCCTCGGCGCTGCGGCGCGCAGGTATCGCTGCATATTCGCCTCGACTTGGCGCGAAGGGCGGCTCGGTTCGCGGGCAGATCATGTTGCGACACATTGCAACGGAACTGGGCTGGCATTTTGCTGAACCGCGCGCTGCCGATGGCGATGCAGCGTCCGCTGATGTTGGTGGTCGGTAGAAGTCAAGGCAATCGCTTGATGTAGCGCAACTGGGGCGCTCGCGTTCTTCATATTCACGTGCACTGCGTGCGCGCACGGATTCTATCTTTCGCCAGATCATGTCAAGCGACCAGCGCGTTGTTGCACTCACTCTCTCAACCGGATGAAATGAGTCTACTTATGAGAATCCCTGCAAGATTTCTGACAGGGCCAGTGAGTGGTGCGACGATCGTTGCAGGAAGCACGCTTCAGGTGGCGCACAAATACTGGTACTGCGTTGGACCATGATTCATCATGTACTATTGTCGCAACAGTGCGGCAGGGCTCCAGAGTTGAGATTCGGAATCCTGTCTTTGCGCGACAGTCACTCAAGTCCAAGCAGCCGGGCAGGATTGTCACACATCATGCGGCGGATGTTCGATTCGTCGATGCCTTCAGCACGCAAATCGGTCGCGAACTGTTTGAGCATCTCAGGCGGATGCGGGTTGTATGGCTGGCCGCCATCGGTTCCCATGACACAGTGATCGAATCCGACACCATGCATCGCTTGTGCTGTGGCAGATGGTGGGACGGCTGCATGCCATGTCGGAGAGCATGAGAGATAGTCAAACTCCAGCACAGCGCCAAAAGCGGCAGCAGCCTTCATCTGATCAATATCGAAGCGTGTGAACTGCATCAGCGGATGCGTCACAAGCAGTTTGTCGATTCCCATGGAATGCGCTGCTTCAAGCAGTGCGAGACTCTCCTGTGGCGCGAGATGCCCGGTGCCAAGTGCGATATCAGCATCGCGAATCTGTTCAAGGATCGGCATCACTTCCGGGTTGATCGCGCCCGCAGAATCAAGAATGCGAATGCCTTCACGACCCTTGCGCGCCTCGGAGCGGAACATCTCCGCCTCTGCGACCTGAAGGCAGTGTGCTGCATGCAGAGTCGGCATCCAGATCTGCTTTGCGCCAAATGCGATCGCCGTTTCGACGGCAACCGGGTTCAGTCCACCAACGGTGTGGTTCAAAACCAGTCCGCCGAACACGTGCATGTCGACGTGATATCTTGCGAGTGTCGCACGATCTGCCGTGAGCGTGTGATGACTCTTGAGCAGGATACCGCGCATGCCGGCTGCCTGGGCCTCGCGCACAAGTTCCACATCATCAACGGAGCGCTCGTACACATCCGGCGATGAATGCACGTGCAGATCGATGGCGTCGTGAATATCCATCACGCGGCCTCGAGTGTGAGCAGGTTGTCGATCCATGAACCGACATGTGCCGCCAGTGCCTGAAAGCGCGGATCGGCATCATGCATGAACTCTGTGTGGCCGGCTTCTTTGATCCAGTAGAGTTCCTTCGGGCCGGCATACGCGTCATAGAGCGACTTCGCTTCAAGTGTGGGGTGGAGTAGATTTGAGTCGCCGTGCGCGATCAACAGTGGAAGTTGCATGCTCGTCGCATATGCCTCCACATTCCACCTCAGCAGAGAGTCAGCAAGTTCCATCGAATATGTTTCCGCCTGATATCCGGGTGTTGTGCGCAGGATTTCATCAACATATGTGCGAGATTGCTCGTCAAGGGGGTAGATGTCGAACGGATCAACATACTCTGCTCCGCCTGTCCGGCTCCTCTTGCTCCGCTCGTCTTCAACCCGTGTGCGGAACGCTGAGTATGCGTTGGCATCTCGATGGGCGTGCTGCACGCGATCGCCGTTGTAGAACCCATTGATCGCAATGAGGCCGCATACAGTTTCAAGCTCGCGCGCGGCATCAATGATCAAGCCACCACCCATACCCCAGCCAAGCAGGATGATCCGCGATGCATCGATCCGATCATCACTTGCTGCAAACGCAGTGCCGTGCATGATGTCGCGGACCTGCTCTTCCAGAAGCACGCGATGGCGCGGTCCTTCACTGTCAGCAAATCCTCGATAATCGAACGCGAAGCAAGGAAGGTCGCGGGCTGTCAGAGATCGCGCGAATCGCGCGGGGTGAATGTGTCGCAAACCGGTGAAGCCGGAGTTCGCTATGACAAGCGGAGCAGGGCTCGAATCACTATGTGAGTCCGGCCAGTAGTAGGTGGCTCCAAGGCGGAGGCCGTCGCTGAAAAACGTTGCTTCTTCTGTGCGCATGCGTAGACCTCGATGGGCGCATTGTTAGCGAGGCTTCGGTGCGGGAGGCTCGTGTGGGATTGAATCGATGTAATGGTCTCGGACGATCTTCGCCTGCATGACGCGCTGTGCAAGTTGAGCGGTGTGTGCGATGCTGTCGTCACGCCTGAACGGGAGTCGGATCCGCTGTTGTCTCAACTCTTGGAAGTCGAGGTCAGCAACGACAAGGTCTGGCTCGGACGTCTTGCTTTCAGCGATGATGTTGCCATCCGGCCCGACGACGAACGATCCGCCCCAGAAGCTGTGCGCGCCATCATTTCCAGCCAGATTGGCAAATACAACAAAACAGGACAAGGTGAGTCCATAACTACGACACATGCAGTGCCAGGCGTCAGCGCATGGCGTGGTGTCTGTGAGGCCTTCTCTCGAACTGGCAGCGAGGATCATGAGTACATCAGCACCATCATGAGCCGCGATGTACGCAAGCGGAATGTGCCATGCATCACCGCACACGAGCATCGCGTTGCGAGACTCATGCGTGTCGAACGCTGACACATCCCATCCGGCGGCGAAGTACCGTCGCTCATCGAACATGCCATACGTCGGCAGGTAGATTTTCCGATGAAGGTGCTTGATGCTGCCATTCTCGAAGTAGACAGCACTGTTGTAAAATAATGCAGTCTGTGTCTCTTCGATCAGGCCCACGGCAATACTCACACGATGTGAAAGGTCACGCAGTCTCTCAACTTCCGGGCCCTTCAGTGTGACCGCTGCCTGCGAGAATCTGTTATCGACCACGTAGCCAGTCAAAGCAAGCTCAGGGAAGACCAGTTGGTCGACACCGGCTGTTTCAGCCCGATCCACCATCTCGGTAATGCGCTCGAGGTTGCCGGGAACATCGTTGCGTTCCGCGTACACCTGACCAATCCCAATACGGAATCCACGAGTATCCATGTGCGCGATGGTAGATGCGTGATGGTGCGCTGATCAAGCGGCGGGATGTGACTTTGCAGTATTCACTGTGGACGATATCTCGAGCACAACCCGTCTCTGTGAGCATTCGTATGCACAGTTGCCTGCAACAGAAAGCCGGGCTGCCTCGGTGAGACAGCCCGGCGATGATTGCGCGAGTGTGCAGAATCAGTCGAATCAGTTGTTGATGACATCGCCGATGTTGAGCAGTTGCGTCTCACCGGTGGAATCATCGACGCCGTCGTTGTCGTTCACAATGAGGACATCACCATTGGGGAGGATGGTCAATCCCTCCCATTTCTCGATCATCAGGCCGTTGGTGGCTTCAAACTCGGGATCTGTCATGATGTCGTGCACCATTGTCTTGCTGATCGTTTCGAATGAAGCGACATCAGCGTTGGGCTTGAACGTGATGCCACCGATCGAGAAGGTGTAGATGCGCTTGATCGTCGCATCGGTATTACCTTGATTATCGCGCTCGATGACTGCAAAGGTATCGCCACCAAGGTATGTGAGTTCGGACAGTCCGACCCAGCCACCGTTTGGCGAAGTTGGCGCATCAAGCGGATAGTGCGCAAATGTCCACTCGCCCGTCCCAAAGTCGTAGCGCCCGATGCGCGCCCGATCAGCAGGATCGCCGGAGTTCTGCCATGCACGCTGGAAGCACACATATGCAGCGTCAGACGTTTCAGCCACACCCTCAAGCCCGAAGCGCAGTTGGTTCTGGATCAGATCAGTCGGCAGTTGTACGACGACATCGATCGCGCCATCCGGCTGCACGCCAAGGATCATGTTCGGGCTCTCGAAGGGTCGATTACCCGGATTGCTCACACCGCTGTCGAGGTTTCCCCTTCCTTCAGATGCGATCCACCAGCCGCCACCGGTGCGCACTGCCACACCTTCCGGGTCGAGATTGACACTGTCATCATCGTTGATCAGATCCTCCGGATTGAAGTCATCTGTCGCAGTGCCAGGCAGGTTGCTCTTGAGGTCATTGAGCGAGTTGATCAGCACATCGTTGGAGTCGACGAGCATCGTCTCACCAGTGATGATGGCTGGAAAACCGCTGACATCCAGCGAGTACACGCGGCTCTTTGTATAGAAGCTGTCGTGAATGGAGTAGACGGTTAATGCATCGCCCCCGCGCGCGCCACTGCTGTCGGCTGCGAGTCCGGAGAGCGCCGCCCACGGGATGGGCGTGCCAGCAGGCCGATTTGAAGATTGCACGGTCGGGTAGTTGCCGAAGTCGGTACGCTCATAAATGGAGATGGTAGAACGCAGTTTGTCACCGCGGTCATCGTCCTCATTGGCGACAACGAAGAGATCGCGTTCCGGAATCGCCAACAGTCCTTCCGGCTTGGACCCGCTCGAAGGCAGCACCTGTACGAACTGCGGGAAGATCGATCCGAACAGAAATCCACTCAGGCGGTAGACGATCACGACATTCGCGCGCTCCGATCCAACGAACAGGAACTGTTCCTGACCGTATCGGCCATACTCAACATTCTCCGGCTCGTTGCCCTTGTTTTCCGAACGGTCCTCAGGATAGTGACCTGCGCGGGCGACGATATGCTCGATTCGGTTGCCGGACTGATACAGTGGTGCACCGTTCCTGAAATAACTGGTGATGCCGCGACTGCCACCGAACAGGTCGCCCTCGTCAGCGGTGAAGAACGTGAACGGCGACGTCCAGGCGACGCCATCCGGCTCGCGCGGAATGTCACTAAGCGAGGAGTTCAGTTCGATCAGGTCATTCTCGTTCGTGTCGATGTTTGTCAGATCAACTGTGCCTGCCGGGAAGTCGGCGATGACCCAACTCAACGGAAGCCACACGAGCACGATGTGGTTGTTTTCCTGCAGCGTGACGACCGCAATGTTGGAAGTGTTGATGTCGACGAATTCGGGCTCCGGATCATTGGGGAACTGGTCTGCAAGCCCGTCAAGGCTGATGTTGCTGGTCGACCACGAATTGACCGGCCCAAACATCTTCAGACGCACGAGGAAACCACCGGGGGCTTGCGGGGGCTCACCGTCGCCAAGGTCTTCATCGCGCTCATTCTCGATGACGATCGCGGCGTACCTTCCATTCGGACTGACAGCGACACTGTCGGGCTGGCCATCGAGAGCGATTGTGCGCACGATGTTTCGTGAGAAGATGTCAACGATTGCCAGCTCGCCTGATGTATTGACGAAGTCTGGGCTGGTGTTGACGCCGACAAGAGCGTAGTTGCCTCGGACCGCGACCGACGTTGGTTCACCGCCGACGGTTACGGTTCCATCCGGCTGCGGGTTGTACGGATCGGAAATGTCCACAAAGCCGATTGTTCCGTTTTCGCTGTCGGAGTAGATCAGAAGATTGCCGCCATTGGCAGAGGCAACGATCTCCGCCACGGTTTCGGTACCTACGTCCTCATTCTCATACACGGGGAATGTCGCGATCCGCCGGAACTCGGAGTTGTGCGAGAACCACCAGCGATCGTCGCTCGGCATTGGGCCAGCCGACGAATGACTGGCAATGAGTCCCGCGACGAGAACGGGAATTGAACACAGTAATCCTGCTTTCATTCCGAAACCTCCTTCGTGTCTCTTTTCTTCTGACCGAACGAACACAACAGCGTGCCGATGGCAGGGGTGTATTTACGTCTATGTGCGCATGTTTCGCATATGCGCAATGCAAAGTTTGTGTGAAGAGTCGCATACGAGCAGGGCGATGCGTCTGTTGCAACGTCACCGCGCCGTGCTAAAGTTGTAGACGAACACAAGCGGAGCTCACGCATGCACACCTACCGGCAATCATTTCTGAATATGTCCCGGCGCTGGAGTCGGGCGATGTCATGCATCGTGTATCTCCTCGTTTGTCTGTCTGGTATTGGATGCAGGAGTGAAATGCAGCGTGGGGGCGATGCGTATCTTGCCGGTGATGTTGCTATGGCGCTCGAACACTGGCAACCGCTCGCAGAACGCGGTGATGCAAGCGCGCAGTACTACATCGGTCTGCTGTATGCGCAAGGTGATGGTGTTCCTCAGGATCAGCAGCAGGCGGCCGAGTGGTATCAGCAGGCAGCAGAGCAGGGCGACGCAGATGCTCAGTTCGCTCTTGCCATGTGTTATGAGTACGGTCAGGGTGTCGAGAGTGATCCAGTTGAGGCTGCCCGCTGGTATGAGCGATCTGCAAAGCAGGGCAACGGCTACGCGCAAAGCAATCTTGGTTTCATGTACATGGCCGGGTTCGGTGTGCCAAGCGATGATCGCCTGGCGCGCAGGTGGCTGAAGCGCGCGGCTGATCAGGGGATCGCGAATGCTCAATGCGGCATGGGCATGCTGTATGCGCTTGGCCGGGGAGTGCGGCGCGATCACAGTGTGGCGGCATACTGGTTTCGACAGGCTGCGGAAGATGGCCTCGCCATTGCAGAAACGTGCCTCGGGCTCATGCACATCCATGGCGATGGCGTGCGTCAGAGCGATGCCGATGCTGCGCGACTGCTCACGCGTGCAGCGAACAAGGGAGTTGCGACAGCACAGGTGAGTCTTGGTCAGATGTACCTGAAGGGGCGCGGCCTGGAGCAGGACGATCAGGCAGCGGCAGCGCTCTTTCGCAAAGCGGCTGAGCAGGGGCTTGCGATGGCGCAACAGAAACTCGCGCTCGCTTATGAGTCTGGCCGCGGCATAGAGCAGGATGACGTCTCGGCCTATGTGTGGGCAACTCGTGCAAGTGAGCAGGCGTACCCGGATGCTGCCCTGCAAGTCGTGCGTCTCCAAGAGCGGATGACACCGGAACAGATGGAACAGGCCGCACAGATACTCTCCGGGTCGAACGACCCGTAACTGCCGGTTTATTAAGATGTCGGACCAGGCTGCGCGCCCAACGAGTGGAAAGCACTCTGGCGCTCAACGCGCGCATCGGGGCCTCCGATGCTCTTCTCCAGCGATGCAACAACACGCATCGTCGGAGGAGGGCACATGGCGGTACGATTGCTCATCGGTAAGCTGCATAGCATGGCGGTGGCTCTGAGCGGTCTGATAATCCTCACGCACGCGCCTGGCTGCGCATCGTCACATCGGCTGGGGTGGGTCGCGTATAAAAAGGGCGACTTCCAGACCGCGCTCGACCACTGGCAGCCGCTTGCGGATGCAGGTGATGCGCAGGGACAGTTCGTTGTCGGTCTGATGCACGACAATGGCGAAGGCGTACCTGAAGATGACGCTCTCGCTGTCGACTGGTACACGCGGGCCGCCGGCCAGGGCCTTGCTGAAGCGCAAAGCAACCTCGGGCTGCTGTACTACAAGGGTGCCGGCGTTGACAAGGACTATGCTCAAGCGGCGGAACTGTTTCGGCTTGCTGCAAAACAGGGCAATCCGAGCGCGCAGAACAACCTGGCAGTCATGCAGATGTGCGGCCAGACTGCAGCCACGCGCGATGGAGAGGCGGCTGGTCTGTTGCGCATGGCAGCACGCGATGAGAGCACCGAGGCACAGTTCCTGCTTGCGTCGATGCATTACAAGGGCGTGGAACTCCCGAAAGATCTGATGGTGGCTGCCAAGTGGTACAAACGCAGCGCTGCCCAGGGGCACGCCGGCGCCCAGCACACGCTTGGTGTCATGTACGAATATGGGGAAGGTGTTCCACGTGTGCCTGCGAAAGCTGCGTATTGGTACGAGAAAGCTGCTACGCAGGACTATGCTGCTGCGCAAAATAGCCTTGGTGTGATGTATCTCTCCGGCAATGGCATTGATCGTGATGACACAGCAGCGCTGCACTGGTTTGAGAACGCGGCACGACACGGACTTGCCCAATCACAGTTTGCACTCGGCTGGATGTGCGAGCAAGGGCGCGGAGCTGAATCGGACGCAGCGTCTGCAGCTCGATGGTATAAGAAAGCAGCCCAGCAAGACTTTGCGCCTGCGCAAACGAAACTCGGCCTCATGTATCTCCGTGGCGAGGGTGTTGGCCAAAGTTATGATCGAGCAGGACACTGGTTCACCCGTGCTGCTGAGACGGGCCGGCCGATCGCACAAGCGAATCTCGGGATACTGTATCTGCGCGGGCGCGGCGTGACACAAAATGACCACGAAGCTGTCTCATGGTTGACGCGCGCCGCTTTACAAGGTGAGCCGCACGCACAGCACACGCTCGGGAAGATGTGCCTGCACGGTCGCGGTATACCGCAAGACGAGGAGACAGCTTACATGTGGTTCGCGCTCAGCGCAGCAGCCGGGTACGATGCTGCCGTCGAATCTCGTGATCTGCTCGAGCAGACGATCAGCTATGACCAACTCGTGCGTGCCGAAGAACGTGTCAGTGAATGGCAACCCCAGCAGGAACCGGTCGCAACCAAAGTAGCAAGCGCGGCGCTGGGTGATGAATAGGTCAGTTTCCCGTCGGCGGACTCGAAACTCGCTCGCGGAGACCATCATGAACTCGTATGATCGCGGCCATGCCGCGAAGCCCGAACGACATACCGGATGCAACGCTCGCACTGTTGCTGGCTGACGGAATCGGCCCGGTGACGCTTTCCAGATTGCGTGATCGATTCCGATCAGATGAGGCGGCCGCGGCTGCACCGATCAATGAGTTGATTCAGGTGCCAGGCGTCGGCCGGCAGACTGCCGAGGCATTGCGGCGCGCGATCGATTCTGCGGATGTTGATCAGCAGCGCGAGGCGATGCGCAGCCATGACGCGGGGATGGTCCTGTTCGGCGACGACGATTACCCCGCGTTGCTCGCGACGATCGACAGTGCGCCGCCCGCGCTGTGGATTCGCGGGTCATTTGATGCAGGCGATGATCTGTCGCTGGCGATTGTCGGGTCGCGGCGGTGCAGCGCGTATGGGCGCGAGCAGGCTGGACGCCTTGGTGCGCTGGTCGCGCAGGCGGGATTGACGATTGTTTCGGGCGGGGCGCTGGGTGTGGATGCAGAAGCGCATCGCGCTGCATTGCGAGTCAGTGGTCGCACGATTGCGGTGCTTGGCTGCGGGCTTGATGTGGATTATCCGCGCGAGCATGCCGACCTGTTTCATCAGATCGCGCGGGGCGGGGCAGTGATCAGTGAGTTTGCGATGGGCACGCAGCCCCGTGCAGAGAACTTTCCACGTCGCAATCGGATCATCTCAGGTCTGTCGCTTGGCGTTCTTGTGATTGAGGCGGCCAAACGCAGTGGCGCGCTCATCACCGCGCGCAAAGCAGCGGATGAACATCATCGTGAAGTGATGGCGTTGCCCGGCCGGGTGGATTCGCCAACGAGTGCCGGCTGCAACCTTGCGATTCGCGAGGGGTGGGCGGCGATGGTGACATCACATACCGAAGTGCTTGAACAGCTTGACGGTGCGCAGAACCTGCTTCGGGGCGCGCGTGAGGCAGTCGATGGTGTGCGAGGCAATGAGAACGTGGAGAAGCCCGCAGCAGAATCAGCAGCGCGGGCATTATCGATTGCGGAATCGAATCTCTCACCAAGCCAACAGCGGATCGTTGCAGCACTGCGCGATCACGGGACGGCGGCGCGCCGCGAAGAGATCTCAGGAGCGACAGGGCTCAGCATGCAACAACTGCTCGCGGACCTGACGATTCTTGAGATCCGCGGCATCGCACGGAAAGACGCCACCGGCAGCGTGCGATTGGTGCGAGGATGACCGGCCCGGCGAAGGTCGCCAGCGTGTCACTCATAGCGGCGCATCACGCCGACAACAACGCCCTGGACGTGACAGTCATCGACAATGATGGGGTCGAAATCCGGGTTGGCTGGCTGCAGTCGAATCTTGCCGTTCTCTCGGAACAACGTCTTGAGTGTCGTTTCCCCGGACGGAAGCAGCGCAACAACGCGTTCGCCATCACGAGCGGTTTCACGACGCTCGATGATGACATAGTCGCCATCAAGGATACCTTCATCGCGCATGGACTCGCCCTCGACCTGCAGCGCGAAGGTGCCGGCTTTCTGCCCGACCCGCGGGCCGAACATGTCTTCGAGGTTGAGCGAATCAGACTGCTCGAACTTCTCGATCGGGTAGCCGGCTGCAATTTTGCCGACGAGCGGAAAGCGCAGCGGCTGAGCTTCGTCGGGGACGATCGCATCATCGATAATCGACAAAGAGCGTGCCTTGTTGGGCTCGCGATGCAGCACGCCTTTTTTGATCAGCGCTTCGACGTGTTCGAAGACTGTGACCTTGCTGATGCCGAGTTCGTCGGCGAGTTCCTGCATCGTCGGGGAATAGCCGCGCACGACACGAGAGTCGCGAATCATCTGGAGAATCTTGAGCTGCCGAGGGGTGAGGTTCACTTGTGTGCTCCTTGCGGGTGGCAGTTGTGGTTTGCCTGGTCTCTTTCCTGAGGGCCAGCGTGAGTCGACTGGCGCTACTCCTGCGGGGACTGTCTATTCGTTCGGGTTCGGCTGTTGGTTCCGCCCAACGTCCTGCATTTGACAGGAATGTGTTTGGACCGGTTGGTTTGTGGGTGAATCCAGTCGCAAGACGCGCCGAGCCTGCTCTGACGGCCTCCAATGCGGGTTTCTGGGCTTGGAACCACCCATCACAAAGTATTGCGAGACGAACTTGGGCAGCATTTGAAGAGCCCGTGTCGGCCGACGCCGCTCCTGTTGTGATGTGACTGACCTCACGGCGGGCTGCCGCTCTCTGCCGGAGAAACGCCCGGACGGCTTCCCCGCTGAGTTCGACCCGGTCAACGCCGACAACTCGATCGAGCCATTCAAGCGGCCTGGCTCGGCCTCTGGAGGAGGTCCGATCGGACGCGATCTGCTGCTCGTGGTGCTGTTCAGCCGCCGCGAATGGCTGTCTTGAGCCGTCATGGTTGATGTCTGCCGATGCATTGCCTGCCTCCTCCGTGAGGCCCTCGATGGCGGTTATTCGTCGGCCATTGGGCCAGTATGTTCGCCGGTACGTTCCGCCCGGCCCGGTCTGAATCAGCGGTATTGCCACGATGCGTGCTCTTCCTGGAACGAGTTCCAATCTCTCGCCCACCGGCCACCGCGACCGGCTCGCACACACCCATCGGCCAAGTTGTTCGGAACACGTTAGCAGAACACACGCCGCAAGTCAAGTCATATTCTCGGACGTTGTACGGGTGTCGTCGCCAGACTTTCATTGTGTGGCGTGGACTTGGACTGATCTGGTCGGGCAGCGCGCTCAGGCGCGGTTGCGGGGCAGCCCCAGCGCGGCAACTCGGATGATCGGCATCGGTCTGGTCTCAGGTGACCGCGTGCTGCCGTACCATGATGTCATGACCACGATCAGCACAGGTTCGGCTATCAACAGGTCCGGCGATCGGCCGCCGCACGATGCGCTTGGCGAGAACATCGCCTCACTTTGGCGGCTCGATCCTTCGATCACCTTTCTCAACCATGGAAGTTTCGGCGCGAGGCCGGCAGCGATCGAGGACCATCAGGATTCGCTGCGCCATGAGTTTGAGCGCAATCCGGTTGTCAACTTCGACCGCAAGCGCACGGAGATGATCAACCGCGCGAAGGTGCCGGTCGCGCATTTTGTCGGCGCTGCTCCTGAAGACATCGGCTTTGTTACGAATACGACGGAAGGCATCAACGGCATCCTGCGATCGATCGAGTTCAAGCCGGGCGATGAGTTGCTTACGACTGATCATGTCTACAACGCAGTGCGACAGACGATGCGGTTCACCGCACGGCGGGCCGGCGCGACGTACACCGAAATCGAGCTTCCACTGCCGATCACGGGCCCGGAGCAGATTGTTGCGATGATCACCGCGGCGCTGTCAGATCGCACGCGGCTGGTGGTGGTCGATCACATCACATCGCCAACGGCTGCGGTGCTGCCGATCCAGTCGATCATTGATGTTTGTAGCGCGCGCGGGATAGATGTCATCGTCGATGGTGCGCATGGGCCGGGCATGGTGCCGCTCGATCTGGAGTCGCTTGGCTGTGCGTACTACGTCGGGAATCTGCACAAGTGGGTGTGTGCGCCGCCGGGTGCTGCATTGCTCTGGGCACGCAAAGATAAGCAGCAGGATCTGCATCCCGCGGTGATCAGCCATTTTCTTGATGAAGGCATGTCGGCTGAGTTCGACTGGCAGGGCACGCGCGACTTCACGCCGTGGCTCACCGCTGCATTTGCGATCGAGTGGTTCGAGCAGCAGTTCGGCTGGGATCGTGTGCGCCAGCATAATCACGATCTCGCGCGGTGGGTGCATGCGATGCTCGCCGAGCGGTGGGGGACCGAAGCCGCGACGCCGGTCGATGGTTCCATGCTCGGCTCGATGGCGTGCATCGCGCTGCCGGAACAGTTCAAGACGCTGGTTGATGAAGCTGCGAGAGTCCCGGGCTTCCTGTACGAGCGATGTCAGATCGAATGCCCGGTGAACGAATGTCAGGGGCGATGGTGGATCAGGCCGTCATGCCAGGTGTACAACACGCCGGAGCAGTATGAGCGGTTTGCGGATGCCGTGACGGAACTGGCAACTTCGTGATCCTGGCCGCTATCCTGAACGCATGGTTCATTCGTGGTTCTTCGGTATCTCGGCAGGTCTGCTGATTCTGATTGCGCTGTGCGCGCTCCTCTGGCTGCCGATTCTTCTATTGCTGTTGGTCGTACTGCCGCTCATTGGTCTGGGTATCTGGGACATCAGCCAGACCGAACACACGATCCTGAGGAACTTTCCGGTCATCGGTCACGTGCGATATCTTTTCGAGGGCGTCAGGCCGGAGATTCAGCAGTACTTTATTGAGTCGAACATCGATGCGTTCCCGATCGAGCGAGAGTTTCGCGCGCTCGTGTATCAGCGTGCAAAGGGTGAGCTTGACACGCGTCCGTTCGGCACGCATCGCAATGTATATGAAACAGGGTACGAGTGGGCAGGTCACTCGATCAGCGCGGCTATGCCAATGGAGGAAGCGCCGCGCATCACAATTGGATGTGATCAGTGCGCACAGCCGTATGCTTCCTCGCTGCTGAATATCAGCGCGATGAGCTATGGCGCGCTGTCAAATCGCGCGGTCGAAGCGCTGAATCGCGGCGCAAAGCATGGCAACTTCGCGCACAACACGGGTGAAGGCGGGGTCTCGCCGTTTCATCTCAACTCGGGTGGCGATCTCATCTGGCAGATAGGTACGGGATACTTCGGGTGCCGCGCAAAAGATGGAACGTTTGATGTCGCAAAGTACCGCGATCAGGCGCAGCATCCGAACATCAAGATGATTGAACTGAAACTTTCGCAAGGGGCCAAACCCGGGCATGGCGGCATTCTGCCTGCGGCGAAAGTGACGCCTGAGATAGCTGCCATTCGTGGCGTCGAGGTCGGCAAGACAGTGTTCTCGCCGCCATCGCATTCGTCATTCACAAGCCCGCGCGGCCTGCTCGAGTTCATCGCGAAGCTGCGTGAGGAATCAGGCGGCAAACCGGTCGGGTTCAAGCTGACCATTGGCAGGCGGACGGATTTCTTTTGTATCTGCAAAGCGATGATCGAGACGGGCATCACCCCCGACTTCATTTCAGTCGACGGTGGCGAGGGCGGGACGGGCGCAGCGCCACTCGAGTTCACCAACTCGCTCGGCATGCCGGCACGCGATGCATGGATGTTCGTGCACGGCGCGCTGTGTGGCGTCAACCTTCGCGACAGCGTGAAGATCATCGCATCAGGCAAAATCCTCACGGGCTTTCATATTATCCGAGCGCTTGCGATGGGTGCCGACCTGTGCGCATCGGCGCGAGGCATGATGCTCGCGCTTGGGTGCATTCAGGCGCTGCGCTGCAACAGCGGGCACTGCCCGACGGGGATCACGACACACACGCCAGCGCTTGTGAACGGACTTGTGATCGAAGACAAGTACGAACGCGTCTCCAGGTACCATCACGCGACGATTCACTCCTTGTTGGAACTGCTTGGAGCGATGGGTCTGAGCCATCCGCATGAGTTGCGGCCGCACCACATCTTCCGCCGTGTGGATGACCTGCGCGTGCGGCACTTTGGCGAGTTGTACGATGTGCTTGAGTTGGGGCAGTTGCTCGGCGATGAAGCAGACGTCCCAGAGGCGCTGCGGGAATCGTGGTCGGCAGCGACGGCGGACCGCTGGCCTCTGCAGGCGGAGCGAGGCCAGTACGGCGGCGAGTCGTTGCGCGCTTCGGAATAAACGTGTGCGCAAAAATCACAACCGGTCCACCCCCGGAAAGGAATGTGGACCGATTGGAATATTGTCTTTGGAGTCAGTCGGAAACAGTCGGAGTCAGTGACTGATTCAGTTTCGCCTGCGTCGGCGTGAACCAACGAAGCCTGCTATGCCGAGCAGTGCAAGCGCGCCTGGAGCGGGAATCGCCTTGGTCGACCATTCGACGACGATGATGCCGCCGTTGTCTTCAACGGTTTGCGCGTTCGCCTGAAACTCGACAAGGCCGTCTGTCTCTGTCAGGCCGCTGATGTCGACCATGTCGATGCCGCCGACTGAGGTCGTGATCGAGACCGATTCGATTTCGGTGCCATCGCCGGTGCGCTCATCAACCGGGTAGAGGTTGAGGGTGAAGAACAGCAGGTCGGCACCGTTGCCAATCCCATACGGCAGATCGAAGGCGGACCAGTCGAAGAGCATGTAGTAGCTGTTCGGGCCGGTCGTGCCGGAGGTCACATCAACTTCATAGCCGAAGCCCGGGGCATAGCCGCTGTCGAATGTGTCGGTTGTGCCGAACGTGTGCAGGCCCTGGATGAAGTCCCACGGGCTTTCCGGGCCGTAGGCATCGTCGAACTGCGCGGCGTTGATTTGAATATCATCGGGCGCATCAGCCCAGGCGGGCGTTGCGATGGTGCCGCAGCATACGGCCGCAAGCACGGCGCTGCTCACGAGCGTTCCGGTTCGCTTGGTCGTCTCGGTCCTCATCTTCTCTTCCCCTGTGCAATCTGTTGCGATGACGACTCTCTCAATCGCCAATGCATGTGTCTCGTCTCTTCTCTCCGCTCGCAAAACACGGGCGGCAAGGCCAGTGGTCTGTCACGTCTGATCTTACCATGCCGCGGATCGTCAGCGTGTCAAATGCTTTTCGATCCACTCCTGTGGTTTCTCTACGCAGGTGATCGCGAGCGGATGCTGCCTGTCTTGCGTGAATCGCACGATTGGCCCTGTCATCTGGCAGTTGAGGCAAGCTCGGCGATCCGGGCACAGAAAACGTGCGAATCGAGACGATGTACGTTCTCCTGGAAGGAGTTGCCACCCGTGGCACGCACGTCCCATAAGTCGCCGCTCGGGCACCAGCCTGCGGGCAAGCAGGTGCAGTTTGATGACGCTGTCCGCCGGACGCAGGCGTTCGCGGCGTTCAAGAAGCGCAATCTCCCACGGGCGTACAGTCTGGCGAAGGCGCTGCTCAAGACGCATCGATCGGATGGCGCGCTGCTCGAGCTCGCCGGCACCTGTGCAGCCCGGCTTGGCCGCTTCGATGATGCTGAGAAACATCTGACCAGAGTCCTCAAACTGACCGATAACGCGCCGCTCATGCTCGTCAAGCTCGGGCAGGTCTATGCAGGGCAGGGGCGCTACGACGAGGCGCTCGCACTCTACGACCGCGCGCTCGCAGCGCAGCCCGGCATGGCCATCGCCCTGTCAGCCAAGGCATCCACACTGGAGCGACGTGGCGACACGCAGCAGGTGCGCGAACTGCTCGAACCGATCGTTCAGCGCGGCGAGGAAGATCCTGCCATGGCGATCGTCTACGTCACCGCGCTGCAGTCCGACGGAGAATATGAGCAGACGCTGCCAGTCATTCACAGGCATCTGGCCAACGCAGACATCGACCTTGCCGCACGCAGTCGCCTCGCAGCCAGGCTTGCCCGCGCGTGTGAGAAGCTCGACCGCATCGATGAGGCGTTTGCAGCATTCGCGGAGAGCAACCGGCTGCTTGCTGAGCCTTTCGATCGCGACGCATACGAGGCGCAGATTGATGAACTGATCAACACGTTCTCTGAGGTGAATCTCTCACGTCTGCCCCGGCCGCGTGTGCAGTCGCAGTCGGCGGTATTCATCGCATCACTGCCGCGCTCCGGCAGCACGCTGACGGAACAGATCATCCACGCTCATCCGAAGGCGTTCGGTGCGGGCGAGATCAACGAGTTCGCGCACCTCGTCCATGAACTGCCCGAGCGGCTGTCATCGCTGCAGATGTACCCGGCATGTCTGGGCGACTTCACGCAGGAACATGCTGATGCGCTCGCGCGGGAGTACGACGAACAGCTGCGCGGGTACGGAAAGTCAGCGAAGCGGGTCGTCAACAAGCACCTTGATAACTGGATGCACCTCGGGATGGTGTCATTGCTGTGCCCGCAGTCGAAGGTGATACACGTTCGCCGTAACCCACTCGACAACTGCCTGTCGATTTACATCGCTGCGATGAACACATCCAAGTATGCATGGTCGACCGATCTGGAATCACTCGGGGTTGTCTATCGCGAGCATGAGCGTCTGATGCAGCACTGGCATGATGTTCTGGACGTCCCGATCCTGAGTATCGACTACGAGGATGTCGTGGAGAATCCCGAGACGTGGATTCGCAGAATCATCGAGTTCTGCGATCTGCCATGGGATGAGCGCTGCCTTCGATACTACGAGGCAGATCGCGATGTAATGACGCTGAGCTACGACCAGGTTCGCAGGCCAATTTACAAGTCGGCCGCCAACCGCGCGGAGAAGTACCGCGAGCATCTCCTTCCGCTGCGCGCTGCCCTCGGCCTTGATGCCTGACGCCAGCCGGGCCGAGATGGATGGTTGCCCGGCACGAACGCGCACGGGTCGAGTGTATTGCCCCAGTTGGACAGGACGGCCATCAGATCAGACAGACCAACCACACCGTCGCCGTCGACATCGCCCGGGCAATATGCGCAGTCGCATGTGTTGCCCCACTCATTGAGGACCGTGATTTGATCGCCAAGGCCGACGGTTTCATCACCATCGGTGTCACCCTC
>CAZVXI010000039.1:0-21329 GCA_964631295.1 uncultured Isosphaeraceae bacterium
GAGCTTTGTGACGAGATCGAACGCTGCCATATCCAAGTCAGCCGACTGAAGTTGCTCCATTAATTTGGTGCCTGCCCGTGACAGCGTTCGCCGCAGGGGTCGTTGGATTTCTACTGGCACCGATTGATCCGGTTCCGCTCTGTCTGACTGGGCAGAGTCATCAGGCGTCCACTCATCCTTGTCCGGACACTCGTTGTAGAGAATTGCAAGGTTGTTGTACAGTTGCTTGGCGTCGTCGAGTGTAAGAGGACGCTCGATGATGCCATCCTCGCATGATCGGCCGAGGTAGCACCGCAATGACACTACCGGTGTCCCGCTCCATTCCGACGTGACAGCGATCGATCCCTCATCACTCACGGAAGTCGGCACATCGCGAGCCGCGGTTTGGTGCATGCCGCGCGCTCCCGGGTTCGTCGCAGGATCAGACGCAGCATCAATACAAAGTCGAAGCGATTCGCACGTTCCAACAAGATGATCGAGGTGTACGAGCATCTCACCCGTTTGCGATCCATTGAATCGCACGACCCAGTACCCGTGTCGATTCGTAGTCCACACCTCAAGCGCCACATCTGATTGGCGCACCGTGAATCGCAAGGAGTCCGCCTGAGTGCCCGGTGGGATCATCCGATCATGTTACCACATGCGATTCCGCTCGTATCCAAAGCCGACTGGCCGTTGGCTGCCACCGGGCGTCTACCCAAACGGGCGGGCCCCGGAAAGTGCATTGCCATCGGCGGCGATTGGGGATGAGGGGGTGCCCGTTCCCAACTCAAATCCGCAGCTTCCGACCAGTACTCCGGGCCGCTCCACCGCTCCGCAGCGCTTCAGTCGCGGTGGAAGACCGCCGCCGACCGCTCCTCCGCCGCTGCGTCACGGTAGAACAGCCCTCGCCACCGCTCCACAGCCGCTGTCTACCACGACTTCGCCCTTCTCCACCGCTACTCAGCCCCGGTCCACCACGACTCAGCCGCTGCCCACCGCTACGCATCCGCTGTCTACCGCTACTCCGACCCTCTCCACCGCGACACAGGGGCGGAACACCGCTCCGCCGCGCTGGATTCCTGCTCCCCAGTGGCAAATTTCTTTGGCGACGAACCGCGTTCCTGCTGCGTCAGACCGAATTGATGAGCAAGTAGGGTGGGGTGAGCCCGGCGAACCCCACGCGGCTCCGTCGCATCTCGGCGCAGAACACCGGGATCCGGCCCGCAACTTCCAGACCGCGACAGTAGTGCAAGACGGGGGGATCGTTTCGCAAAACGGAACTTTCGTCTTGGTGTACGGAGACTTCGTCTTGCCAGACGGAACTTTCGTCTTGTTGTACGGAGACTTCGTCTTGCCAGACGGAACTTTCGTCTTGGTAAACGGACTCTCCGTTTTGGTGTACGAACGGCTCGTCTTTGCAGACGGACCCTCCGTTTTGTCAGACAGACCGATCGTCTTGCCAAAAGGCGACTTCCGCGTGCTGACGTCGCCGCGATTCGGTGGCTCGGGGGCTGGTCTGATGGGCAGTCTGGACGAACAGTCTCGGCTTCGCCGGGGCTGAGACTGAAGCGTCGCCCGTTGCTTGCCCCACACGCGGCTCCCACCATCAGAACCTGCTGACAAAAATGGACGAATTATGGCGCTGCATCGGCTACATCGGTGAGGGCAATGACTGTATCAGAGCGACGCTTCCGGATTCGGTCACGAGTGACTCCGTTCGGCGACAGCATACGCAGCCGGGCCGCTGGGGCCAGAATCGGAACGCTGATTGCGCGCGACAGGTGATTCATTGCTTGAGACAGGTGTGGCGCTCTTTGAAACAGGTGTCGCGCGCGGCGCGACAGGTGTGGCGCTCTTTGAAACACCTGTCGCGCGCTGTGAATCTTACTGGATCGCCAGATAATGCCGGTGGACGTTGGTGCATGCCCCGCCGGGCGAGCTTGAGGCGTTGCGGGAGGGTCCGGGAAGTTCCGGGAAGGGCCTGAATGGTTCAGTCGCCGTAGAAGTTCGCCGGACGTTGCAGCGGCCCGCGAGTTGCGCGATCTCTTCCTGTAACAGGTCGAAGCGCGGCTGGAGTTGCTGGAAGGTCACATTTCCGGGGGCGGCGGCAAGTAGGATGTCAGCCGCCAGCTGCAAGGTGGCAGCGGTTTGGAGGCGCTGCCGAGTGCGGGTGAGGATGCTGCCGGACATGAGAAAGCAATCATCATCATCGTGGGATTTTACTCCGATTCCTGTGGGCCGTGGATTCCCGCCTTCGCGGGAATGACGCGCGATCCATGTCAATCCTGTCCATCCATGCCCATTCACTCATCGCGCGACTTGTCGCGCAGCACTGCCATGGCCTCGGCGGGGTCGGCCGGCAGTTCCGTCGGCTCATCGAGGGGCTCCCGTTCAGATCGGCGGACGTGGACCGGGCCGCGAGAGCGCGCAGCTCGATCGCGCTTGCGCAGGGCGCGGACGCGGATCATGAGCACTGCGAACACGATGAGCATCAGCCCGAGCACACCTGCGATGATGGCAAGGAAGTTGTCGCCGTTCGCAATGCCTGATGAGCGCGAATCACTTTGCACCGTGATGAATGCGCCGACGAATGCGGGGTAGTCAATCGAAGTGCCTTCGCGCGATTCGTAGCGCGCGAGTTTGTACAAGCGCGCGATGACCTCGACCTCATCGCCCGGAGAGCCGACCAAGCGCGATGCGGGAACGAACGCAAGAAGCGCGCGCGGCACTTCATCGGCGCTGGCCCCCACTTCCGGGGCGGGTCTGATGAACAGGCCCACGAAGTCATCCGCAGGGGGATCGAGCGGTGAGACCTGTTCCAGCCGGCCGGCCACGCGACACAGCTCGCCTCGATATGCAGCCGGGTCAGCAGCGATGGCGGCGATATCCGGATGGAGGCGAACGGGGGCGTCGCCGAGTTCGCTGCCCCACTGCCGGGCGTTCTCAATGAGTGCGTAGAAGCCGGCATCCTGATGGTCGCGACCGTCAATGGTGCTGTTGAGTTCGATGGTCTGTTCTGCGGTGAGATCGGGGATATCTGCTGTGGCTGAACTCGGCAGGGTGATCGCGTGGAGCACGATAAGGATGAGGATGAGGATGTGCATGTGCATGTGCGGCCGGGACTGTATCATGCGTGGACCTCAGACATCTCGGAGAGAACTGCCACCATGCAAAGATACCAGACCCATCTCGCCACACTGTTGCTCGCACTGCTGACAACAACAATGATCTCGCTCGGGGGGTGCGCATCGCTCACGACGATGAGATCAACTGCATCGCCGGGTGCCTTGCCTGATGAGTTCACGGCAGAGAACATCGGGCAATACTATGTCAAGCGCGAGTTTCGCATCCCGATGCGTGATGGTGTGCGGCTGCACACGAAGGTGTTGATCCCGAAGGATCGCTCGAAGGAGCACCCGATTCTGCTGCGGCGGACGCCGTACTCATGTGCGCCTTACGGGCCGGGCGAGTTCTCGCGCGGCATCGGCCGGTATGACCGCTATCTGAGAGACAACTACATCCTCGCCTTCCAGGATGTGCGTGGCACGTACATGTCGGAAGGTGAGTTTGTCAACATGCGGCCGCACAACCCGGCCAGGCAGAGCCCGAATGATTTTGATGAATCAACTGATGCGCATGATACGATCGAATGGCTGATCAACAACGTGCCGAGCAACAACGGCAACGTGGGGATGTGGGGCATTTCGTACCCGGGCTTCTACGCGGCGGCGAGCATGATCGATGCGCACCCGGCGCTCAAGGCGGTGTCGCCTCAGGCGCCGATCGCGGACTGGTGGTTCGATGACTTTCATCATCATGGCGCGTTCTTCCTGCCGCACTGCTTCCGGTTCATCTCGAGTTTCGGTCTGCCGCGGCCTGAGCCGACAACAAGGCGGCCGCGACGCGAGTTTGAGATATGGTCGCCAGACGGCTATGCGTTCTACCTCGACATGGGGCCGTTGAAGAATGCCAACGAGCGATACCTGAAGGGGAACGTGGAGTTCTGGAACAAGACGGTCGCGCATCCGAACTACGACGAGTTCTGGCAGTCGCGCAACATCCTGCCGCACTTGAACGATGTGGCCCCGGCGGTGATGACTGTTGGCGGATGGTTTGATGCAGAAGACCTGTACGGCCCGCTGCAGATTTATCGCAGTGTTGAGCAGAAAAACCCGGATGTGTTCAACATTCTCGTGATGGGTCCGTGGGCGCATGGCGGCTGGTC
Organism: uncultured Isosphaeraceae bacterium; assembly: GCA_964631295.1. Lineage (GTDB taxonomy): Bacteria > Planctomycetota > Phycisphaerae > Phycisphaerales > SM1A02 > CAZVXI01. The sequence goes on from CAZVXI010000039.1 coordinate 4,208, forward strand.
GCGCGGTGCGGGCGATCGGCTTGGCAATGCGTACTTCGGCGGGCCGACGAGCCCGTGGTATCAGGAGCACATCGAAAAGAAGTTCTTTGATCATTATCTGCGCGATGGCAAGACCAGCTCGGTTGATCTGCCCGAAGCAACCGTGTTCGAAACTGGCGCGAACGAGTGGCGCGAGTTTGATGTCTGGCCGCCTGCGAATGCCACGGAAGCGCGCATGTATCTGCATGCGGATGGCTCGATGAACTTCAATCGGCCGACTTCCGCCAGAAGCGGCTATCGCGAATACATCTCCGACCCGGACAAGCCGGTGCCGTTCACGGAAGAAATCGCCCAGGGCATGACACGCGCGTACATGACTGATGACCAGCGGTTTGCGGGCCGCCGACCTGATGTGCTGGTGTATCAGACTGATGTACTGGAGGAGGATTTGACGATCGCCGGGCCGATCATCGCGAACCTGATGGTGTCAACGAGTGGGACGGATTCGGACTGGATCGTGAAGGTGATCGATGTGCATCCGCATGATGCGGCTGACTTCCCGGATATTCGCGAGGGCACGCGCACGGCTGGCTACCAGATGATGGTTCGCAGTGAAGTGATGCGAGGCAGGTTCCGCAACAGCTACGAGCACCCCGAGGGGTTCGTGCCGAACGAGCCGACGCTCGTCCGCCTGCCGCTGCAGGATGTGCTGCACACCTTCAAGAAGGGCCACCGGCTGATGGTGCAGATTCAGAGTACGTGGTTCCCGCTGATCGACCGAAACCCGCAGCAGTTCGTGCCGAACATCTTCCTGGCTGACGAGGAGGATTTCATCACCGCGACGCAGCGTGTGTATGCATCGCCCGAGCACGCGACATGGCTGGAGATTGGTGTTCTTGACTGAGCCCGTGTCCCACGTCATGCCTGCGAAAGCAGGCATCCACAGACACGCAGTGCATCAGGAGCCGGTGGGTACCCGCGTTCGCGAGTACGACGCTCGGAATGCAAATCTTTGATGTCGTGTCTTGACTTCTCCTGCCTTGTCACAGATACTGAAGATCGCATGACCACCGCAGTTGCCCAGCATCACCATCATCACCACCACGCGAGACGCGAGGCCGGCTGATGGTGCGCTGAGGTCAGAAGACCGCAAGAACCACCCAGAACGTCGGCCTCGGCCGGCGTTCTGTTCGTTTTGGCCTGTGTTTCCATCGTCAAGCGGCATCGCCGGCCTGCCCCAGAAATCGACAGAACAACAATCGAGCAATGACCATGACGACGACAAGCACGACAACAACCGAAGAAGCTGATATCTCCCGGGCCCCAAGCCCGGCCAGCACACTGATGCTCGCGCTGCCCAAGGGCCGCATGCAGGAAGGCGTGCTGCGCCTGCTGCGCGATGCGGGGATTGATGTGCGACTTGATGACCGCACCTATCGGCCGACGATCGGCATTGACGCGGTGGATGCCAAGATGCTCAAGCCGCAGAACATCATCGAGATGCTTGATGCAGGCACCCGCGACCTGGGCTTTGCCGGTGCCGACTGGGTGGCGGAGCTTGACGCAGATGTGGTCGAAGTGCTCGATACCGGGCTCGATCCGGTCCGTATCGTTGCTGCTGCGCCGCGAGAGATGATCGACGAGTCAGGCAAGATCGCTGCCAGTCCGCTCCGCATCGCCACCGAGTATGTGAGGCTGGCCGAGCGCTGGGTTGATGAACGCAGCCTTGATGCTCGGATCATCCGGTCGTTTGGCGCGACGGAAGTCTTCCCGCCGGAAGATGCGGACTGCATCATCGACAACACCGCCACTGGCTCGACGCTGCGCGCCAACGGGCTGGGTGTGGTGGATGTGTTGTGTGAATCGAGCACGCGTCTGTATACGAGCGCTGCCGCGCTGCGTGATGATGCAAAGCGCAGGCGAATCGATGAGATTGTGCTGCTGCTGCAATCAGTACTGGAAGCACGCTCACGTGTGATGCTGGAGGCGAATGTTGATGCGGAATCGCTCGATGCGCTCGTGGAGGTGATTCCCTGCATGCAGGAGCCAACGGTTGCCCCGCTGCATGGATCGAAGGCATTTGCAGTCAAGGCGGCGGTGCCACGGGCTGAACTCGCGACACTGATTCCACAGCTCAAGCGGCTGGGCGGGCGCGACATCATCGTCACCCAGACATCGCAGATCGTCGCGTGAGGAATGGATGTCATGATTACTTCAACAAAGCTCCAACCTGCACGTCCGATCGAGCCGGCGTACGCAGCCCCGGAAGAGACGCACCGACCGCGCCTGCGACTCGACCGCAACGAAGGGCCGTGCTGTGATGCAGAACTCCTGACCGTGCTGCGCGAACTGACTGCAGAGGATCTGCGGCGCTACACGACATCCGCATCTGTGGAAGCGGCACTGGCCAGATCGCTCGATGTAGATCCACGACGTGTACTGATCGCATCCGGCGGGGACGATGCCATCGACCGCTGCTGCCGGGTAATGCTTCGCGAAGGGCTCAACGCGGTCATTCCCGCACCAACATTCGAGATGATCCCGCGTGGCGTGCGTCGAACTGGCGCACAACTGATCGAAGTCGACTGGATCGACGGCGCGTTTCCGCGCGAAGAGGTTATGCAAACTATCACCAGCGATACGCGGCTTGTTTCGATCATCTCGCCGAACAATCCAACTGGTCTGACGGCGGACGCGGCGGACATCGAAGCGATCTGCAGCGACGCGGCCCGGGCGCTCGTGCTTGTTGATCTCGCGTACGCGGAGTTTGCTGATTCTGATCTGCTGCCTGCCGTGCTTGCTCAACCGAATGCCGTGGCAGTGCGAACGTTTTCCAAGGCATACGGCCTTGCCGGGCTGCGACTTGGATATGCGATCGGCTCGGACGATGTCATCGCATGGCTGCGTTCAATCGGCAGCCCGTACGCGTGTTCATCAGTTTCGCTGGCACTCGCGGGGCGCGCCATCGAACGAGGCTTATCGCCAGACAGCGGGTACATCGCACAAGTAAAAAGAGAGCGAGCCGTACTCTCAAAGACACTGCGGGATGCTGGCTGGCGCGTGTGGGACTCGCAGGCGAACTTCGTGCTGGCTTCGTGTATCCAAGCAGGCAGAGTCGGTGCGCGACTGCTCGGCCGGGGAATCGCCGTTCGCGCATTTGATGAGAAGAAGCTCGGCACCTGTCTTCGCATCACGTGTCCGGGCGATGCAGGTTGCTTTGATGAACTGCAGTCTGCGATCACTGACATCATGCAAGAGAACTCGGAGACATGCAATGTCTGACAAGACTCGAACTGCGACCGTTTGCAGAGCCACCGGTGAAACTGATGTTCGCGTGTCAATCAACCTCGATGGTGCCGGGACATGCAGCATCGCGACAGGTCTTCCATTTCTCGACCACATGCTCACCGCCCTGTCTCTGCACAGCGGGATCGACATCGATCTGTCTTGCACTGGTGATCTCGAGGTGGACGATCATCACACAGTTGAGGATTGTGCGCTTGCACTGGGTAAGGCGGTTGATGATGCACTTGGAGACAGAGTTGGCATCACGCGATTCGGCGCTGGCTTCGCGCCATTGGATGAGGCGCTCGCGCGATGCGTGATTGATCTGTCCGGCCGACCCTTCGCATTTGTCGGTCTTGATCTCACGCGCGAAATGCTCGGCTCTGTTGCGTGCGAGAACCTCACGCACTTCTTTCAGTCTTTTGCAACCGCCAGCCGCCTCACACTCCACCTCGACATGCTGCGCGGTGAGAATGATCATCACAAAGCCGAAGCTGCGTTCAAGGCATGCGCGCTCGCGTTGCGTCAGGCGATCACTCTGGCCCGGAGCACCACGACAGTTCCAAGCACGAAGGGCGTGTTGACATCATGAGCATGCTTCGGACTGCGGTCATCTCAACCGGCGTTGCGAATACAGCTTCGATCATGACTGCTCTGGAGCGCGCAGCATGCGAACCTGTGCTGGCAACACACGCGACAGCGCTTGATGACGTTGGCGCACTGGTGCTTCCGGGCGTCGGCGCGTTTGGGCCGGCGATGGAGTCGCTGCACGAGATGGGCTTGGTCGAGCCGCTGCGGCAGTGGATTGATGATGGCCGGCCGTTCCTCGCCGTTTGTCTCGGCATGCAACTACTCGCCCATACAAGTGCAGAGTCGCCAGAGGCAACAGGGCTGCGTGTGATCGACGCGACCATCGAATCCCTGCCATCCGCAGTGCGGGTTCCACATATGGGCTGGAACCAAGTAAGCGCGGAGAACCAGTGTGTGCTGATCCGCACCGGCCCAGCATACTTTGCCAACTCGTTCTGCCTTTCATCCGCACCGAACGGCTGGCGCGTGGCCTGGACGAATCACGGCACGCCATTCGTATCTGCGTTGCAACGCGGCAAGCAACTTGCCTGTCAGTTTCACCCGGAACTTTCAGGTCGCTTCGGTGCGGCGCTGCTCACGCGATGGGTTGACGTGGCCTGCACCACACGACAGGAGGCCAGCGCATGCTGATGAATCGGATTATTCCTTGCCTTGATGTTCGAGAGGGCCGTGTTGTGAAGGGAACGCAGTTTCAGAACCTTCGTGATGCGGGTGACCCTGTCGAGCTTGCCGCTTGCTACGAAGCCGACGATGCAGACGAACTCGTCGTGCTCGACATCGCAGCAACCACTGCGGCCCGCAAGACACGACTCGATACAGTGCGATCTCTCAGGGACGTTCTCTCGATTCCGCTCACGGTGGGTGGTGGTGTCAGTTCCGTCGAAGATGCGCAAGCACTGCTCGGTGCGGGTGCTGACAAGGTGAGCGTCAACTCAGCCGCCGTGAATGACCCGCAGTTGATCAGGGAGATGGCGGACCGTTTCGGGCGACAGTGCACGGTGATCGCTGTCGATGCTCAACGTGCCGCTTCCAGTTGGCGTGTGCTGACACACAGCGGCGCACGCGATTCCGGGCTTGATGCAGTTGACTGGATTGCGCAATGTTCGACGAACGGCGCGGGCGAAATTCTGCTGACAAGCTGGGACCGTGATGGCTCAGGGATCGGCTACGACACTGCTCTGCTGCGCGCAGCGCGAGCGGCAACGACTGTTCCAATCATCGCTTCGGGCGGGGGCGCGACGGTTGATCATTTTATTGATGCATTCGAGGCCGGCGCCGATGCCGTACTTGCTGCGTCGATCTTCCACTTCAATGACACAACTGTCCGCGCTGTCAAGCGTGAACTTACCGAGCGTGGCCAGGAGGTGCGCCAGTGATACTCCCATCAATCGATTTGAAGAACGGTCGCGCTGTGCAGCTTGTTGGTGGGCGCGAGGAGAAGATTGACGCAGGTGATCCGCGCCCCATTGCCGAGCAGTTCCGCGTCGCCGGTGAGATAGCCGTCGTTGATCTCGATGCAGCACTCGGCCAGGGTGACAACGCATCTGTCATGGAAGATCTGCTTCGAATCGCGCCGTGCAGGGTGGGTGGCGGCATTCGCAGCGTCGATGCAGCGATTCGCTGGCTCGATGCGGGTGCCACGAAAGTCGTCATCGGAACAGCCGCCACTGCTGACTTGTTACGCGAGCTTCCAGCAGATCGAGTGATCGTTGCGCTCGATGCGACCGATGGAGAAGTCGTCACGCATGGCTGGCAAACACGATCGGGCGACTCGATAGAGCAGCGGCTGAGCGAACTGCGACCATATTCGCATGAGTTTCTTGTGACATTCGTGGAACGCGAAGGTCGCATGACCGGCATCGACCCGGACCGTGTGAGGCAACTCGCGCAAGCAGCCGACGGCGCGATGCTCACGATCGCAGGCGGCGTGCGCGACACGCAAGATATTGCAACACTCGACCGCCTTGGTGTCAACGTCCAGATCGGGATGGCCCTGTATTCGGGCGCGATCTCTCTTGCCGATGCGCTCACTGCACCCATGCAGTCCGACAGGGCCGACGGACTCTGGCCCACTGTCGTCACGGACGAGCGCGGTATCGCACTCGGACTTGCATATTCGAATGGAGACAGCGTGCAAGCAGCGGTTGATTTAGGCCGAGGCGTTTATTACTCACGATCTCGCCAGTCGCTCTGGGAAAAGGGAGCCACATCCGGTGCGACACAGGAACTGCTGCGAATCGATCTGGACTGCGATCGTGATGCACTGCGCTTCACGGTGAGGCAGAACGGATCTGGATTCTGCCACATCGGAACAACCACCTGCTGGGGCCAGACGACAGGTCTCAGCAACCTCGAGCAAACGCTGCGTGATCGCGCTGCCAATGCTCCTTCTGGATCGTATAGCGCGCGATTGTTCGCAGAGCCAGACTTGCTCGATTCGAAGATACTCGAAGAAGCGCAGGAACTCGTACGTGCAAGCACAGCAACTGAAATCATTCATGAAGCAGCGGATGTGATCTACTTCACTATGGCGCGGCTCAGAGCCGCTGGCGTTGATCTTGCAGATGTCGAGGCGGAACTCGATCGCCGAGCTTTGAAATTCACACGCAGACCTGGCAATGCAAAGTCGCCATCTGCTGCGCAGACCGGAGGTGTTGAATGAGCAGGAGTCTGCCCACATTGTCGCGTGATGCGATCAGTCGCGTGCCGGAGCCATTCTCTCCGCAGGTGCTCGCAGAGGCGCGGGCCATCGTTGAGCGGGTGGAGGCCGAAGGTGAGTCAGCAATCCGCGCATTTGCGACTGAATTCGGGGAGCGAGGCCCGAATGAAGCGCTGATCATCAACCGCACAATGCTCGACGACGCGCGGGATACAATCGACCCGGAGGATCGCGTCCTGCTCGAGCGCACAGCCGATCGGATCACGAGATTCGCGCAAGCGCAGCGAGATTCCCTGCGCTCTCTTGAGATTCCTGTCCCAGGTGGAGTGGCGCGTCAGGTGATCGAACCCGTAGAATCCGCGGGGTGCTATGCGCCAGGCGGCAGGTACCCGCTTCCATCATCTGTTCTGATGACCGCAGTGACAGCACGCGTGGCGGGTGTTGATCGCATCATTGTCGCCAGCCCGAAACCAACTGCTGTTTCACTGGCTGCTGCATCCATTGCCGGTGCGGATGCTGTGCTGGCCATCGGAGGTGCGCACTCCATTGCAGCGCTTGCCTTCGGAGTTTGTGTTGACCCCATTGATGTCATTGCCGGCCCGGGGAACGCGTGGGTGACTGCGGCAAAGTACATCGTGAGCAATCGTGTCCGTATCGACATGCTCGCGGGTCCTTCGGAACTTGTCGTCGTTGCGGATGACTCGGCAGACCCAGAAATGATTGCAGCCGACCTCCTGGCGCAGGCAGAACATGATGTTCTTGCCCGCCCGATTCTCATCGCCATGAACGCAGCAGTCGTTGATGATGTTGATCGCGCCATTGCGACTCTGCTCGCTGATCTGTCAACCGCCGATGTGGCATCACGCGCACTCCAGAACGGCGGCGCAATCGTCGCGCAATCCGATGCTGAGGCAATCGAACTGTGCAACCTGCTCGCGCCCGAGCACTTGCAGCTTTCCGTACACGATCCAAGCCGGTTCGTTGCTGGGCTTCGACACTACGGCGGGCTCTTCATCGGCGAGCAATCGGCCGAGGTACTCGGCGATTATGGCGCTGGACCAAACCACACCCTGCCAACTGGTGGGACTGCGAGACAGAGAGGTGGTCTTTGCGTGTTTGACTTCCTGAAGATTCAGACACAACTGGAGATCACCGATCGCCGAGCAGCCGCGACGCTGGTGCAGGATGCCGACCGGCTTGCTGACTTGGAGGGACTTGCTGGACACGCGCTCGCCGCTCGGATGCGAATATCGGCTCGAGCGACATAGTCGCATTTTCACTGCTGATCTACACGGTCTCGGCTGCGCTTGCGACCCTGTTCTGCGCGAATCACCGCGTCGGGCGCCAGGAATATCCTGATGTTCACAAACTCAAAATCGTCGGGATCGTCACTACGGCCAACGCTGTTGATCTGAACACGGTTGCGGCCGACACGCAGCCATCGCTTTGGGAATCGGATGCGGTACTCACCGAAACTACCATCGTTCGGACTGTTATTCAGCACTCCATCGAGTTGACGGCCATTGATGCGTACGGGGTTGTCACGCTGTGTTCCGCGCGCGAACACGTGAAACTCGACTGTATCTTCAGCAGAGTTGAGTTGCTGCCTGGTCATGCGGAACAACCCGTCGTACTGCAGGCCTTCGCTTTCCTTCTGGAACTGGCTGTTTATGCGGCCGCTGAAAGAGTCATCGCCAAGATGGTGTACTTCAGGGTCGGCTTCCAGAATGATGACAGCGGCATCCGCAGGCACGAGTTCGAAATCCAGCCTGAGCATTGACCCCTCGACAGCTTCCGCAGCGACATTCGCTGTGCCGGGGATATAGCCTTCACTTGACGCAGAAACTGCAACAAAATCCGGCAGTTCTGATGTGAAGATCATCGAGTATCGCCCCTTGTCATCAGTCATGGCATTCGTCGTCGGCTTGCTGCTCAAATCAAGATAGACGGACGCACCAACAATCAACTCACCCGTCATCGCGTCAGTCACAAGACCAAACAGCACGCCCGCCGCGGCTGCAGATGGATCGAACGGCACCTGCGTCTCCGTCGGGAGTTTCAGATCGCGCAGGCCAGCGTCGGATTGGTCGAGCACAATGACCATGGAAGTGTCTCTCAGCGGATCAGTCTCGGCGCGCAACAACGCATCATGCATCAGGAGATCCGGTGAAGACCACGCAGGGCTCTCTTCAGCTCTTTCGATATCTGTCTGCACGAGATTCATCATCGAATCATCAGGCGTCTCGCTCAGTTGCGTTTCTGCCTGAACCGCGTCCATCGCTCCGGAGGCGCTCAGCTCTTCAGCGCGAGTTGTACCTTCGGATTGCGCCGGCCGGGTCGAACTCGACTCTGTTGGAAGAGTGAGTGCGTCTTCTTGTGTCTCAAACGATGGAAGCGCGATATCTTCCAGCGGGACATCCGGCATGGCGAGGACATTGCCTGCCTCGGCCTCCGGCAGCGCAACATTCAGGCGGTCTTTCGCCAAGTCGACGTCAGGCACATCTGTGATTGTGTCGGAACTGCCATCGCCGTCTTTCGGATCATCGGGCAGCGTCTCTCTGGCAAGCGACAAATGGCTTCTCTGGTCTGCCGATGTTTCGTCTGGCTCTGCGCTGGTCCTGGATGCGGCTTCGGTCGGCATCGCCATCTCGGGGAATGTTGTGTCATCCAGCGCAGGCAACGCGATGTCACTGTCTGCGGCAATCGAGACATCAGGAGCGGCAGAATCGATGGCGGCTTCGACGGGGCGAACGTTCTGCGCGGGTTCAATGCGGGACGCTGCAATGTCAATACGTGCAGCGGCTGATACGTTGCCGTCATCAGTGGAGATCTGCTCAACCGGCGATTCATCAGCGAGCCGATCAGTCACCGATTCCACTCGAAGCTCATCCGTTCGGCGTGCGCTCGCTGCGGCAGCGGAAGGCAGATCAATCTCAGCCGACTCATCGGGTGCGCCGATCGCAACAGTATCCACACGATCAGGCAAGGCGGTGTCCGGCACCACAGCATCGCGTGCCTGCTCGCTTTCGAGCGCGAATCGCCGGGCATCTTCGATCGCCGGCGTCTCGGCAGGCAATTCAACGTTGAAAGATTGATCGCTCCCTGCCGCTCCATCAGATGCCGGAGCATCGGCTTGCTCAACCGTGCGCTCAGCGGAGTCAACCACGAGCGTGGATTCCTGCGCGGCATGTGGTGTCTGCTGGCTTGGCAGGTCGACCGAAATCAAATCATCGGCACCAGACTTCGGAAGCGCGACCTGACTGTCAAATGTTGGCAGCGCGACGGCCATGGTCGCGTTTGAATCACTCAGGCTCTGCATATCTGCAAGCTGCTGCTGGTCCTGTGCCGAACTCGGTTGCACGTCGAGCATTGCATCCTGAGCAGCCTGCTGTGGTGTGACAGGGTGATCAGCACGGTTGACATCGGTCGGCAGCGTATCAATGCGCACCACCGCTTCGCTCGATGCTCGACGCGCTGCCTCTTGCGGTGTCATCACATCAGGTTGGTCTGCCAGTGACGGTGTCTGGGCCGCGGACGTCCGCGCGAGTTCGACCTCCGGTTGATCTGCCGGCGCGTCGGGTGTCTCGGATAGTTCGGCCCGCTCGAGAGTAAGGTTCGAGCGGTCCACCGACATCGCGATCATCGACGGATCGATCTGCTCCATCGGCGTCTGCTCGCTGGCTTCGACTTCGAACGCGCCGTTCACATTGAACGATGTCAGGTCGCCGCGCACCTGCCTTGCGAGCGAATCGCCCATCTTCGGTGTGGTGATGACAACCTGTGTGCCCCGACTTCTGCCCGCCCAGTCCATGAGCGAGTTGCCGACCCCCCACGCCCCGAGCAGCAGCACGATCAGAGCGTGCACAATGCCACTCACGAGCAGGCAACGCGCGAGCAAGCTGAGCTTTCCATAGCGCTCCGACTTCATCAGCCGGTGCAGCAACCACAGCAGCGCCAGCACCATCAGCGTGAAGACAATCCAGAACAACCACGGCAGGATCTTCGACCAGTCAATCGCTGCCCGCGTCGTTCGATACTGCATGTATACTTCGCGCGATGTGCTCTGATATATCTGGTAGAAACGCTTCGAGTCATCAGCCGTCCTGACCGACGCCGGGCGATTCGAACTGAACAGCAGTTGATACCCTCCCATTGCAAGCGTCGCATCAAGCTCGTGCGCAGGCGTGTTCACTGCTTCATCGATCGTCTCGATCAGCCCGAACTTCTCCGGGTGCAGCCGCACGCGGTAGATGTCGTAGCCACCTTGCCCGCCGGGTCGATCGGAGCTCATATAGAGAAAATCGCCGAACGGCGACAGTGCCGGCGAACCATCGTTGAAGACCGAGTTGAGTTCATGCACCGGTTTCGGATCCGACCAGCCGCGATCCGTCAGACGGGTCACGTACAGATCGTAATCACGCGAATAGCGCTCTTCGCGCAGCGTCGCAGGCCAGGCATCATCGTTGATCTGTTGTGTCTCATCCGGCTGCGGGCGATTGGACGAGAAGTAGATCTTCTCGCCATCCCGGGAGATCGTCATGCCGTACTCGTTGTAGCCGCTGTTTACATGCGCGCCAAGATTCACTGCATCACGCCACACACCGTCTGCGTCGCGCTCAGTCATCCAGAGGTCGTATCCACCTGCCCCACCCTCACGATCAGAATAGAAGAACAGCCGCGTCGCGTCGGCACTCATCTCCGGGCCGAGTTCATCTGCTTCGGTGTTGATTGCGGCGAGTGGCTCAGCTTTTGACCATCCTTCGGTCGTGCGCGTTGCCATGTAGATATCAGTGTTCTCGCCCGGCTTGCCTTTGACAAAGAACAACGACAGTCCGTCTGCACTGACCATCGGCTCGAACACATCCGTGCCGGCATCAGCCAGTTCAGCCAGGATCTCTGCTGGCTGCCAGAGAATGTTGCGTGGTGAAACGCGCGCGGCCTGCTCGTAAATCGTCGCATCATCCGAGTAGATACCCACCTGCCGCTCGCGCGTGTACCACGCCACCGCGATTGCTGCGATCAGCAGCGAGAAGATCGAACCGAGAATCAACGTCTGCGCCAGCCGACGGTTCATGGGGGCTCCGTTCACCCGGGAGGCAACTGTGTGTCAAGGTATGGATCCTGGATCCCCGCACCTTTGCAGATATCCAGCACCGCCACGACATGCGCATACGCCGTGTTCTGATCACCACGGATCGTGACCTTCTGGTCCGGATTTGCAGCAACTGCTTCCGTCACCAGCGCGCTCAGATCGTCCGGCGACATCTGTCGACCACTCACAATGATGTTTCCTGCCTCATCCACATTGATGACAACTTCCCGCAGCGTGGCACTGATCGGCCCCGCAGTCGATGACACCGGCAGAATGATCTTCATCTCGCGTTCCGTCTGGTGGAAGGTCGTCGCAACAAGAAAGAAGATCAGCAACAGGAACACCATGTCGATGATCGGCGCGAGCTCGATCGACAGTCCCTCTTCCTGTTCATCAGCACGAATCATGTATGGCTCCGTTCAGGCAAGGTGGGTCGATGCACTTCGCTCATCTGCTTCATCCTTCGCAGAAGATGAGATCGATAGTCGATGTTCCGCAGATTGCTGCACACGCTGGTCGTGCAACTCGTCGATGAAGTCCATGGTCGTCTGGTCGAGATCGATCACGATCGCCTGCACGCGCGCGGTCAGCCAGTGGTAGCAGATAAGTGCGGGAATCGCGACAACCAGCCCGGCGGCCGTCGTGATCATTGCCTGGTAGATTCCGGTGGCAAGCATCTCTGTCTTGCCCAGTGCTTCACCCGACGTCGCAACCGTCTGGAAGGCAACGATCATACCGATGATTGTGCCCAGCAGACCAAGCAGCGGGCTGACCGCAGCGATCACAGCCAGCACGCGCAGGTACTTGCGCATCTTGATCACTTCACGCTGCCCGGCTTCTTCAATGTGCCGCTCAACAACATCGAGCGGGCTCGCCAGTCGCTTGAGGCCTGCTGCAAACACATTTGCGAGCGGACTGCCGTCCTGTTGGCAGTACGCGATGGCCGGCTTTGCATCGCTTGGGTCTTTGCCAAGCTTCTCACGGAGACCGTCGACGAATCCTGCGGGCATAATGCGCCGCTTGCGCAACGAGATGAGACGTTCGAACACGACAGTGAGCGCGACAAGCGAACACAGGCCGAGTGGAATCATCATCACGCCACCCTTGCGGACGAAATCCCAGACGGATGTCACATCCGCGCTGGAAACCGCTTCAGCGGCACCGGTCGCCGGTGGCTGCGCGCCGATGAATAGCGCGATCTGGTCAAACATTGGTTCCACGTGGGATCCCTTCCTGTGAGTGTGTTATCCCCCCCGGCCGGCGATTGCGGCGAGGTGTTCCAGCCGTCCCTGAGCAAGTTCAGCCCACTGCGATGAAGCAAAGCGATCAACAACCGCGCGGTACTGATTGCGCGCTTCCACCACCTTGCCGAGCTTCTCGAAACACCGGCCGGCCTCGTAGAGCGCCGCGGCGCTCCACTGCGGATATGCGTAAAGAATGTCGACCTTCATCAGTTCTGCGATCGCGGTCTCCGGCTCGTTCATCGCGAAGTAACACTCCCCGATCTGGAACTGCGCCCGGGCTGCAGTCGCGCCATCGTGGCGAGCAATCACCTGTTGATACGCAGCGATCGCTGCTGGATGATCGCCTGCATTTTCACGCGCCCAGCCGATCCCGAACCGCGCCTGGAACCACAGCTCCGACTCCGGACACTCCTCGAGATACTTGACAAACGCTTCCTCGCTTCGGCGCCAATGTTGCAGCACCGCAAGATACTCACCCTGTCGCAAAAGTGCCGGGCCGTATGAGTCGGTCTCTTTGTGATCTTCAATGATGCGCGTCAGCTGCGCGATTGCCAGTTGCACGGAGCCAGCCTCATACATCGCCTGCGCACACAGAAGACGTGCAGAACTGATGCGCCCGCTCTCCGGATGCCGATCAATCATCGCTTCAAACACGGCCGCCGCATCATCGAACTGATTCAACCGCAGATGACACAAACCAAGACCATACAGCGAGACTTCATCAATGGCCCGGTTCGCCTCACGCATGTCTTCGATCGCCTGCTGCACATGCGTCAGCAGTGCAACAGCTTCCGTGTAACGCTCATTGTCGATGCGAAGGTCCGCAAGCTCCACGCGGGCGTTAAGCGCGATCGGCCCCGGATCTTTGATCGCAATGATGCGCTCGTACGTCTGCGCTGCAACTTGCGGCTCCTGAGCATTGCGATGACACCATGCCTTCTCATACAGCACTGAAGCACGCAGGCGATCATCCAGTTGCGGCAGATGCCGGCGCTCAACCTGATCCACCAGCGCAAGCGCTGCCGCATGGTCTCCGTCGCGGGCGATCGCAATCACCTCATACGCAGCCGCCTGAGCAATACGCTTTGCATCATCGTGATCCTGCACCACCCGCGCAAAGAGCTTCGCTGCATTGCCGTACCGCTTTGCGGACAGTTCCGCCCGCGCCTGCCGATACATGGCCTCCGCGACTGCCGGCCCGTCGGCGCGCTCTGCGACTTGTGCTGCATATCGGGCTGCGGCGTCGTAATCTTCATCCTGCATCGCGATCGCTGCGAGGTGATTCCTCACGTGGATCGCAAATCGCGGATCATCCCCGGCACGCAGCACACGCTCGAACATCTCCTTCGCGCGTGCCGGCTCTTCCATCGCCACGAGCGTCTGCCCGCGCTCGAACATCACCTGAACTGCAAGATCATGCTTATCACCAAACAGCGCAAGGAACCGGTCATAGGTTGCCAGCGCACGCGCGTGCTGATCCTGCCGATGCAGCGCAAGCCCGCGCTTCAGCAGTGCCTCGGGCAGGTTCTCATGTTCGCTTCCCGCTGCCTCGATAAACTTCGCGAACGCATCCGCCGCATCACTCCATGCATCAAGCTGAAAATACCCGTCCGCGAGAGCAAGCAGCGAAGACACACGCCGGTTCGCATCGCGCGATCGCGTGGCTTCATCAAGCAGCCCCCTCGCTTCTGCGTATCGTTGCTGCTGATGAAGCGCGAGCCCGAGGCGATACCGCGCATCATCTGCACGCTCATCGTCTGGGTGAACATCCAGAAACGCGCGATACGCCGCCTCCGCATTCGCCAGATCATCCTGCAGAAATGCATTCTCCGCGTCAAGGAACGCAACCGCAGCCCCGAGGTGATGACCCTCATGCGCGCGTGTGAATCGATCACACCATGTCGCACTCGCCTGGTAGTCGCCCTGCTCATGCTCGGCTGCTGCAAGCAGATACAGCACATCCGCAGCAAGCGTGTGGTTCTCCATTTGCGTCACAAACTGCTGCAGCGCTTCGACTGCAAGGCCGGGCTTCCCCGTGCGCAGCCGGGCAACGCCGAGATCATGCAGCATCTCGCCGCGCAGGTCTGATTCCACAAACGTGTTGAGCGCTGTCACGAGCTTCTGTTCAGCGCGATCTGCTTTCTTCAGCCGCAGGTCGCACTTCGCGAGCCAGTACGCGGCATCATCTGCCTGCACGACGTTTGCAATCTTGCTCAGCGCTGTGAAGTGCTGCTGAGCTGCCTCATACTCTGTCCGATCAAACGCAACGCGACCGGCCAGCAGGCGCGCAGACGCACCGAGATTGTGGCCCTCATACTGCTCCAGAAATCGCTCCAGCAGATTCTCCGCAGCACGCAGGTCACGGTCATGCTGTCGGATCGCCGCGAGTCCGTACAACGCTTCGGGCACGTACAGTTCGTTGTTCGTTTCGAGCACCTCGTCATACGACTCTGCCGCTTCTTGCAGTCGGCGATCACGATGCAGCGACTTCGCGAGCAGCATCGTCGTCTGGTCTGCGTACCGGCCATCGGCAAACTGTTCCCGCATCGAAGCGAATCGCTCCGCTGCAGCCGCAAACTCCTCGCGGGCAAAGTCTGCCAGCCCCCAGAACAGTTCCACCCGTTCGCGATGCTCACCAGTCGGCCAGCGCCGCAGATACGTCCGGGCCGGCTGCTCAAGCTGCTCGTAGCTGTCCGCCTGATACAGCGCTTCCACCTGCAGTGCCGCGGCATCATCCGCGAGCTGGTGCGTGCGATGATTGGCAAGCAGCGAACCGAAGTACTCCGCCGCCTCTGCCGGCTCGCCAACTGCAAGGTGCGATCGGCCGAGCAGCATCGCCACATCCGCCGCGAAGGCAAAGCCATCCGCATCATGCACGATGCGCAACTGCTCGATCGCCCCGCGATGATCCTTCAAACGATACAGGCACACGCCAAGGCCGTAACGCGCGGTCGGCGCCTTTTCATGGTCTGCGTGCTCGCGGAGAAACGCACGATACTCGCGAACCGCAAGGTCATACATCCCGCGATTCAGCAGGCCGTTGCCGCTGTGGTAACTGCGCAAGGTCGCCGCCTCATCACGCGACTGTGCCATCGCAGGCGTCGACATCAACGCAGGGAGCATTGCAAGAATCAGAACCAGATGACCAACAAGACGTGGGGAATACTGCTGGGTGTGCATGGCGTCTCTTTTCAAGCCTTCGCGCGATCGCTGTGTCT
Organism: uncultured Isosphaeraceae bacterium; assembly: GCA_964631295.1. Lineage (GTDB taxonomy): Bacteria > Planctomycetota > Phycisphaerae > Phycisphaerales > SM1A02 > CAZVXI01. The sequence continues at coordinate 20,276 of CAZVXI010000039.1, forward strand.
GCAGATCACTTTGTTCCGCAAGCCTGTCCGGCGGTTTCATTTGACCGGGTCTCCATACCCGCATCCTCAATAAATGAGTGTTGCGGCATTCTAAATCTGACGCGCGCGCTTCGCGAGCCCCCACAGCCGAACAACACCCCAGCGGCTTGCATAGAGCGCGCCCTGCCCATCTTGAACCACGGTCTTGCACGATCCTGCTCACTTTGAGCAAGGCTTGGGCGCAGATCTCGCCCGCACGATCCGTGTTTCAATCACTGTTCGCTGCTCACAATCCATCCACAATCTGCGCACGCGCTGTGTGTTGCCGCACGCTCAACCCCCGGTCATCGGCCCCGATCGCTGATTGTGTGAGTTTTGGATCACGCCATCGTCAGCATGGATGCACAAGACGAGCAGCGTCGACTCGTGGCAGATTCATGGACACTCGCCCGTCCAGCGGCAACCGCTCAGCAGCACTCTTTCGCAGCCATCTGTCGATCTGCCGTCGATGCGAAGATTGTGTCGCGTCGATTGGTCGCCGATGCGTTGCCTTCGATGATCAGCGATTTCACCGGCGAATACGGGCCGGTCTGGCCGCGCCGGTTCTGCCAGCATGCAAAGTACGAAGCAATCTTCCCTGCATCGCGCAAATCCCAGTCGATGTAGATCGGCTGACGCGTGAAACGGCCGATGAACAGCGCATTGCGCGTGTGCGCCGTCATCTCCGGCCCCACCGCTGCGAACAACTGCAGGCATGCCGCGCCATACGCCTTTCGCCGCGACGCAGGCCTGGTTTCATCCGCATAGCGCACAACATGGCCGCCGGATGGCCGCTGCATCGGCATCACCATCGGCGATGTGCGCGGCGCTCTGATGCGCGTGCGCGTCGGATCATCGATGTGTATTCCAAGCTCGCACAACTGCATCCACGACACGCCTTCGCGCTTCTTGATCCGCTGTGCATGCGCGCGGTACAGCGCCTCGAGTTCCATGCGCAGATCGTTCTTGCCGCGCACCGCGCCGGTTGTCCGCGTGGCTCTGGAGTTGCATGTCGTGTAATACTGCTCGAAGAGAT
>CAZVXI010000040.1:0-21299 GCA_964631295.1 uncultured Isosphaeraceae bacterium
AGATCGCGCGACCGCCCTGCAGTTGCTCGACGAAATGCGCACGACTCGCGGCCTCGGACCTGTTCGATTCGAGCGACTCCTTCGGAGAACTGCGGTCATGCGAGCGCTTGTCGCTCATGACGTCGAAGTCACCGACCAATCGATTGCGAAAATGCACAACTTGCTCCACGGCCCGAAACGCCAGCCGCGAATCATCGTCACGCAGGGGCTGAATGATGCGCAGTACGCCATCGAGAGGATTCGTGAAGGCGAGGCGTTCATCGATGTTGCCACCGAAATGTCGATCGACCCGAGTGCACCGCGCGGGGGGCTGCTCGCTCCAATCGCGCGTCGAGAGCCTGCATACCCGCCACAACTTCGTGAAACTCTGTGGTCGCTCGGCGTTGGAGCGATTTCCGATCCGATCCTGCTGGATAACCGATATGCGATTGTGCAATATCACCGCGAGTTCCCAGCAGATGGCATGTCCCTCGAACAGACGCGATCGGATGTCGAGCGCATGGTGCGTCTCGATCAGGAGCGCATCCTGATGGACCAGCTCGCGAGACAGTTGCTTTCAAGCCAGACTGTCAACATCGTTGATCGCTCCCTTCGAGAAATATGGCAGCGTCGAAGGGTGGCGATCACACCATGACAGAACATGCCGACCGATCAACTCCGACAGCAACTGTGGCGCTCAGTATTCGGGAACTTCGGCATGTGTATCCGTCGCGCGGTCGCCGATCCGGCGGCCCGATCAAAGCACTCGATGCAGTGTCGCTGGACATCGCTACCGGATCGATGGTCGCCCTGCTCGGACCCAACGGCAGCGGCAAAAGCACGCTGATACGTATTTGTGCTGGTTTGCTTCAGCAGGACTCGGGTGAAATCAAGTTGTTCGGCGAGCCACTCTCAGCGGCGGCGCGGCTGCGCCTGGGCATCGTGTTTCAGTCGCCGGGGCTTGATCCGCATATGACCATCCGCGAGAACCTTCGCATGGCCGCCACCCTGACCGGAGTCCCGCAGCGCGACGCTGAAGCGCGCATGGAGTCGCTCATGCAATCGCTGAGCATCGCAGACCGCGCCGACAGCCGGGTGAAGTCGCTTTCAGGCGGACTTGCAAGGCGAGCTGACCTGTGCAGAGCATTGCTGCACGATCCCGATGTGCTGCTGCTCGATGAGCCAACTGTCGGACTTGATCCGCGTGCGCGACGCCAGTTTCTCGACCTCGTACAGGAACAGTACCGACAGCGCAGCCTGACAGTTCTTATGAGTACGCACCTGACCGACGAAGCAGATCGCGCAGACCGTGTAATCATGATGGACCGCGGAGCGATCGCCGCGGACGACACGCCGATTGCTCTGCGCAGCGAGGTGGGCAAATCCCGGCTCGTTGTGCATTCATCTGATTGGACCCCAAATGATGGTGACAGAGATCAATGGCAGGAGCAGTCGGCGGGGTGGGTGCGTGATGTGCCATCTGACAACGCGGCGAGAATCGATTTGTTCGCTGTACTGACAGAGCAGGATTGCTCCTTCTCGCTGCAGCCACCAACACTCGATGATGTGTTCATGCTTCGCACCGGTCACGCGCTTGCTTCAGATGCTGGAGAGGCCAGGGCATGAGTATGAGCCGCGTATCGCCGAGCCGCGTAATCGCATTGCTCGCCGCGAGAGAGTGGAAGCGCTTGCTGCGTCAGCCGGCGCGACTGCTCGCAACCATCCTCACGCCTGTGCTGATATGGATGTTCATGGGCAGCGGGTTTGCGCAATCAATCCGTCCCGAGTCGCTCGGCGACCTGTCGTATGATGCATTTCTTCTGCCAGGCATGCTGACACTGGTGGCCGTGTTCGGCTCGATTTTCTCCAGCATCCCGGTGATTGATGACCGGCAATCCGGCTGGCTTCAAACCGTACTGAGTTCGCCATCGCCACGCTGGGCAGTGGCGGTCGGCTTGATCGTTGGCGGCGCGAGCACTGCCTTCATGCAGGCAGCGCTGCTGCTGACTGGTTTGGCCCTCATCCGCGTAGACTTCGACGCAGCGTCGCTGCTCATCCTCATGGCAGGGCTGGCGCTCACATGCATCGCAATGGCAGGCCTCGGCCTCGCCTTCGCATGGCGCAGTGAGAGTACGGCCAGTTTTCATTCGGTGATGAACCTCATCATCATGCCGATGTGGCTGTTGTCGGGCGCGTTCTTCCCGCCGACTGGTGCGTCACACTGGCTCAGCGCGATTGTGGCGGTCAATCCACTCACATGGCTGACCAATCTGATGCGTACGCCGCTCTCTGCGGCAACAGAGCAACCGATGACAACGGATGTCATCCTTTCCTGTGTGTTCGCGTTCGTGATGGTCATGCTGGCGACGATCATCGTTGCGCAGCGCCCGCGCCGGTAGCGCCTATGTTTTCATCCATGTCCAGCGGGCAAGGACGAGCAGGCCAAGAATAATCACCGGCAGAAATACGCTTGCAGCGGGTGGCCCGGGCAGGTCAGCCATCATTCCGATTGCTGCTCCCATGGTTGCCGGCACTGCGATGCCAGCACACTTGAGCGTCTGCGGCATCAACTGAACCGGCTCACGCAGGAGGAACGTCGGCAGACACAGTGCCAGTACAAGCACGCTTGTCAGCACGCCTGAGAATCGCGCGTACTTGAATCGAATGAGTGCGCGAGCGTCCACAACTTCCGGCGTCTGCAACATTTCCTGAATCTGCGCCAACGAGAGCATGCTTGCAAACTGGCCGTACTGACGCATCGTGAGCGCCTCCGGCGTGAGATCGGTCACGATTTGCTCAACTGGTTCCCGCAACGACAACCCGCCGGCTGCACGTTGGATGCGCCTGCCTTCCTCAAGAAGCCAGGCTTGTCTCGCCTGATCCCATGTCGCGCGATCCGCTGTAATCCGCTGTTGCGTCTGTGCTTTCGTGTCGCGAACGATGAAGGTCACGGAGGTCAACGTACCACCAGTCGGTGATGGGATCATTGCAGCAGCCTGCAGGAGATTGTCGTCCCCATCACGCGTGAATGGAACAGCAAACCGCTGAAACTGTTCGCTGCCAATTTGTCCGTGATCGCGCAAGAGCAGCGGCGCAACCCGCGGGAGAATAAACTCGCCGTTTGCCAACTGCACGAGCCCGAGCAGGAATGCACATCCGATGAATGGCATAGCGATACGGTGCAAACCGACGCCGGCTGCCATGATCGATACGAGTTCCTTGTGTCGATGCATCTGCGCGAGCGTGAAACCCATCGCACCCACTGCCAGCAGACCGTAGAGGAAGCTGTAGAACTGAAACAGGCGAGGCGTCTGAAAATCCACAACGAGTCGGGCAGAAGTCCAGACGACGCCATACCACGTTCCATCATCGCTCGTCATGCTCCGTGCTTCGTTCACAAAACGATCGAGAGCCACGAGCAGGTCAATCGCAACTGCAAACAGATACATCAGCGCGAACAGGATTATGAAGTTCGCAAAGAACCGACGGATGATGTACCAGTCCAGCAGTCGCACGCAGTCAGGTCCTCATGAGTTTCGTGAATGCAATCGCGGCCACGGCAAGCAGAAGCGCGTTACCACTCCACATCACGGCAACGCCGAACGCGTGTCCATCCCGCATCATCTGATCACCGCTCGTGATAAGCAGGATATCGAACACTGCGGGAAGAAATGCACACATGTAGACCGTGAGTGGCTGCGCGTTGCGCAGCTGCAACGCGAGAACAGCACCCGCCAACAGCAGTAGAAACGCGGTTACAGAGAGCGTGTATCGCCGCGCGAGCCGGGCGCTGATCTCATAAAGCAGATCATCCACACGCTTCTGCAGCAGCTTCATCGCCCCCTGGAGTTCTGCGCGCACTGGCTCCTCAAGGGACGCTGAGAACTCAAGCAACTGTTTGCTTGACATTTCTCGGACATCTGCCATGGGCTGCACTTCGGCGCGTAAGGATGAGAGCACATAGCGACTGCGTTCATTCTCGATGGCACCGATGCCGATCTCACTCACGGTGCAGGCACCCACCACGATGTCGAAGAGCGCACCACGACCCGTCGCCGCCGTGGCAGGTGTCATGAACACATCATGAGATTCGATGATGCGCCTCGGCTGGCCATCCTCGAGTTGAGTAATTCGCACGCGGCCGGTCGTTGCCTGCGGAAGCAGCCTGCCTTCGTCCATTCCAGTTGACTCAACCCGATAGCTGCGGCTGTCATTTGCAGAGTCGACGAACGTGAAGGACCCGCGCGTCTCCAGTGGGTCGGAGAGCGCTTCGAGCAGCAGGCGCGCATACAACTCGTCGGCCAGCGTGTCGCGGGCATTGCGTACAGCGTCGAACTGATCCGGGTCAGCACGCATCGCGAGCAACTCTCCACGGCTCATGAAGCGCGGATCGTTGTCGAAAATGTTCGGAACCACAATGGGTCGACGAGGCCGGTACTGCTCCCAACTGATCAACTCTCCCGTGAGGTGGTTGAATGCAACGGCATCCTCCATGCTCAGATTGATAATGATTCGCCCATCGCGCCGGTACAGGTCAACAACGGCCTGCTGCGCCGTGACATCCGTTCGCACAGCACCCTCACCATCGAGCTCTGCAGCAACAACGCCAACAAGGTGCAGGCGCTGATCTGGTCCATCCTCGCCCGACACATTCGCCGGAATGATCTCATCCGCCCAGATTTGCAGTCGCTGCATGTAGAACGGCCGGCCACGAGAGATTGTGGTGTACAGCGTCGTGGTTACATCCTGCGTGATCGTCCGCTTCATCAGCTCCCAGAAGTTCGGGATGATTGACTGGGTGAGCAGAACCATGACGACCATCAGCAGAACACCAAGTCCGGCGATTGGCGTCAGGATTTTTCGGTAGCCGATGCCCGCGGCGCGCATGGCAAGAATCTCGTTGTCCCCCACCAGCCGGTGGAAGACCATCGTCGTCGCAAAACCGGCAGCGAAGGGCAGCGCGAATTGCAGCATTGGTACGATCGCAAGTGTGATGTACTTCAACGTCTGCTGCACTGTCAGGAAGCTGTCATGTGACAACGGCTTGATCGCAGCGCCAAATGCGATCACCGTCACCAGAACCGATGCGGCAATGAGCAGCACCTTGGCGAGTTCACCCAGCACGTACCTGGAGAGCATCCATGGCATGGGTCACAGTATGCCCGGTCAGCCAGCATCGCTCCATCCTCCACCCTGCTGGCGGCAAACACTATCGGACCGTCTGACTCGGCAACCTGCGGGAAGTCTGACGCTCCGGCAAGCCCCCGACGCAGCCGCAAGCAGCGAGAACCTCCCCTGACTGGCGGCGAGGGCCGTTGAATTCGATTCCTTTCTATTGGAGGCCGTGTGAAATGAGCAGGCATGTCACAGATCGACCATTGAGAACCGCTTTAAGAGCGCGTGCGCTCTATCGGCGCGGCTTCACGCTGCTCGAATCGCTGATGGCGGCGGGCATTCTGATGATCATGGTCGTTGCCGTCACTGGCGCGATCACCGCCGGGCAGCAGAACGCATACGAGGCGCAGTTGCGGATTACCGGGGCGCTCGCTGCTGAAGAACTCCTCGGCCGGCTAGTGACTGTTGACTACGACGATTTGCCAACGTGGCACAACTACGCTGAGGCAGCGGGAACCATGACAGATGCAGGCGGCACGCCGCTGCCTGATGCCTTCGTCGGCGTCGGTCGCGCCGTGACGGTGGCGGCCACGCTTGAGGAACTGCCCGGCATCGGCGTCAATGTAGGCGGACGGACAATCCTCGTGCGGGCGTTCGACACGAATGATCGCACACTGGCGGAGATTGAGCACTTCGTCGTCGAACCTGCAGAGAATACGGTGGTGGAAGATGAAGGCGACGACGATGATGACGGTGGCCTGCTGGGCGGATCACTGGGCGAGTAAATATGACACGACTTCCAGGACAACTTCACCGCATGCATCGCGGACTGACACTCATTGAGCTGATGATCTCGCTGGCCATCACTGCCATCGTGGCGGTCGCCATCTCCGGCGCGATGACCGCGGTGAACGTCGGCGTCAACTCCCGTCGCGATGCACGATCGGTCATGGTTCGCACAAGTGCATCGCACGCACGGGTCGGCGCATACATCAACTCGTGCCGCGCGATCGTCGAAGCCGACGCTGACGGACTCGTCATCTGGCTGAACGATGATCGGGAAGGCAGGACAATCCATGCCAGTGAACTTCGTTGGCTGGCATACGACGCTTCCGCCGGAACCGTTGATGTGTACTTTGTTGACTTTCCCGATTCCTGGACACAAACGATGCGGGAACTCAACGATCTTGAATATCCGAAGAACACTGATTGGAACGTTGTGTTCACGACATACGACGCTGGCGGATTGATGGCCAGCGTAACCCTTGTCGATGGCCTGAACTCATTCGGCATCACGCTGGACGCGGTGCAGGTCTTCGATGCACGCCACGTTGTCTTCGACGTGGGTGTCACACATGAGTCGGGCGTGGTCGATATGCTGTTTGGCAGCACGATTCGACATCACGCGCCGCCGGCTCACTGATTCCGGAGGATCCGAGATGATGATGTACATTCAAAAGACCGCAGGACGCAACAGGCATCGTGGCATTGCCATGATGCTCGTGCTGATCTGCCTTTCAACCGCCACGATTGTGACGGTGTCATACCTGTCGAGTCGCGATAACTCCGCACAGATCGGGCTGAACATCGCCGACTCCACATCTGCGCGTTGGGCAGCGATCTCCGGCGTGGAGATGGGTATTGCCATCATGGAAACCAACACCGACTGGCGCAACAACCACGCTTCAGGAAAGGTAATCAATAACTACACACTCGGTGCCGCGAAGTTGAATGTGTCGATCATGGACATGAAAACCAACGCGCCGCCAAATGACGACACCACACACTTTGAGATCATTTCCAATGCTACCGCGGGTGGTGTCACGCAGTCTGCCACAGCCTTTGCAATGGCAACACCGCCGGATACGCAGCATGCGGTTGACGTTGACCTGAGCGAGTTCGCTGTTTACGCCGGGTCCAAGCTGATCATGGAGAACCTGACAACGATCGGCCGTTGGGCAACCGCACCATATGCGAAAATGGGCCGACAACTCGCGCTGGCATCACAATCTGGCAGCATCGGCACAGTCGACCTGCGCGATGACGCGGCCGTGCTCGACGCAGTGCTTCTCCTTGGGGATGGCGCTTCAGATTCAGCGGTTCTGAATACGAAGAGCCCGGACGTGACGGTCATCGAAGTCTCCGACCCCATCCCAGCACCGGCTCCGCCCACCCCGCCGATGATCATGGGTGGCATGAACTACGATCTGCTCGCAGGCATGGACTCGCTTGTCATGGACAGCGACTTCGGCAACGCGACTGTCCGAATGGGCGGCGACCTCACGCTTATGGGTCCGATGACCGTGACGGTCGACGGCGACTTCAATGTTGAGTCGAACTCGATCGTGCGCGTCACCGGTGATGTCGTAATGGCAGTACGCGACTCAGTGTCGCTGGCAAACTCAGCCATCGAGTTACAGCCAGGATCCACCCTGACGATGTTCGTCGGCCAGGACTTCAACATGGACGGAAGTTATGTTGGTGATGACCGCCTGGGCTTGAATACGCTCGACAACTCCGGTTACGCGAGCTATGTCAACCCGAATTTGATTACTGTGTACGGTCCGGCTGCACCTGGACACTTCACGGTGATCGAAGGCAACTCAGTCTTCAAGGGATCGATTTATAACCCGATGAGCGACATCTATGGTAATGATCAATCAGCCATATACGGTCGTATCGCCGGGAACAACGTCATCCTGCGCAATGACGCAGCAGTGTTTTACGACCATGCACTGGACGAGTACACCGGTTTCGCGAATCGTGGCTCCCAAATGTATGATGAGGGTGATCACTCGATTCGCCCTGAGATACTCGCACTTGCCTCATTGAACGATGCGGATTTGCAGGCACTTGCGGACTCACTGGATCTCGTTGTCACACGTACAACAACTTCACTCATCGGTGATGGCATGGTGAGTCTGCTGCATGACGCCGGTGAGCCAGCACAGCCGACGCCTCGACCACTGAGAGTGGCTGCAGAAATCAGAAGTGTGGGCTTTGATCACTCCGCGATCGAGGGCAACTGAACATGCGTCGTCACGTACGAACGACAGATCGTGGCTTCACGTTGCTCGAGATGCTGCTGACGGTGTCGATCCTTGCGACACTTGCTGCGCTCGCCGTCCCATTGATGGCCGACACCGATCGCGTGCGCGTCCGTGCTGCAGTCGATGTTCTGATCTCCGACCTCGAGTTGGCACAGGTCATGAACATCTCGTTTCCGGACGATCCGGTTGTTGTTCGTTTCGATCCATCTGGCTCGCGTTACTGGCTCGCCGACGCTGACACGCCCGGCACGCCAATCAACCGAGAAGACACCGGGGAACCATACCTTGTGGAACTTGGAGTCGGACGTGGCGCAATGGCTGAGGGTGTCACGCTGCAGATCGCAGACATGTCTGGCGATCAAGTCGCCTTTAACTCACAAGGCGGTCTCACCAGTTTCAGTGCAGCACCAATCATGACACTCGCGATCGAAGGTGAGAGCATCTCCATCTCGATCGCAGCGACGACTGGAACGATCTTCGAAACAACAGATAGCGATCGCGTGACCGAGAAACTGGAAGGGGCGGCTCTTCTTGGAGAAGATGCATCACGCTGATCACCGCAGCCCGTATTCCTTCAACTTGCGATAGAGCGTGCGTTCGCCGATGCCGAGGATGGTCGCGGCCTGCTCTCGATTGCCACCAGTCATTGCGAGAGTCTGGCGAATTGCTTCCTTTTCAAGTTTGTCGAGGCCAACCCCCGCGAGCGATCCGAAGGCCAGATCGTCGTCGTTGCCGCCACTGCGAACCTCATCAGGCACATCGCGCACGTCGATGCGATTCTCGTCACAGGTTACAAGCATCTTCTGCGACACATTCATCAACTCGCGGACGTTCCCCGGCCAGTCGTATGCAACCATCCGCAGCATGGCAGGCTCGCTGACTGTCGGGATCGCCAAATCCAGTTCCGAGGCGTATTTGCCAATCGCGTGCTGAACGAGTCGCGGTATGTCCCCACGTCGATCCCTTAACGGCGGTACGTGAATCTCAGCACCACGAATGCGGAAATACAAATCATCGCGAAACTGCTGCTTCTCAACAAGATCTCTCAAATCGCGATTCGTCGCGCTGACGAACCGAACATCCGTGCTTCGTGCATCGTTCGCACCGAGCCGAACAACATCTCCTGTCTCAAGAACGCGCAACAGTTTGGCCTGCATCGTCAGTGGCATGTCGCCGATCTCATCGAGAAACAACGTCCCGCCTGTGGCATATTCAAACACGCCCTCTCGATCGCGGTCGGCTCCGGTGAACGCGCCGCGCACGTGGCCGAAGAGTTGATCTTCCAGCAGTGTCTCGCTCTGGCCGGCCGCGTTAAATGTCACATACCGCTTACTTGCGCGCTTGGAATGCTTGTGGATCGCAGCGGCGATAAGTTCCTTGCCCGTTCCGCTCTCGCCCGTGATAAGAACCGGGATATTGCTCGGCGCGACCTTCCGAACCGTATCGATCACTTTGCGGATGCCAGCCGAATCGCCAATGATCCCCTCAAACCCGTAGGCAGCATCAACCTGGCCCTGCAGCGTTGTGTTCTGATGGCGAAGCAGCACAGTCTCCGCTGCGCGGTTCACGAGATTGCGAAAGACCTCGAGATCGAGCGGCTTCTCGATGAAGTCATACGCCCCGCCCTGCAAGGCGGCCTTCGCGGTCGGGACATCACCATGCGCGGTGACCATGATCGTCTCAGCATCCTGCTGGTGTGTCTGGGCCTGTTCCAGAACGCGCAGGCCAGCAGTCTCATCTTCCATGACAAGATCCGTCACAATCACATCAAATGACCCGTGCGTCAGTTCATCGACCGCCTGCTCGTAGCTGTTCACGATGGTGCAGATATGCCCGGGCTTGCGCAGCGCATCCGCCATGACCTCAGCGTGGGGCTGCTCATCCTCGACAATCAAGACCTGCGCGTGCAACTGGGGCTTGTCTGAACCATCGGACATGGCTGTCATTGTAGTCCGTCGATGCGGTCAGACGGCCGTCTCTCGGGAAGGATCGCCAATGCACATGCCTCCGCGCTGCAGTGCCGTGCGAACCAGCCGTCGTGTGAGTGCGGCCATATCGAGACCGATCGCCGCCGCCGCCATCGGCAGGAGCGAGTGGCTTGTAAACCCCGGCATCGTGTTCACCTCAAGCAGCCACAGCCCGTACTCATCCAGCATCAGATCAATGCGAGCAAGGTCGCGGCATTCGAGCAGATCGAACGCCATCTTCGCGATCTGGCAGCACTCGGCTTGCACGCCATCGGGCAGGTCCGGCTCGATGGCGTAGCGTGTGTCATCCCGCTCATACTTCGCGTCGTAGTCGTAGAAATCCGCCGCGGGCACGATCTCGATAAGAGGCAATGGCTCACCGGCCAGCATGCCGACCGTGAGTTCGCGGCCGGCGACAAGCCGCTCAGCCATGATCGGGCCGCGAATCGCCCGCCGCTCGCGTTCCATGGCACGAGAGACCTGCTCATCATCGTGGCACAGATAGACACCCACGCTTGATCCATCATCGATCGGCTTGAGGACGATCGGCGGGCGGAGCGGGCACTGCTCCGTGCGTGGATTGAAGAGTCGTGCCTCAGGCGTTCGAATCCCGCCGGCTTCGGCGAGATGTTGCTTGGTCAGCCATTTGTCCATTGCCAGAGCCGCAGATCGCGAGCCACAGCCAACGAATGGGATGCCATGTTCACGCTCAACCTGCTCGAGAACCTGTTGAAGCGGACCACCTTCGCCCCACGGGCCATGCAGCACTGGGAAGACGACATCCGGGCTGCTCCGCAAGATCTGCTCAGGTGAGATCTCGACGATCACGCGTTCATCGACATCAAATGCCGCATCCTGACGGAGCGATTCTGCGACAGCGACGCCGGAGGATATGGACACATCGTGTTCGGCATCAGGACCTCCCATCAATACCAGCACGCGCGTCTGTCCAGTGATCGTGTTCATCCGTGACTCCGATCCCCCACGCTCGACAACTGCGCCGGGTTCGTCAAGGTTCTGCCGCGTTCGCGTCAGCCAATGCACGCCCGCGCTTATTTATCGGCAGGTTTCGCCTTGCGTCTGTGAGATCGCAGCACGACGACTGGTTCTGCATCTGCTTTGCTATGCCGCGCCGATAGAATGATGATGATGCCGACCAAGATTGCACACACGCGTCCCCTTGCCCGTGAGCCCATCGAGGGTCCAGCCAACTCGCTGCCGTTCTCATGCCGGCACATGCACTTCATCGGAATTGGCGGGTGCGGCATGAGCGGCCTCGCCCGGCTGGTGGCGGGCCACGGCGCAACTTGCACCGGATCTGACCAGACCCCCAGTGCTGCCACATCGTTGCTTACCAATCAGGGAATTGAAATTTCCTTCAATCAGCAGCGCGGCGATTTGCCGACCGATGTTGACCTTGTCGTGGCATCGGCAGCCATCGCGCCGGACCATCCGGAAATGCTCGCCGCGATGGATCGAGGCATTGAAGTCATCCGCTACGCTGAGATGCTGGGGATGCTTCAGCAGCATCATACGGGTGTGTCGATCGCCGGTACGCACGGCAAGAGCACAACATCTGCCCTGCTTTGCCACGTGCTGATAAAGTGCGGGCTCGACCCGAGTTTCATCGTGGGCGCAAACTGCGAGCAGATTGGCGGCGGCAGCCGGGTTGGGTCGCGCGCCATCCCCGCTGGGACCCGAGTCAACGAGCCCGGCCTGCTTATTGCAGAAGCTTGCGAGTTCAACCGCTCTTTCCATCATCACCGGCCGACATGTGGACTGATCAACAACATTGAAGAAGACCATCTCGACATCTATGAGACGCTCGACGCCATTGTCGAAGCATTTGCCGGCTTTGCGCGGTTACTCCCCGCATCTGACGAGGGCGGGTGGCTCCTGATCGCCCATGAAGGCGCCCATCGTCGGCAGGTGACAACGAGCCTGAGCTGCGCGATCGAGACATTCGGCTTCAGCCCGTCAGCCGACTACCAGGTTGTGTACGACCCCGGCAATCAGCGTGTTGGCATCATGCAACAGGGGCACTGGGTCGCACATTGGACCAATCGCCTCGTCGGTGAGCACAATGCGCTCAATGCAGCCGCGGCAGCGATCATCGCGCATCATCTTGGTGGCGAGTGGACGGAGATTGTACAAGCGCTCGAGTCTTTCGCGGGAATTGACCGGCGAATGCAGCGGCTCGGCGAACGGTCTGTGCCGGGCGGAACGGTCACGATCTACGACGACTACGGCCACCATCCGACAGAAATCGAAAAGACGCTGCGAGCGTTACGCGCTGCCGAACAACCTGCCCGGCTCATTTGCGTATTTCAACCGCACCAGCACAGCCGCACACGATTCCTCATGGAGCAGTTTGCTCAGAGTTTCGAGAGTGCGGACGTCGTGATCGTGCCGCAGATCTACTTCGTCAGGGACTCTGAGCTTGAACGGCAGAAGGTCAGTTCGCGCGATCTTGTTGATCGCCTTCGTGAGCGAGGGGTAAGCGCGATGCACCTGTATCCGTTCGATGCGATCACCGAACAACTGGAAGTCATGGCAAAGCCGGGTGATCTTGTCGTCATCATGGGGGCTGGCCCGGTCTGGCAGGTTGCACACCGTTTCCTTCATGCCGGCAAGGAGTGAACGCGATGGTAGCAAGCGCAAGTTCACTCTTTGGCGACCTTGAAGTCCAGGTCACACCGGATGCTCCGATTGGCGCCAAGACTTGGTTCGGCGTCGGCGGCAAAGCAGATCTGCTCGTCTCGCCGCGCAGCGTTGATGCGCTTGCAACGCTTGTCAAACGCGCACGACGCTCGAACATCGCCCTGCGCGTGATGGGCAGCGGCGCGAACCTGCTTGTAGGCGATCAGGGCGTCGGAGGTATTGTCGTCAAACTCGATCATGAAACGTTCAGGCAGATCAAGTACAACCCGGAAGGCGATGTTGACCGCATGCGCGCGATGGCCGGTGCTGACATGGCGCGGACGCTGATGGACACGACGCGCAGAGGCCTCGCCGGCTTGGCGCAGATGGCAGGAATCCCGGCGTCCATCGGCGGCGCAATCCGAATGAATGCCGGTGGCGCATTCGGATCGATCGGCGACGCCGTCGACCGTGTGACCTGCATCACGCGCGCCGGCGAGATTGTCACCTACCCGAAGTCCGAGCTGGTATTCGACTATCGACGCACGAATATCCCCGATCCCATCATCGTCTCAGCCGTATTCAACATCATGCCAGATGACCCCGTCAAACTCCGTGATCGCGTCAAGGAAATCTTTGCGTACAAAAAAAGTACACAACCTCTTGCAGACAACTCAGCTGGCTGCGCGTTTCGGAACCCAATCGATCCGGTGAGTGAGCAGCGTGTCTCAGCCGGCAAACTCATCGATGAAGCTGGATTGAAGGGGACGACTGTTGGTGGCGCAGCAGTCAGCACGCATCATGCGAACTTTGTCGTCACGCAGCCCGGTGCGACAGCAACACATGTCATAGAACTGCTTGAACTCGTTCAAAAACGAACTTTTGAACACTGCGGCATCGAACTCGAACCGGAAGTCGTGATCTGGCGACGCGGCGAGGGCGGCCAACTCTGACATCACCGGTGCGCGAGCACATAGCGCTGGATGGCCCGTGCCACTCCAAGGTCATCGTTGCTCGGGACAACTGCATCCGCCAGTTGTTTGATCGAATCAAGCCCGTTGTTGACGGCGACGCCGAAACCAGCCCACTCGATCATCCCCGCATCGTTGATGTGATCACCAATCGCCATCACTTCATCACGCGTCACGTTCATCTTGCGCGCAATGCGCTGCAGCGCGATGCCCTTGTCGACCAGCGGATGAAGCACCTGCACCCACCGTGGCGATGTCATGAACATCGATACTTGTCGAGTCTGCCAGTATTCTTCCTGCAGAACAGGAACGATTGGCGGAAGTTCATCCTCGAGACCAAAGAAACTCAGTCGCGTCACTGGTCGGTCAAGGAACGAGTCCAGCGGCCCAATGCCGTCCGGCTCGGCAATCGGCCCGACTTCCCGCTCGAAGCGCGGATCGATGCGGTCTGTGTACCACTGATCGAGTACTTCGATTCCAACTTGAACAGACGGCGATGTCTCACGCGCCCGCTCGACGATGCGCGCGACCAACTCAGTCTGAAGCGGCTCGTGAAACTGCGCTCGATAGTCAGAGTGATTCCAGATTGCCGCACCATGAAAGTTGATGGTTGGCGTCGGCAGATTCAGTGCGTGCACGATCTTGCGCGTGCCACGCGGCGGCCGCGCTGTCGCCAGGACGACAACACACCCTGCTCTTGCGGCGGCGCGGCATGCCTGAATCACACCCGGTGCCAGCCGGCTGTCTGACCCGAGCAGCGTTCCGTCGATGTCGATCGCAAGCAGCCGGATCGGGGCCTGTGGCATGCGCCGTGGCATCGGCGATGCTTCCTGTTGCGTCTGCAGCACCACTGTGCCATTCGCATCTTGCGCATCTGTGGCTGGCACCTCTACGTCCGCGTCCTGCACGATGGGGATCGGCGATGGCCCGCGCTCAAACGGTGCGCCGGTTCCCTGCGGCGAAGCCACAGGCTGATCTGAGGAGGCGGGCGATACGCGATGAGCTGCCTCGTTTGAGAAGTCGCTGGCGACATGGGGCACATCCTCGTTGGCGTGAGCTTCACGCGTGCCGAGCAGCGAGCCGACAGCCTCATCAATATTCGGGTAAAGAAAACCAAAGTCGTGCAGCTCAGCCTGTCGCGGCGTCGCTCGCTGGCTGTCGGTCAGGAAACTGCCGAACTCACCCACAACAACTCGCAACGCAAGCCCCGGGGCTGGGAAGAACCACGGTCGACCCATCACCTGCCCGATCACTCGCGCCAGGCCCCAGTTCGTCACAGGATTCGGGCTGCACGCATTCACTGGCCCGGCCATCCGCTCGTTCGTGAGCACGTGATGCATGAGAGCGACCCAGTCGCGCCAGTGAATCCACGGCTTCCATGACGCTCGAATGCCAATCGGCCCGCCAACAAACCAGCGGAAGGGCGCGACCATCTTCGGCATTGCTCCGCCACGCATGTCCAGAACGATGCCTGTACGGAAAAGGACGACCCGCGTGGTGTCAGCAAGTGGTCGTGCCTGTTGTTCCCATCGTTCACACAGATTCGCGAGGAAGTCGTTGCCAGCCGGCTGCGACTCTGGAAGAACCGTGTCACCACGGTCTCCGTAATACCCAACTGCCGAGCCCGATACGAACACCACTGGCGGACTTGCTGCATCGCGAATCGCCTGGCCAACCTGATATGTGCTGTCAATCCGACTGTCGGCGATGATCTTCTTGTACGACGTATCCCATCGGCGGTCTGCCAGGCCCGCGCCAGCAAGGTGAATGACGCCGTCACATCCGTCGACGGCCTGCATCCAGTCGCCGGGTGTCGCGGGGTTTCCTGACACCACCTTGACGTTCGGATTGACATTGGCTGCGAACAGCCGCTCCGCGCGACCTGCGTCGCGCGACACGAGCACGAGCGAATCACCTCGCTCCAGCCGGTCGACGACCAGTCGTCTGCCGAGTTGTCCGGTTGCTCCGGTGATGAAAAGTCGCATCGTCTGTAAAGTCCCGCAGGAACGGTACCGCCCGTCAGCCTGCTCGACCATCAGCGAACTGCCGAGCGCGCTTCAGGATCGCATCCACCATCGCCTCCGTCAGCCGCCCAGTGAACGTGTTCTGCTGCGAGACATGGTAACAGCCGAGCAGCATTGCCTCTTCGAGAACAAGCTCACACCCGTGGCCGAACTTCGGTTTGGGGGTGGGAATCTCGCAGCCAAGACCCGCCATGGCTCGCAGCGTCGTATTCCAACTGATTCCGCCGAGGCAGAGGATCACCCTCGGCTGGAGAATCCGTATTTCATCTACGAGATACGTCCGACAGGCATTCAGTTGGTCTGCTGTAGGCTTGTTTCCCGGCGGAGCACATCGAAGGGATGCTGTGATGTAAACGCCTGAAAGTCGCAAGCCATCGTCGCGCGATGTCGCCACCGGCTGATTTGCCATCCCCGCCCGATTCAGGGCCGCGTACAGAAAGTCGCCGGATCGATCGCCTGTAAACATCCGCCCGGTCCGGTTGGCACCATGCGCTCCCGGAGCAAGCCCCACGAGAAGGATGCGCGCCCTGTGATCCCCGAACGCCGGAACGGGCTTGCCCCAGTAGTCTTCATTCGCGTAGGCACGGCGTTTCTCGCGCGCAACCTTTTCACAATACGTGCGAAGTTCGGGGCAGCGCTCGCACGTGACGACTCGACCCTGGATCTGTTTCAGTGTGCGCGAAACAGCCACCCGAGAGGTTACTCAGCCGGCCCATCGTTGGCCAACGACAGCCGGCCGCTTCGCGGGTCGATCACCGGCCCGTTCGGTGGCAGTTCTCCCGTCAACGGTATGAGGTTCATGCCGCCACTTGCATCGACGATCAGCCGATATTCCTGCCCCTGCTCCATCTTCTTATAGACCACCTCACCCTGCGCCACGCGCACACCCATCGCTCGCGCAAGTGCTGCGTTGGACGCGATCTGCCAGAACTGATCCCACAACTGCTTCTCGAATCGGCCGATGTCGGACGCAGCATATCCCGGCGGTACCGCGCCCGGGGTATCGATCGAGATGCCATCACGCGGCGCGAGCTGATCCGAATACACACGCTTGAGCAGGACAAGCGTCCGGCCGAGCAACGGATGGCCATGGGCGACGTCTTCAAAGTCGAACTTCACTGTCCACGCATCGAAGAAGATGACATCGCCCGGCAACGTCATCTCCTGCCGCGCGAGTTCCGAGCCATCTTCATCGAGTTCGATGAACGTGATCGGCGTTGAGAGCACTTCACCAGATTCATCAAGAGTCTGTTCACCAACGATCACATGGGCCAGCCGATGCGTGCGTGCAAGGCGATCAAGCATCTGTTCACGCTCGGCAATGCGGGCTTCCATCTCCTCATTCATCCGTTCGAGTTCAGCGATCTGACGGTCCTTCTCGCTGGAGAACAGATGCCAGTAGCCGAACAGTGCGCCACCGGTGAGCATGAGACAGATGACAGTTGTGCGAATCAGTTGGGTCATAACACTTACGTCGCCCTGAAACGGCCCGCGATTGAGTGATTATCGGCAAACATGAAGCAGTCCCCACGGCTGGCCGATAACCATTGCATGCGTCGAGCAGTTGCACCATCTTATTCGGGCCGGCCCGGGCGGTGTTTCATGGTGGCTGCCCTCGCGGCGGCACTGCTGCTGTCTCCTGGCAAGGCACTTAACGCCCAGGACGCGGTCGGTTCTGAATCCAGTACGACCAATCAACCCGCTGACGGCCAGATTCTGGCAAAGTGGGAGGACCTTGCCGTCCCGATGGTGCAGGATGGCCAGCCGCTGAAGTCCCTTCGCAGACTCGTGCGACACTTCGACTTTGAAGAGGCCGAGCTTCGGCCGATCGAAATGCCTTTCAACTTCCATCGCGTGATCGCGTCTGATCGCGGGTTCCCGCCATTCGGTGACATAGGCCTGCGGGATGATTATGCAGCCAACGGGAAATGGTCGCTTGGATTTGACCTCAATGGCGGCTCGATGGCAGCACGAATGCCAACCACCGTGGTACCCGTGCTTCCATACGCAGATTACGCCGTCTCTGTCCGCGTCCGGACTGCCGGCCTGACGCGGGCTTTCGCCCGCATCGTCGGCCAATTTCATGATCAGCGGGGCAAGCTCATCCCTGAGAGCCGGGTTGAGAGTCGACCACTGCGCACGAAGGGTGAATGGACTACTGTCTCCATCAATGTCGAAGGTGACTTCGCCAATGCGGCCGACCTCGTCCTCGAACTGCAACTGCTTCAGCCAGGCACAAAAGGAACGCACGATCCGAAGGTACCGGCGATTGAGGACATCCACGGCAAGGCATGGTTTGATGCGCTCCACATATGGCATATGCCACGTGTCGATCTCACAACGGGCCAGCCGGGCAATATCTGTTATGCCGACGAACCGATCCAACTGCATGCGCGCGTCATCGATATGGCGAGTGAACCGCTCCGCGCGGAGCTGTGGGTGTACAACCATGAAGGCGCGGTCGTCCATCATGCCGTGTTTGATCCGCCCGTCGAGCAAACGCCGCAGGTGATCGCACTTCCAGTCACGCGCAACGGGTGGTACCGCGCCGTCTTCGATGTGCATGGCGAGGACACACTGGTCGGTCGTCGCTGGCTCGACTTCGTCGTCGTGCCACATGAGCATCGAATCGAGCCGGATCAGCGCCCACTGTTCGCTGTTGATGTGACGACCGTTGCTCCGCTCGACCTTATCGAGGTGCCTGTACTTGTCGAACGGATGGGCGTTTCCGGAGTGATCATTGCGCCGTGGCGACCGAACACAACGCTTGCCTCGGCAGACCATGATCATTCTCAGATCATCGCGACAACAAAGACGCTGCTGGACGATCGTCGAGCGGTGTTGTTCGCATTGCGCGAGATGCCACTGGAACTTGCCGATTCGCTCGGGCTTGAGCAGCACGACACCGCGCGCGTTCTCGCGGATTCGAGCATGCCGTGGAAGCCGTATCTCGAATCCGTACTGATTCGCTATGGTCTGGAAGTTCCCCGGTGGCTTGTCGGCGGGACAGAAGCACTCGGCGATCGCGAACTCACAGCGACACTGCGCGACATCGAACAGAACCTCGCAAACTACGTTCCTCATCCGGACATTGCGGTCGTCTCAAATGGCCACGGCGCTGTTCACGACGTCAAGGCAATCTGGTTGAACTTGCCAAATGTCGTGCGGTCTCGGGACATTCACGACGCTGTTGCTCCAGCGGGGTTGGCGAAGTCACTCGTGCGAATTGGAGCCCCTCCCGTTTCATATACACCGCAGCAAACACTCGCGGAAACAATGACGCGCGGCCTGCATGTCTGGCGGAGTGAACCAGACACGATCATTCATCCTGCACCCTGGCACCGATCGCCTCAGCAACGCGGTGAACTGATTCCCACAATCGCATTCTCTGGCCTTCACACACTCATTCACCAACTGCGCGGCCGACGATTCGCCGGTGAACTCGATCTGGGCGAACATGTGAATGCCTGGATCCTGCGTGGTGAGGGCAGCCGGTCATCCGCAATAGTCGCATGGAAGACTTCATTGCTCACGCAGCAACCCGTCGAATACTCAATGAATCTCGGTACGGATACCGTGATCGAAACGGATGCTTTTGGCAATTCGATGCCACTGCCAGTTTCGCAGGGTCTCCACCGCTTTCGCATCGAGTCGACGCCGGTTTTTCTTGAAGGCATTGATGCCGACCTTGCACTGTTCCGCACGCGCCTGCAACTCGACGATCCGAACATCGACTCTGCGATTCGTGTGCAGGAACGAGACCTGATTATCCACAACCCTTGGCCGATCGCAATCACGGGCGAGATCCGTTTGTATGACACCGAACTGTTGCAGATACAGCCTCGGGTGATCTCATTTGTCGTTGCACCGGGGCAGTCAGAGCATCAGTTGATCGAGTGCATGCTCAGCCGCGCCGCGATCGCCGGTCCGTCGCGCATACGCGCAGAAGTGTCGATCAATGCCGATCGTCAGTATTTGATTCAGACTGAGATTCCGATCAATATCGGCCTTGAAGGCATCGAGATAACTGCGCAATGGCTGCCCGCAATTGACGCCGAGACCGGACGCCGAGACCTGATCGTGAGCTTGCATGTTCGCAATGATCGTGATGAACCGATTGCACTCGATGCATTTGCACTCGGGCAGGGGATCAGCCAGCAACGAACCGCTATTGGAACACTTGAACCGGATACCAGCACACTGCGGCACTTCACGATCGAGAACGGGATTACCCAACTGGCCGGCCAAGTGATTCGAGTGGGTGTGGCAGAGCGCGACGGGCCAGCGCGGCTCAACACACTGTTGGAGATTCCTCCGGTACACCGATTCGCAATCGAGCAGATCGACAATCGTTAGCCGGGCCGCTTACGCGCTACCAGATATTCAGTGATGGTGTTCGACCCGCAATCGAAATGCATGTAACTCGCTCGATTGCCCATGAGCCATCCGGCTCGCGACGGACGTGCAGTACCCATTGCGACGGTACGAACCCTGCATACGCTCCACCGCTCTCTGTGGCACAGGCAAGGTGCACTTGCGCGCGGCCTCTGTCCATGCTGTAGCCGCGCAACGATGTGATGCGATTCCCTGTGATCTGGTAGTTCCGCATCCGGGCGAGATGCGACTGAATCGCAGACAGCTCGAGCCCAGGATTCTTGGTCGATCCCACCGCGAGCGTTGCATCGCGCGTGAGCAGCCGGTCTGCCCCTGTCAGATCGTTCGTCACAGCTGCTTCGACGAATGCCCGTGTGACCTTTTCGCCGTGCTCGCCAGCCGTGATGACCATTGAGCCAGTCGCCACGACGGCAACAGCAGCGACCACCAGAAGCCCCGCCACCTGCACCCGTTTCCACAGCCCCTCCCGCGCCCCCTGCCACCCAAGGACAGCCGCAATCCCGATGATCAGAACCGCCAATGGCCATGGATTCTCGAAGAGATAGCGAGTGAGGATGCTGACGCTTGGCGCTTCAGGCATTGTTACAGCGACTCCTGTCCGGATTCCGATAACACGAACGGCAGCTCCGCCCGGTGCGGGTCGGGGCTGCATTGTTGCGATGAGTCACGCTACCGCCAATCCGACTGCCAAGCCATTCGTCTCAGACGACCAAGCGCGGCACGCGCGGCTGGAAGCCAACCTCGCGGCACTTGGCGATCGCAATCGAGGCTTCGCCGATCGCATTCGTCGGGCACGACCTTCTCGCAGCATTGCATTCGCATCAAGCATGCAGGATGTTCCTTCCGCAACCAACAATGGCGTTCCCATGTGTTCGCGCCATCGGCCGATCGATGAGGCAGATCGGCTGGTTGAACGCATCAACATCCTCGATCATGCAACATTTGTAGTCAATGGCTTCGGTGTGGGGTACCACGCCCAGCAACTCGCGCAACGCATTGGCCGCACAGGCATCATCATCATTCTTGAACCAGACATCAGCCTGCTTCGAGCCGTGTTCGAACACGTCGACCACAGTTTATGGATGGCTGATGCACTTGTGATGTTCATCACCGATCCAGCCGACCGGGCTGAACTCGCCCGGCTGCTCGACGGCGCGG
>CAZVXI010000041.1:0-21277 GCA_964631295.1 uncultured Isosphaeraceae bacterium
ATTGGAGTGATGCCAAGCCGATCCTGCTGCCGGAGATTCCCGGTGTGGATCGGTTTGTCGAGGAAGAAGTGAAAGCGCTGCCGGGCGATGATGCGGCGGATGCGAAACCAAAGAAGCGCAAGGCGAAGCAGGCGGCTCCGGCTCCGGCCCCGGCGCGACGCGGGCTGTGGTTTGTTGATCCCAACGCCGAGCCCGAGGTGGCTGACAAGCCGAAGAAGCGTGCTGCCAAGCCGCGTGTGAAACGGAAGTATCACCCGAAGTACATCGCAGCGGCGAGAGAACTGTGCGCGCGGTACCTCGAAGAGGTGCAGGCCGGGCGGCTGCTGCCCGAAGAAGGCGCGCACGGCAAGTACGATGTGAGCAGGCAACTGGCAGCTGTACCATCACAGATGAATCCGAAGATGTTCACCGCTGAGGGCACAGAGGACGCAGAGGTCAAACAGGTGAAGATGCTGGATGCGGCGTGAGGGGAAGATGCCCCCGACCCGATCCTCTACGATCGGGCCGCGACCGCGCCGGTCTTGCTTTCGATCTCGATCGTGGCGGCGTCGTTGCGTTTCTGTTGTGAGGTCTTGCTGTTGCTCGACTTCACACCTTTGCCTGCTGCGATCTTCTCGCGGTGCTTGCGGCCGTTCTGGAAGACTTCCCATCGCTCGGCGAGGGCACGCTGGCTTGCAGTGAGGCCATCGCGACGGCTGACAAGCGTGCGGCCGGCGAGCTGTTCGTAGGTGGTTTCCTTAAGTTGCGGTGCGATGTGGATCTTCATCGTTTCGGGTTCGACGCCGATCATGTTCAGGTCCCACAGTGTGTGCAGATCGCTGCGAAGCAGCAGCGCGTTCTGGACGGAGTGCAGATGGCCGGATGGGAAGGGCACGATGTATGCGACTTCAAGAAGATCGCGCGGGCACTTGCCGGAGACGGCGCATTTGTCGCCATACGCCTTGAGCAGTTCGTTGCGCAGTTTGCGATCGCCGCGACGGGCGCGAATGGTTTTGGCGGCAAACTCGACGGGGCTTGCGATCTGATCGTCGCCGGACGCGGTTGCATCGAATGCATCCGTTGGTTCGAGGACTGCGAACCGCGCGAGTGTGGGGCCGATGGCTTTGCCAAGGGCGATCTGCAGTTCCTGCGGCGGCGGGTCTTTATCGAGCAGTTCCATGAAGATGCTGCCACGGATCTCGGAGTTCAAGCCGAGTTGATCGCACACGCTGCGAATGGTGCGACACATCGCACAGTAGCGACGGAGATCGCGGTCAATGAACTTGAGTGCGCCGGACGATTCGCCCCATTCGCGCGGAATGACAAAGTAGAGATCGCGTCGGAATGCAAATGCAAGCCGCGAGAACAACTCCACGCCAACCGCCTTGACGGTGCCAGAGTTCTCCTGGAACAGTCGGAGCAGGGCAGTGTCGGGGTTGGATGAGACGAGTGCCTGCACGATGCGCCCGAAGTCGCCCGCGTCGACTCTCGCGAGACTCGCTGCCATGCGCGGGAAGAGCCCTGTGAGCGGCAGACCAGACTGGTTGGTGGTCTTGTTGAGCTTGAACCACTGCAAGTCGCCATACTGTGCGAAGCAGTCGTCGATCGCCACGCGAAGCTTTGGCACAGGACGGGCGACGTTGGCTCGATTGACCCATGGCTCTCGCCGGTCACGACCATCGGCAAGTTCCATCACATACGCGACAAGCTTCTTGAACTCGTTTGTGCAGTGCATGTTGTACTGCACCGCAGCGTGGCCGAAGTCGAAGAGAACCGTGTGAATCGGGTTCTTCCGGATGAATTGAACAACATCGCCTGGCAGTTCACAGTTGGTGGTCATGCTGAGTCCTTTCAGTCAAATCGCCACCCAAGAGGGGAACCGTCACTCTCCGAGCAACGGGCGGCCGCTTGGCACGCATACCCTGACCGCGTCTGAGTATACGACGCACCGCGCTAAGTCCGCGACTTCCGGCGAATCGGCTGTGGATAGCGTCGTTTGTCGCGGGCGACAGGCGGTTTCACAGTCGATCCGGCGGAAGTTTGTCCACACGGCCGTTTGTGCGCATCGGCCGCTTGCCTCCATCAGCCCCAATTTGCGTTGCGTATGATGCGGACCTTCGCATTCGATTGCAGCGCCGACGTTGACTGGCCGACGGTTTTGCTGAAAGATGATCTCTCGCTCGGACAGGTGGCGGAGCGGTTGAACGCGCCGGTCTCGAAAACCGGTATAGCCTTCGGGCTATCGTGGGTTCGAATCCCACCCTGTCCGCTTATTGGCTCAAGCAAACAGCCCCGAGCATGAACTGCCCGGGGCTATGTCATTCAGAAGAAGCCTTTGACGGCTGCCAAGTCAGGCGATGTCTCCGGCATCACGACCGCCGCGGCCGCCGCCTTGCTGGCGCATCTGCTCAAAGTATTCGCGGATGGCTGCTCGCTCTTCTTCGCTGAGTTCGCCATCGCCGTCCTTATCGAACTGCTGCATGATCTGCTGCCTCTGTTCGCCGCCGCCACGCTGGCCACCCTGTCCGCGCCCACGCTGGCGCGGCTGCGGAAGCGACGCGGCCTGCTCCGGGGTGAGCAGCTCTTCGAGCATCATTCGATACATGGCGTCCATCTCATCGCGGGCTGAATACGCCTGGCGAATCGGGTCTTCTTCATCGCCGCCACCGAATCTGCCGAATCGCGGACCACCGCGGCCGCCATCATCACTGAAGCGAGCAGCAAGACGCTCGATTCGTTCGACGATGTCATCGGGTTGTTCACTGACGGTCAACCGCTGGATGCCCCGGTTATGCGTATCGAGTTCGAGCATGTATGTCTGTTGCAGCGACTCAATGGCCTCAATGACTTCAGTCTGGAGTCCTTCAAATTCCAGTGCCTGTTCGATTGCGCGCTGGGTGAGCGTGGATCGCCAGATTCTGCCGAACGCCTGCTCGTTGAATGCCTGCTGGAACTCTGTGCCAAGCTCGCGATCATTCATGGAAGCGCCGATCAGGTCGGCAAAGCTGCGGTTGATGTCGCGTACACGCATGCGAAGCGATGACTCCTCCCGGGCGTTCTTCATCGCAGTATCGATGTCCTGATTCTGGAAGATTGCGCGGGTCTGAGCAGTTGAGCGGTCCAGATGCTCATTGCGAGCAACCAGAGCTGCATCCAGTTGGCGAGCGTATTCCTCAAGAAGTGGCTGCACATCGCGCTCTGATTCGATGGTGTCGATGCGCATGTCGCGCACGATGTTGAACAGGTCGACACTTTCGCCGGACAAGCGGCCCATACGCATCGTCTTCTGTCGACGCATGAACTGCTCGAACGCTGGCCAATGCGCCCACTGATCGTCATTGAGCAGTGCTTGTACATCTCCTTTGAACCGGGCTTCGAGTGCCTTGCGCTCCGCGGTGGTCTCTTCATAAACCGCCATGAAGTTGTCCACTCGCGATTGCCAGTCATTCGCGCCAAAGGCGGTATCGCGAATCGCCGTCATCTCTTGTTGCAGACCATCCATGCGTGCCTGCAGGCGTGTCATCATCGTCTCGATGCGTGCCCGATCACCGCCGTTCTCAGCCTGCTGTTGCAGTTCCCGGATGCTCTGCTGCAGTTCGCGCATCTCGCGACCAACGTCCCGCATATCCTCTCGGGCAACTCGCATCTGCTCCTGCTGTTCCTCTGTTCGCTCGGGCCGCATGGCCTGCATCTGATCAGTCATGGAATCCGAGAGTTGCTGGTGAGCGGCGAGGTAATCCTCAAGCGCGATCTCCAGCACCATACGCTGAGGGCTATCGAGTTGTAGTTTGTCAACGAAAAACGGCAGATCACGCTCGACGTAGTAGGGCCCGGAGTTCACGCCGCCGAAACCACCAAATCCACCGCGTCGCTGACCGAACCCGCCTTGACGTTGTTGACCGCCGCGGCCGGCTCCGTCGCCTTGTTGTTGCCCGCCTTGGGCGATGACTGTCTGGGGCGCGAGGCCAACCGTGGTGAGCAATCCCAGCCCGAGGGCTGCGAGGAAGCGTGAAGTGGGTGCGATTTGCATACCCATAAGGGGGTCTCCTGAAGACAGATGCCCGCCGATTCATCGGCGATCTGCCGGTTGTACGATCCGGTGACTTACACCATCCCCGGATATCCGGACATTTTGGCAACGACTGACCGGCCTCAGCGTGTCTGATCCGCAGTTGGCTTCGGCTCGGGAGCGCTGCCGGATGCAGCCTGCTGCTCGACCTGTTCGAGCACATCGGTCGTCTTGGGACGGCTGGGGGCGCTCTTTGGCTTGTCGATCGTGCCGTACTTAACCATTCGGATGATCAGCTTGGCCGCTTCCTCAGCCGGGTGCTTGTTTGCAAATCGATGAAGGACTCGGGCCAGTTCCTCGGTCTGGATCGCCTGCTTCTTCGAGTCCGTCAGCAGCTTTGTCGCCTGCGACACGATGGCGCTTGGCCCCCAGGGGTGGGGGACGAACTCAGGCACGATCTCTCGTTCGGCCACGATGTTCGGCAGCAGCCGGAAGCTCGTGCGCAGCAGCACCAGCGAGAGCAGCCACGAGAGAAACCCGGTCTTGTACACGCCGATCATCGCCTTGCGCTGCTTGGCAATATCAAACGTAATCGTGCCGGAAACGGCGAGGCAGAGGTCTGCCCAGGCGATGACCGAGTCGGATTGGCCGGTGACCATGTGCAGGCCCGTGGGGAAGACCTTGATTCGACGCCGAATGATCTTCGCGATGTTTCCATCTGTCGCCACAATCACGCCAGCAAGCGTGTGATGCCGTCCCTGCAGTTCCGCGTAGGTCCTGGTGAGCAGCCCGATGTTGGCCTTTACTTCCTGCGGGCGCGACCCCGGGAAGATGCCTATCCGCGGTGCACCGGAGGGCAGCCCATGCATCATCTCACGAACCATGTCTTCATCGAGTTCACGATTGATGCGCGGATGGCCGATGAACCGGGCTGTCACACCTCGATCGTTGAAATACTGTTCTTCAAACGGCAGCAGGCACAGCACAAGGTCACTCAGCTTGCGCACTTTGCCAATCCGCCACGGTGCCCACGCCCACACCTGCGGTGCAACGAGATTGATGATCCGAGCACCGGTCTTCTTGGTGATCTTGCACGCAGGGAAGTTGGCAGCGGGGGAGTCGACGGCAACATGAGCGAGCACCCGATATTGCCTCGACCAACGCTTTATCTTCGCAAGTTCCCTCCGAACCGCGCCCACCTTCTTGAGGGCTCCAAGGCCCATCGCAGCATTTCCAGTGGTCTGCTCGATGATCGTGGCACCGGCTTGCTCCATCTGGGGGCCGCCCCACGCATAGATGGTGATATTCGGTGCCTGTCGACGCAGTTCGGCGATGACTGGTGCTGCGTGGGCATCGCCGCTCGGCTCGAATGCCGTGAAGAGAATCGCCGGATTTCCCTTGCTCATGTCGCTCAATCGAGACTCCGGTCCAATCCGGTTGAATAATCACTGGAGTATGAACCGTTCAGGATAGACAGATGTTCGCCCCAACGACAGAACAACCGCCCGAGCAACCGTCGATCAGCCCGCACTGGCTCAGCGCCGGCCTCATGCTTACGGCGGTCTTCGTGCTTACCGTGATGTGCGTCGGGCTCGCGCCAGGGTCGCCGGGGCTGCACCCGGCTGACAATCGATCGATGCCGATCACGGGTTTTACGCTCAATGTGCATCATGTCAGCGATATGCCGCTCTACCTGCGGTCCGTTGATTCGATCGTGGACATCGGTTCCAACTCACTGAACGTCGTGACGCCATGGTTCGTCGAGCGCGTGAACTCGACTGACATTCGCCATGTTCGCAGCAAGTGCCCGACGCGCAAACAGTTGCTTGCAATCCTCAAGCAAGCCAAAGACCGTGGCCTGCACACGTCGCTGTTGCCGATCGTCCTGATCGAGAACCCCGGCGAGAAGGACTGGCGAGGCACACTCGAGCCCGACGACTGGGATGCCTGGTGGGAGTCATACAAGACCTTCATTGACTGGTTCGCCACACTGGCCGCCGAGGCTGGAGTCGATACGCTCAGCATTGGCAGTGAACTCAACACAACCGAGGGACAAACTGAGCGCTGGCTTGAGATCAGCGAACGTGTTCGCGAGACCTTTGACGGCACGCTCACCTACTCCGCGAACTGGGATCGGTATAGCAAGATCAAGTTCTGGTCCGTGGTGGATGTCATCAGCGTGTCGGCATATTTCGAGTTAGTGAGGGACAACCCGGGGGCGCCGGTCGAGCAGATCATCGAGGCGTGGACTGTTGAACGCGACAGACTCATCGCATTCGCCGGCCGGTGGGGCAAGCCGCTGATGCTCTCGGAAGTTGGTTATCCATCGCTTTCGTGGGCCAACGCCCATCCATGGAACTATGTGCCCGAGCCCGGCATGAAGGCCGACCACGGTATGCAGGCCCGTTGCTGGGATGCGTTCTTCCGCGCGTGGTCGAAGGCCCTTGCGGACCCGTCGAACCAGATCGCCGGTTTCTACTGCTATCACTGGGATCCGTATCATGCGGGTCAGTCCAACGACACTGGCTACGGGGTTCGTGGCAAGCCCGCATATGGCGTGATTCGTCGCGGCCTCGCTGATATTCGCGAGTTGGCTGCCCGGAATGCCGACCTCAAACACGGCGACAACTGAATCGGCTGGTGGATCGAGATCGCTGGTCCGATAGGATAATCGCCGTTTTGACAGCCCACCGGCAGCAGAAGCCAACAAATCCAAGGACGCAACAGCCATGCTCAAGCGCACGCACATGTGCGGACAACTTCGCCCCGAGCACGTGGGGCAGGACGTCGTTCTGGCCGGATGGGTCAATACCTACCGCGACCAGGGCAAGGGCTTGCTGTTCATCGACCTGCGCGACCGCGATGGGTTGACGCAGGTTGTCTTCGACCTTGAGGATTCGGACGAGCATACGGTCTCAGCTTCACGCGAACTCCGGCGTGAAGATGTCATCGCGGTGCGTGGTGTCGTACGCAAACGTGATGGCGGCCCAAACCCGAAACTCGCCACCGGCGAAGTTGAAGTCGTCGGCCAGCAACTGGACGTTCTCAACAAGACCGACACGCCCCCGATCCTGCCTGATGAACATGAGGCCGACAGGATCGCTGAAGAGAAGCGGCTGGCGCATCGCTACATCGACCTGCGTCGTCCGCGGATGCAGCAGATTCTTGCGCTGCGTCACCGCGTGACAAAGATTGCGCGGGACTATTTTGCAGACAACGATTTCATCGAAGTCGAAACGCCATGCCTCATCAAGACGACACCGGAAGGCGCGCGCGATTTCATCGTTCCTTCGCGGATGTATCCCGGGAAGTGGTATGCCCTTCCGCAGAGCCCGCAGATCTTCAAGCAGATACTTATGGTTGCCGGCTGCGATCGCTATCTCCAGATCGTGCGATGCTTCCGTGATGAAGATCCGCGTGCAGACCGCCAGGCAGAGTTCAGTCAGATCGACCTTGAAATGAGCTTTGTCGATCGTGATGATGTGCTTGGCATCATGTCCGGCTTTGTGCAAACACTCTGGCAGGAGGCTCTCGGTGTCGATATCGGCGAGATTCCCGTCATGTCGTGGCAGCACGCGATGGACACCTACGGGATTGATCGGCCTGACCTTCGCTTCGGCCTCGAGCTCAAGGATATTTCGGACATTGCCAGCCACATGGATTTTCGTGTGTTCAGCGACGCACTTGCGAAGGATCGCGGCATTGTCAAGGCGTTCGTCGTGCCAGGCGGTGCTGACACGCTGACCCGCAAGATGACCGATGGCTACAGCGAGTTCGTCAAGATATTCGGTGCCGGCGGCACGCCGACAGTCAAACTCACCGACAACGGCTTCGAGACCGGGATTGCCAAGTTCGTTGATCCTGTCGCAGACGAACTGCGAGAACGGCTCGGCATGAAGCCTGGCGATATTGCGTTCTTTGGCGCGGACACCTTCGACATCGCGACACGCGCGCTTGGCGAGTTGCGAAACAAGGTGGCGCGCGATCTGAATCTCATTGATCGAGAAGCGTGGAAGTTTGCGTGGGTGGTCGATTTTCCCATGTTCCACTGGGATGAAGATGGCAAGCGATGGGCAGCGGAACATCATCCGTTCACCTCGCCGCGCGCCGACCAGTTCGAGTTGCTCGAAACCGACCCCGGCGCATGCATCAGCGATGGCTACGACCTGGTCTGTAACGGATCAGAGATCGGCGGCGGGTCGATTCGTATTCATGATCGGCAGGTGCAGCAGAAGGTCTTCGACCTGCTTGGCATGAATCACGATGAGGCGGAACAGAAGTTCGGGTTCCTGCTCAAAGCGCTTCGATACGGCGCTCCGCCAATGGGCGGCATCGCCTTCGGCCTCGACCGACTCGTCATGCTGCTCGCTGGAACAGAGAACATCCGTGATGTGATTGCGTTCCCGAAAACGCAGACCGGTCAGGATCTCATGACAGAAGCGCCAGGCGACGTCGATGATGCGCAGCTCGATGAGTTGCATGTGCGGCAGATGGAGCCGGAAGTTGCGTCCGCTGGCGCCTGACGTCAGTCATTCCGGAACCAGTTCCAACGCGACATGCAATCGCGCGAGTCCTTCCGCAAGACACGTTTCAGCTTCATCCAGAACGTGATCTGCGGCAGCAGACCACGCGCGGTTCAGTTGCCGCTCAGCCGACGCGAACGCATCCATCAACTTTGCATAGCCGCCCATCCCAATCGCACCCAGCAACTGCGGGCGTGCAGCAACAAACGGCTGGAGGTTGTCTGCCTGAATCGTGTCGAGCACTGCAATGATCTCTCGCGATCGGGCATGATGATCCGGCATGTGCCGGATGCGTTCACTGAGTGATTCGAGTGTTCTGCATGCGGCCTCCAGCGATGCGCGCGGGTTTGTCGCCGCATCACCCGTCTTGCCTGGCGTTGGCGTAACGGCCACCTTGCCCGCTCTTCGCAATCCGACTGCACCAGCAACAAGTCCGACCACCGCGAGCGCAAACCACAATCCATGTTGCCAGCGAGCGAAAGAAAACTCCTTGATCGTGATCACATCGCGATGCCACGGAGAGTATTCTGTCGCATCGGTATACGCCTGCATCGCATCAAGCGTGTCGATATCGACAACGGTGCCTTTCTTCCAGATCGCAACAGGTTGGCCCGGCGATGATTCGATCAGATTCGTGCGCTGTTCGTTGCGCAGACTTCCCGGACGGAAATTCGCTGCGATCAATGCGTCATAGATCGCAAGATCAAGGTGAAGGCCTTGCGCTTCCAGCGATGCACGGTAGGAATCTTCCGGCGGGTCGATACTCGTGAGTTCATCCCGCTCAAAACCTTCTGCCTTCGCCTGTTCGACAGCCAGTTCATAGTCGCGGTGAAAATCATCGAGCCGGCGCATGCGCATGCCGACACGTCCAATGAGTTGACTTGCGCGATCGTTTTTCTCAATTACGCCGAACGGGGCGTTCAACGTCTGGCCAAGCAACTGCTCCGATGGCAGATCAAGCGAGACTACATAGGACGTTGACGCGGCTACGAGGCCGACGACCAGTGAAGCAGCAACGATGAGCGATGCAATGAGTTTCATGCGTTACCCCTTCGGTACGAGAACGTAGATGTTGATAACAAGCGCCAGCAGTGCCTCGCCCACGATCAGCCCGGCACAGAATGGCACACCCCATGCCTCCGCCTTCGACTTGCCGAAGATCTTCGCAACGATGATCTGAATCACGCAGCCAATGCCATATGTGGTGATGTACTGGAACGGCAGGTACATCGACAGCCCGACAAGCACACCCAGCCCCGCGAACGAGCCAAGACCAAGCAGCAGACCGATCGCAGCGCCGAAGCCGTACAGCGCGAATGGCATCTCACCACCCTGCATCCCGACAATGACCGCCTGTAACGCCTGCGCCTGCGGAGCGGGTGTTGACGTTCCACCCATTGGCGGCTCACCGGACTGTACGTTGGACGCCGCGATCAGAACGATCGTCAACATCGCAACAATCGGCCCAATCCCAACGACAACCAACTCAACAACCTGCTGGCGCTTTGGCTGCGCGCCAACAAGGTAGCCTGTTTTTAAGTCTCCCATCATGTCAGCAGCGAGCGTGGTTGCCACACACAGCGCTGCGCCGATGAGTACGGCCGCCATCACCGCGCCGCTTCCAGCCAACAATAACACGAGCACAACTGTCAACAGCGCCAGGCCAGAGATCGGCGACCAGTCCGTCATCCCGGCACATTGAGCGATGATGATGCCTGCGAACCATATCCATGCACCGCCGATGAGCGCGATGATCAGTGCCCGCAAGTGCGGATTCAATCCGCTGAGCCAGCCCTTCTTCGCGTTGAGCGTGGTCATGTACGCGTCACGCTGATCAATCGTCCAGTCGTTCTCCCAGGTCTCAGCAGCCTCCGCTGTTGCAAAACCGATGGCATACCCGTTGTAGGAGGCAGCGTCGACATTGGAACTGATCTCTGCGGTCGTCACAGGGCACTTCAAGTTGATTGGCTTGTTGCCCATAAAATCTGCGGCAAGGAACAGGAACAGCACCGCTGCGACGACTGCGACTGCCAGCGTCTTGATGCCGAGTTCTTCACTGCCGCCCTTGATCTTGCTCGCAGAAGCAATCGAGACGAGCGCTGCGCGCACTGCAGGGATCGACGCAAGGATTCCCATCATTGCGCCACCAAGCAGCAGGCCGATCCCGAGCGGACGATTGAACGCCTGGAATCCGTATCCCGGCGCTGCAGAAGCCGTGACTGATGCCGGCATCCAGCCCATCGAGAATGCCAACGGGTTGAGCACAAAGAACGCGAGGATGCCGCCTGCGAGCACGAACAACCCGGCCCGGCCGGTGAGATAGCCAGCACCGAGCGCGAATGGAGCGATCGCAATGAGAAATTGATACTGAGCCGGCATCCCAAGCAGGCGTCCTGCGTCGACCGTCGTGTCAGTCATCAGCAGATCCGCGCGACCGTCCTGATCGCGATCAACTTCACGCGTGAGGAGCGTGTCCGGCTCGCTGTCGCCGTCAAGCTCAGCCTGAACGGCCAAAGTTTCCATTTCGCCATCGCCGTCGTCATCACGCTCAGCGGTCTCGGGATCGCGTGGCAATCGCCAGTTCAGATCGGAATAGCCCAAGAGAGGCCGCTCAGCCCATCCGTACTTTGCATCTTGCAACGAATCCCATGAGATGTCACCTCGACGCGCCTTGTAGACGCCGATGGCCGTTTCATCTGAATGCAATGCGCCGACTTTGAGATCTCCGATGCGATCTTCCAGCCGCGCTTTAGCTGCTTGTTCCTGTGGTGTCAGCGTGCCACCGTCGGCAACTGTCGCCTCCAACGCTGCCAGATCGCTGAGAGCCTTCCCACGGTTGACGAGTGTCCCGGGAGGCGTCTGCTCGTTGATCCATTGAGCAAGATCGCGCGTGATGAGTCGCTGTTCGTGTGTGATGCGACCTTCCTCGAACAGTTCGTCAAGCTCGTCAGCGTCAGCCAGCACGGCAATGGTCGGCAGGCCTGCTGGCAGATATACGATCGCACCAATGACGATTCCCACGAGCAACACGACTGCCTTCGCTGGGCCTGCGCCGGGGGATTTCAGAATCGAGGCCACCGCAGTTGGTGTCGGAAATCGCAGGCGTTCGATGTCCAGCATCTGCTTGCGTAGTGGGATGATGAATGCAGAGCCGAGAATCGCGCCGGCAACGCATGCCAGCGTGATCAACCAGAAGTCGGTGCCGCCGATCGTGAGTTGGTAGCCGATGAGCAGCAGCACCGGGACGGTGAAGATCACGCCGCTGTTTGACGTGTTCACGGCTGAGGCAATCGTCTGCGCGATGTTGGTCTCGAGGATGGAGCCGCGACGCAGAATGCCACGCAGCACGCCAAAACCGAGCACCGCCGCGATCGCAGACCCGCCGATCGTGAAGCCGATCTTCAGCCCCGCGTAGGTGATCGCGGCATTCATCACGATCCCGATGAGGATCGCAAAGACGACCGCAGACAGCGTGACTTCACGGTATCGCGTCTGCAGCAGATCGCTCAGGAAGCCCTTGGACTCGTCTCTTGCGTCAGGTGTTTGCTGGCCGGGTGCAGGCATTCGGTCATCGCTTCGCATTGGGTTGATTGGTGGACCGGTTCACGAGGGATCACTTATTCGTCGGCCAATCGGCTCCGACTGCCCGAGACTATCCCGCGACTCGCCGCGGAGCAATTCGGCGACAAGGAACCGGCTACCCTGAGGGCCATGTGCGGCATCGGCGGAATCCTGCGAACTGACGGCGAGCCCATCGATCGGACCATGCTCGACACCATGGACCGCCGCATCGCCCATCGCGGGCCTGATGGTGCCGGCCGCTTCCGTGACCGCATCGATCGCGATGGCCGCACCACCGAGATCGCGTTTGTCCATCGCCGCCTTGCCGTCATCGACCCAGCCAATGGCCACCAGCCGATGGTCTGGACAAGCGGACAGGGGCTGCTTGAGGCCTCCACCGAGATCGACGCCACCTGCATTGATGCTCCCGATCTCATGGCGATCGTCTTCAATGGCTGCATCTACAACCACCGCGACCTTCGCACCCAACTTGAGGCATCGGACATACGCTTCACGACCGATCACAGCGATACCGAAGCGGTCATGCACGCCTATCGCCACTGGGGGCCAGCTTTCACTGATCATCTCGAAGGCATGTATTCCCTGGCGATCTGGGACCGCGCGAATGCCGCCCTCGTGCTGGCACGCGACTGGTTCGGTGAGAAACCACTGTTTCGGCGGTTCTTCGATGGCGGGGTCGCCTTCTGCTCTGATGCGCTGGCAATCTGCGGCGAGCCGGAACACAGCCCTGGCAGCGCCTGGGTCAGCAGCTACCTCCAACTCGGCTACAACTGGCAGGGCGCCACCGTGTACGCCGGATTCGAGCCGCACGGCATCACGAATCACTCGCCGACAATCCGCACCGACACCGGCGACATCCTCCCGCAGCGCCCACGCACGGAAACCACCCAGGCCGAGTTCGAGCGCCTCATCGAACAGGCCGTGCACCGCCGACTCGAAGCGGATGTTCCGCTCGGCTGTTTTCTCAGCGGCGGCGTCGATTCATCACTCATTGCTCACTACGCAAAGCGATGCAAGCCCGCCCTGCACACATTCACCGTTCGCATGCCCGATGAGCGCTACGACGAATCGCAGTTCGCCGAGGATGTCGCCGATCATCTCGGCACGAATCACACAACACTGAGCGTCGCCATCAACCCCGCACGCGATCTTGAACATCTCATCAACACGCTCGGCCAGCCGTTCGGCGACAGTTCCATTCTCCCCGCATACTGGGTGAGCCGGGCTGCGCGCCAGCACGTCACCGTCGCACTTTCCGGCGATGGCGGCGATGAACTTTTCTTCGGCTACGACCGCTACATGGCGGCCCGGCATCTGCATCGGCACCGGCGCATCCTGCGATGGCTGCCCGAACGCCTGCTGCTCGGCTCGCACCCCAAATCAAAGCGATACAAACTTGGCCGGCTCGGCGTGATGGCCCGCGACTACCCCGCAGCAGGCATTCTCGCGATGGAGTCGATCTTCTCCCAGCGATGGATCAATCGCCTGCTCAGCAAACAGCCGCGCGTGATCCCGGAACAACTGCCCGGCTTCGACCCCATGATGTCACTCCGGCGAGCTGATCTGCTGCACTATCTGCCCGATGACCTGCTCTGCAAGGTCGATACCGCATCGATGGCGGTCGCACTGGAAGTCCGCGCGCCATTTCTCGATCGCGACCTCGTCCGCGCTGCCGCCCAGACGCCGACGTGGATTTTCGCTCCGCGCGGCCGGCGCAAAGGCCTGCTGCGCGACATCGCTGCCAAGTACCTCCCACGCGATGTCGTCGAGCGCCCCAAGATGGGCTTCGCGATCCCCATCGGCGAGTGGTTCCGCGACGACTTCGGCGGGATGCGAACCCTGCTCACCGATCACCTCGCCGACGGTCTCGCCATCCCCGGCGTGCAGATCGACACCGCCACCATCCGGCGGCTGATGCGTGAGCATCTCGATGGCATCTGCGACCACGGCCAGCGGCTCTTTGCGCTGCTCACGCTCGCGATGTGGACCCGTCAGCAGATCACCTGACCGTGCACAACGCCGCCGCGCCCGTTACCCTGTCGGCATGACGAAACACACGCTGTTGACGCTGCTGATCATCATCGGGCTCGTCCTCGGGGCGATTGTCGGGCAGATCCTCTACGACCCCGATCTCACCACCGCCGCATCCATCGCCAAGTGGAGCGACCACTGGAGCAAGGTG
The DNA here is from genome assembly GCA_964631295.1 of uncultured Isosphaeraceae bacterium. Lineage (GTDB taxonomy): Bacteria > Planctomycetota > Phycisphaerae > Phycisphaerales > SM1A02 > CAZVXI01. The sequence continues at coordinate 14,276 of CAZVXI010000041.1, forward strand.
CTCGGCGATCTTGTGCTCATCCGCCCACTCAAGCTCATGATCGTCCCCATCGTCTTCGTCAGCGTCATCGTTGGTGTCACTTCGATCGGCGACCCGTCCAAGCTCGGCGTCGTCGGCGGCTCAACCGTACTCTACTACGTCGTCACCATGCTCATCGCGGTCACGATCGGGGCTACGCTGGTCAGCACCGTCCGCCCGGGTGATCTCGATGATGAAGCCCGCGAAGCACTCACCGGCGTCGCGGCCGAGCAGTTCGAGGCCTCGGGAATCAGTTCGACCGTCCAGTCTGCCGAAGAAGCCGGGCAGACATCCGTCGGCAGGGCGTTCATGGAAGTCGTCCGGCAGATGATCCCTGAGAACATCATCGACGAAATGGCTGCCGGCCGCACGCTGGGCATCATCGTCTTCGCCCTCGCGCTCGGTTTGGCGCTGGCAGCGGGAGGGGAGAAGACAAAGCCGGCCACGCGCGTTTTCGAGGCCCTGTTCGATGCGATCATGCGCCTCGTGCTCATCGTCATCTGGATCACACCGATCGGCGTGTTCTTCCTGCTCACGTACACCGTCGGGCAAATCGGGCTCGGCAACCTGCTCGGGCCGATCAGCAAGTACATCATCACCGTGCTGCTGGGGCTGTCGATTCACGGCTTTATCATCCTGCCGACCATTCTCTGGGTTGTCGGCAGAACCAATCCGTATCGCTTCATGCTGCAGATGAAGCGCGCCCTGCTCACCGCGTTCGGCACCGACTCCAGTTCCGCCACGCTGCCTGTCACCATCGAAACCGCAGAGAGCGAGGGCGGCTGCTCCAAGCGGTCCGCCAACTTCGTGCTGCCGCTGGGCGCAACTGTGAACATGGACGGCACAGCACTTTACGAAGCCGTCGCCGTCGTCTTTCTCTTCCAGTTGTATGGCATCGATCTCACGCTCGCGCAACTGCTCGTCGTCGTCGTCACTGCCACGCTCGCAGCCGTCGGCGCTGCGGGCATTCCATCGGCGGGTATTGTGATTATGGTCATCGTCATCAACGCGGTGAACACATCGCTCGGCGGGACAGGCAAGGAACTGCCGCTCGAAGCCATCGGCGTGATCATCGGCGTCGATCGCATCGTCGACATGTGCCGCACCACCGTGAATGTCTGGGGCGATGCCGTCGGCGCGAAGATTATGTCGCGCCTCGCACCCGATACCGAAGAAGAACGCGAAGCAGCGCTGAGTTAACCCCGCGGCAGGCAGGCGAACGCATACCACCGTCATGCCTGTGCAAACAGGCATCCATCGTTCACGATTGTTCGGAACATCACACATGCCCGATACACACAAGGCCAGGTACATTGACGGTTTCGTGATTCCCGTTCCCAGGGATCGCATCGACGACTACCGCGCGATGGCGGAGACTGCCTGCGCGATCTGGAAGGAACACGGCGCGCTCGAATATTCAGAGTGCATCGGCGATGATCTCGATGCGTTCGAAGGCGGGCCGATGTCGTTCACCCAGATAGCCGGTGCAACCCCCGATGAGACGATCTTCTTCTCGTGGGCAGTGTTCGAATCCCGCGAAGCCCGCGACACAGCCAATAATGAAAAGATCATCAACGACCCGCGCCTGAAGGACATCATGGACCCCGATGATCCCGTCTTCGACTGCAAACGCATGGCGTTCGGCGGCTTCTCACAGTTCGTGCATGGGTAAGTTGCCGACGCGTTGTGCTGGCGCAGGCGGTCGCGGTCGTCATACCCGCGCACGCGGGTATCCACGGCTTGCACACAGACTCCCTGAATCTGTGCCCGCCGGCGTGCTCACACATCATGGCACATCCGTGCACATGCACGTGCTTGTGACCCTTCTGCGGATCACGGAAGAGGAGCTTGACGTTTCCCCACAATCTGTTACGGTCAGAAATCGAGGTGAGCGATATGCTCAACAGTCGGACACTTCTGCGGTTGTTCGCCGCCAGTTGCTTCGCATTCCTGGGATGCGGGGATGTCGTCGCGGGGGATGAACCGATCGCATATGACTTCCATGGCTACAGAGCCCGTGTCTCCGGCACCATCGACGATCCTCGGAACTGGAACCCCCATCAAACACCTGTTCGTGTTTCGGCACATCGGCTCTTGGCTGGCCCGGCGACAGTGTTGAGTCTTCGATCGTGCGGAATCTAGATCTTATATTGTTGCTCGCCATTCCTCTGTGGATATCACACAGTGAGTTGCGGAAATCGGCCCGAAGGAGAGCGTGCCATGCGTAGCAGCCGGTATTGTCTGCCCGCCATATTGTCCATACTTCTGGCAATGTGCCCATCTGTAACGGCCCAGTCCTGGCAGCCATGGGCGGACCGCATCGAATCGCCGCTTGTCTCACAAATTACGCAGAAGACGCTCGATTTGTTGAAAGAGTATGTTGACCTCAGCGATGCGCAAATCCAACGAGTGCAGCAACTCTACGAAGAACATCAGCAACGGTTCGCGCAGTTTGTGTCGCAATGGAAGCCGATCAGGGAAGCGTGGACCAAGAAGCTGGCCGCAGCGGAAACACGCCGCGACAAGTGGTTCGCGCAACTTGAGCGTGAAAAGGAACTCGGGCGAGTCGCCGATCGCCAGCGTGAGATCGATGACAGGTTCCTGGAGCAGGTACAGGCCCTGCTCACCGATGAGCAGATCAACAGTTGGTTTCTGTTTCGCAGAGCATGGCATCGCGAACAGTGGCTTCGCTGGCTCTCGCTGTTCATCGACGATCAGATTGACCTTGCCGTACTCCTGAAGAGCGACTCCGACGATGAGAAAGAGCGAGAGGATCTTGATGAAGATGTGCAATCGATTCTCAATGAGTGGGGCCGCGTGCTTGATCCGCTCATCCTCTCAGCAGTGGAACTGAGAATCGAGAGCGCGAGAAAATACCACCAGAGTCATGAGGATGGATGGATTGTCTTCAGCGAGGATGGGCTTGTGGGAAGTCTACCGAATGGCTCGCCGCCAGAGATCAGGGAACGTGCAGAAGAGATGTGGACCGTGCAACGACGCATACGCGACCATACACGCGCGTACCGGGATCTGTTGTATGCTGCGCTTGCACCACCCGAGAATGAACACTTCCTGAGAAGTTATCTACGCAGCGCACTCGATCGCTATGTTCCAACCGAGTCGCTCGTGTTCGTGCAGGCCGTTGATCTGGCGCTGGAGATTGAGTCGATCAGCGAGAAGCAGCAGGAGGGGATTGACACGGTGATGCAGATGTATCACGAGACGACAGTCGCACTTGACAAGCAGATCATTGCTGCGCACGACCGCTGGTGGGATAGGCGCGCTCGCGACGAGGGAGATCGCCGAGAACGTGAAGCACAACTGCGTGATGCCATCAACAAACGCTACGACGCTGAGGAGCGGTCCCTCAACGAACTGCAGATGCTGCTGGATGAGCAGCAGCGGCAACTCGTTCATTGGCCGGAGTTGAAGCGTCCCGATCCCGATCGCGATCTGCGGTGATCAGAATCGACCATCGTCGTACACAAGTCGATCGTCGCATTGACACTTCGAAGCGTGCCATGGACTCTGTGGATCATTCCCCGTGGCTGATCAGCGGTTCCGCTGTGTCATTGACCGCTGCCATTGCGCAAATGCTCCGCGCCACTGCGCCTTTGGATGGTTCCACTGCGCCTTTGAAACAACCAAAGTGGGAACGGAACCACCCAACTGCGCCAGGGAACCGTTCAATGGCGCAAGGCAATGATCCAACTGGTCCGGGCAACGCTCCATTGGTCGAAGGCGGTGATTCATGTGCCACGGGCAACCGTCCAACGGACACCTGCGCGCATCCGACTGGTCAATGGCGCACATGGCTGCCGGGAGTGCAGACCTGACTCTTGAGAGTGAGCTATTCACTCTGAGCGGTCAGCAGATGGCTTATGACAGTGAGCAGGGGCGTGTTGCGTGTTGCGAGTGGCGATGGGGCGCGTGCTCGGCTCGTCACCGTCGGCCGTCGGTCGGGCTGAGTCGGCCGTGTGGTTCAGTCCGAGCCGGGCCACTTCATCCACAGTAATATTCAGAAACTGTCCACACGCCGCCCGGCAGCCGAACTTTCGGGTACCATCACGCGCTTTGATCGATCAGGCGGCAGCCGCGTAAGGAGACGCAGCGACGGTCGATCTCAGGGGCACCACATCAGGAGTACTTGTGAATGGCCGCTTCCACTGAAGAGTTCACCACCATCATCGGCAAGGACGCCAACTTCAAGGGCGAGTTATCCTTCGAAGGGGGAGCCAAGCTGCTCGGCCGGTTCGAGGGATCGATCGACAGCAAGGGCAAGCTGCACATTGCTGATGGTTCCAACTGCAAAGCCACCGTCACCGCGAAGGAAGTTTCCGTCGAAGGCCACATCGAGGGCAACGTCGAGGCGGGCGACCGGGTCGAGATCATGGCCAACGGCGTGATCACCGGCGATGTTGTCGCTTCACGCATGAACATGGCCGAGGGCGCCTCGCTCAACGGCTACTGCCGCATCGGCTCGACCGGCTCCTCCAACGGAAAGGCCGCCAGCAGCGACAGCTCCACGGCCTCCACCACGGAAGTCAAACCCTCGGCTGGATCATCAACAGCATCATCATCGTCGTCCTCATCGGGCAACAAGGCGCCCGCCAAAGCGACTGCCAAGGCCTGATCGATCGGCACCGGCCGATCAACACCGCAGCGACAGGGATGGATGGGTGTCTGGTAAACGTCAGTTTCTCCACACCTTTGCAATGCCCATGCGCCGTCAGATCGAGATATTGACCACGCCTCACCGCGACCGCGACGTCGCCTCAACCCACCTTCGCTGCGCAACGCCTGTGCCTGTCGATCATGCACCAATGCCTTGCACTTTGCCGATGACTCAACGAACGTATGGCTCGCGGCGGGGCAGCATCACAGATGACCAGCGCCTCGCGCCGCCTGCCTGAGCAGTTCGTTCGCCCGCTCGGAGTCCCACCACGGATGGCCACCCGACGCAGAGCAACCAAGCCCTCCGCCCGCCGGATGATCCGGTGCTATTACTGCGGCACCGAGTCCGAGGTCTCCGGCAAGACGCTGTCCACATCCTGCCCGGGCTGCCACAAGGCGATCAAGATCGAGGATGTCACCGTCAAGAGCTACATGCCCGTCAACGATCTGCAGACCTGCGGCAAGATCACCGTCACCAAGCGCGGCCGCGTCGCAGCCAAACAGGTGAAATCCGGCGAGGGCATCGACTGCCAGGGCGCGGTCGAAGGCGCGATTGAAACCGAGGGCTCCGTCGAGCTCGGCCCGAAGAGCGAATGGAAAGGCCCGCTGCTGGTCTGCTCATCGCTGCGCATCGTCGAAGGCGCGAAGATCAACGGCCTCATCTCCGTGCCATGGTCGCGCGATTCGTGATCGTTTACATGGGGAAGAGACATCCCCTATCTCGGCAATTGTCACATCCGGCGGGTGCCGCCGGTTTCTGCTCACCGCTCGGCACTGTCCGAATTAATGCCGATGAACGCTCGCAACTGCCGCTCCAGGACGCCTTGCCCGAGCTCCATCGCGTCGAACTGACGCACTGTCATTCGCCGCCCATCGTGCTGAACCAGTCGCAACAACCGCTGCTCTCTCGCGAAACTATCCTCGCCGCCCGGCACATCACGCGCATCAAATCGAACCTCGACGACATCGTCGAATCGCCATACGCGACGCACGATTGGCACGACCGCCAGACCGATGGACCACGTGATCGTTCTTGTCGTCGCATCAAACGTGGTCCAGCATCGCACAATGACCAGGAGCAGCACGATGCTCAGGATGCACCACCCCGCAACCACGGCTTTCGGCGAGCCAACGTACAGAAGACCTCCGCCAACCACGCCCCCGACCAACGCGAACAGCACGCGGCCGAGAATCGGTTCACCTCCATACTCAACTACGAGACGAGTTGCACCTCCTGACAGTCTGACGCCCGGCACTGCCGGCGGTTTCCCTTTGTCTTGATCGTTCAGCGCAGACACTCGTGGGATTCTAACTCATCCGTCTCACGCGGCATGCATCATCGCTGTCTCCACTCCCGCGTCGCTCCGTGCTTCAAACACGCGCGCAGCGCACCCGGCACATGCTCCACATCGCCCGGCATCTGCTCTGCCGCACCCGGCAACTGCCCAGCGGCGTCCAATCCATGCTGGATCATCTCCAGCAATTGCCCAAGCGGCTCAGGCATGTGCCCGAACTCGTCAAGCAACTGCCGGTGGCCATCCAATGTGTGCCGAAGCGCTTCCGGCACGCGCCGGCCGACGGTTGGCACGTGCCAGCCGGCGTTCAGAAGATGCTGGAGCGGGCAAATTCGTGCAATATCGCAGCGAATTGCCCATCTGAGTCAAGCCGTGCTTCCGGACAGCCGACCTCTCTGCTGCTCGGCGATGGATCGGCACCCTGCCGGCGAACATCGTCCGCCCTGAGGAGCGCCACAATGACCAGAACAGCCGACTTTCTTCCGACGCGCGAAGCCGACCTGTTCCAGTGGTCCAACACGTTCGCCGGTTCGATCACCCAGGGCACGGGCGAAAACTACGGCCTGACCAGCGCACAGACCGCATCGTTCGCCGCTCTCAACACGGCATGGTCGAATGCCTTCACACTCGCGAATGCGAACAACACGCGGACGCCCAGCGGCATCATCGCCAAAGATGATGCGCGCGATGCGATGGTCAGTCAGGCCCGGAAACTGGCGCGCATCATCCAGGCCAATCCGGATGTGACCGATGAGCAGAAAGCAGCGCTCGGCCTGACCGTGCGCGACACGATCGCGACGCCCATTGCTCCGCCGCGCGCAGCGCCCGGGATTCGCATCGAATCTGCGGATGGCACGTACGTCAAGCTCCGCCTGACAGACCGTGAGAACCCCGACAACCGCCGAGGCAAGCCCCGCCGCGTCGCAGGCGCTGCAATCCTGACCGCGTTCGGCCAATATGCACCCAACCTCTCCAACGATGAAGCGTGGACCTGGCGTGGCAACTACTCGCGCAC
>CAZVXI010000042.1:0-21183 GCA_964631295.1 uncultured Isosphaeraceae bacterium
GACCGCGGTTCTCCGAAGGAGACGCTCGAATCGAACAGGTCCCAGGCCGCGAGTCGTGCGCATTTCGTCGAGCAACTGCAGGGCGGTCGCGCGATCTTCATGCATGGATTCGAGCAGCGTGGAGCGTTCGCGGCTCAAGTCATCGCGCGTGATGGTGATACCACGCTGGACTGCGAGATCGTCGAGGGCGCGATCGAGCAGCAGTTCCTCCAGTGCCTGAGCACCAGCGAGTTCAGTCATCAGCGGCTTGAGATCACCCCAGGGAATCTGCCGGCCATCGACAAGTGCGACGGGCCGGGCATCGATGACGGTGCTGACGGCTTGGCCGCGGCCATCGTCTGGCATGTCGAGCAGGAGCGTTCTGCCGCTGGGCGCGGTTGAATGTGCCCGTTTCGGGCCTTGGGCGCATCCAGAGAAAAACGGACTACTCAGTGCCGCCGCGAGGCAAATCGTGCGTATGTTCAAGGGGCGGGAGGTAGGCATGGTTTGTAAGCCAAGCGGCTTTCCCATGCGATGTCAATCTCTGGAGGCAAGATGGCCAAGCAACGAGCATTGATCTGCCCCTATTGCGGGAAGATGCAGCCCGAAACCGACCAGTGCCGGAGTTGCCGCGGCTTCCTCGACCCATTGAGCCGGCAGGCCACGCACAACGCGATGGGGCCGTGGTTCATCAAGGAAGAGGGCCGGGGGCACCACCCGGGATGCAGTTACGAGACATTCGTGAAGCTGATCGAGCGGGGCGACATCACACGCCACACGATCGTCCGCGGGCCTACGACAAGGCAGTTCTGGACGATCGCCAAGCGTGTACCCTGTCTGTCGCACTTGCTCGGGTTCTGTCATGCATGCGATGCATCGGTTGATCCGGGTGACCACGGCTGCCACGCATGCGGCGTGAAGTTTGGGGCATACCTTGATCGCAATTACATGGGTCTGCCGGAGGTGCGCCCACTGCCGTGGGAAGCTGATGTTGAAGACGATGTATCGCAGGTTGGCCCGCGCATCGACGTGCCGGACGACATGCGCCGTGACTGGTCGGCCCGCGGGGCTGGCGCGATGGAGGAAAGGCTCTCCAGCTTTGCGACAGATGATGAACTGGCCGCTTCGGCTACGTTTTCTGGCGCGGGATCGGCCAGCGGCAGTGTTCGTACTGGATCGCAGGTACAGGAATCGGCAGTCGCGACAGCTGCCGAATCGGCACCAGCTACGCAAGGATCGTCGGCGGCGAGGCAGTCTGTAAGCGAACCCGCTCCAGAGCCGCAGGCCGTCGCGACCGACTTTGATACAGGAATCGCGACGCGTTCGCTCCAGCGCCGGTTGCGGGCCAACACCGTCACGATCCAGCGTCTGTGGATCGCGCTGGTCGTCAGCGTGATCGCCAACGGCATGCTCGTGCTCGGCTGGCAGGCTGGTTGGTTCAACGCCAGCGCACCGCATTCGATGTCTGCAGAAAGCGAGACCGCTGACAACGCGAATGTCGCGATGGATGACCCTGCAACTGCAGAGACGCGAGACAAACCATCGACAAGTAATGATGGAGGAAACGACTCGCCCACTGATGGGACACCCGTCGGATCAGGAAAAGTGGATGAAGACTCAGGAGAGCCGGCCGTCGTGTACTCGAATGACACTGACGAATCAGCCGACGACGCCCCCGATCAAGACGCCGACGCACAGCAGTCGATCGCGTTGACGATGGAACAAGTCGATGCACTCGTGAAGTCGGCGAAGGACGAGCAGCGAACACTGAAAGATCGCATCAAGGATTACGAGAAAGTGATCGCATTACTCACAACGCTCACCGAAAAGCATTCGGATGTGGCGACAGAGCTGAAGATCGCTGAGCGCATGATCGATTACGAGCGCGAAGCGGAGCGATTGCGCCTGCGTGTGTTCTTTCCGTAGGACGACGACCGATCTCATCCCGTGGACTCGTATTGCCTACAACGCGTACACACGCACATTGCCGTATTCGCTGACGAGTCGTGCGTGCGCATCAAAGCGCTCGATGAGTTCATGTGCATCGAGAAGAGGATCCCCCCAGCCGGCAGCGCGCCATCTGTCGAGCATGGCGGCATCGATCAGCACGTGTGTGAAGCCGCGCTGTCTCAGCGCATCGATCCATTGGGCAGGTTGGGCCGGGTGCTCGCGAATAATCTGCGACATCGGGCCGCGATCCCATGTCGTCTGATAGGCGATGCGCTGCAGGTCGTAGTAGTACGGTTTGGCGTCGCCGATGAGCAGTACGTGTGATCCTCGGGGAAGCACGTGGTTGACAAGGATAACAGGGCTGCTGTAGCGGGCGTTGGTGCGCTGTTCCCGGGAAGACATACCATCGCCCGTGAACATACGGTGTCCGCCGAGCATGAGGGCAGGCCAACCGTTGCGTTCGCTCTTGTACACAAAGACTGTCGCGCTGCTCCAGATTATGGACAGAGAGGCAACAGTCGAGCGTGCAATGATAAGTGATGTCCATCCGCGCCGCGCAAGCAGCAGATGCAGGCCGACACCGGTCATGATCGCCAGCGGTACAGCGCTTGGCAGCATGAATCGCGATTTGATGTGCGTAACCACCGTCCAGAAGAGCAGTTGCATGAGAAAGATGATGCCGAGCAAGATCGCCCATCGCCGTGTTTCCTTGTGCACTATCCCGATTCCGCAACTCACGATTCCAAGCCACGGCAGGATCAGCCACTGCGGCTTCCATGGTTCAAACTCAGATTGGTCAGCATTCGGACCAATGCCATAGCGAAAGAACTGATCAAATCCAGTGCCGATGCGGGTACCCATGCCGCCGTCGATGAAGTGACCGGTCCTCCACGCGATGATTTGCTCGGGCGACCAGTGCGCCGCACCGAACAGGCCAGTCATAAATGGAAACACGGGATTCCCGGATGCGAAGAAATTGCGTGCGAGCCACGGCAGGAGTACTGCGAGCCCCGCGAGCGCGCCTGCGATGCAGATCGTCGCCAGGCGGGTGCGCAAGCGCGTTGCAATCATGGCAACACCAAGCGGTACTGCGACGAAGCCGACTGATGTAAGTTTCGCGCCGCATGCGGCACCGGCAAGCAAGCCGATCACGATGCCGAGGCGTGCGGGTGTGATGCGCTCATCGAGCAGTACCATCATCCCGGCCGCGAGCATCAGCATCGTAAAGAGTTCGTTGTAAGCCAGTGACCCAGTCACGATCACCCATGGTGTGCCAAGCAGCAAGACGCCGGATGCGATTGAAGGATGCGATGGCGCGGCATCATCCTGTCCAATGATGCGCTGAGTCACTCGCACGGCTGTGATGGCAGTCAGCAGAGCCATGCACGCGTGCAGTAACTGGCATGCATAGGCAGCGTCATGCACATCGCCTCGCAGCAATGCAAGGTGTGTATATGCGGCTTCAACATATCCGGGTAGAAAGCTGTATACGTTGTGTTCGAGCGGCACGATGCGCCCAGCAGCAATCCACTCGCGTGGCAGTTGCAGGTGGTAACTTAGTGCGTCGTATCCGCCGAACTCACTTGCCCAGAGCCAGCCGGGGGCTGACGTTGAAGCGACGAGAAGCACTGCGATCGCCGGGGCAGCCGTCCACCAGAGCCAATGCGGCCGCATCGATGACTGGTCGCTCAGGCGGACATGTGATTTGATCTGCCAGCCGAGCAGCGCGAGGCCGATCATGGTCGTCACCCACGCGCCCATCGATCCGCCGACGAAGAGGATGCCCAGTGCGCCGAGTGCAGCGTCGAGCCAGAGCAGGATCGCGATGCCGACTGCGGTTTGCAGCAGCAGACCATCGCGCACATGCGGGAAGAGCAGATGCCTCGCCGGCCAGCCGAAACCGACGGCCGCGGTGAGCCAAAGCGTCGTGATCGGCAATGCCCGGATGAGTGTGTCGAGCGCCGGCCAGAGTCCGGTGGGGTTGTCTGTCCCTGTCCAGCCGGCCGTCATCGTGAAGATGATCGCGATAGCGACAAGCCCAGCGAACATCGCGGCACGGCTGACGAGCGGTGCATCCAACTGGTCAATCGAGTTTGAGGTGGAGTCGGCCACGTGACGGATTGTAGTGGCTCATGCCGTTGTGTCGGGAGTTGGAGTCGCCTCGCTTTGGAATGCAAGGCATCGCCAGGGATGCCTGGGCCGGTGCCTGTGGATTGCATCGTTTGAGCGGATGACAAGCCGTCTGGTCCGGAGTTTGCAACCGGTGGTGGGGAACATGGACGTTCCGGACAGGAGCCGCTCGTGCGCAAGCTGATCAAGGCAGGATGTGCGTCATTCATGACGATAGTTGTTGCGCTGTGCGCAGCAGTTGCGCAGGCAACGACCGTTCAGGACCTCACGAGGTTGCGCGGCCATGAGCGCGTGGTGCTGACCGGCATGGGTATCGTGATCGGCCTCGACGGTACTGGCGACAGATCGAAGGATTCACTTGTCGCGGCCCGGCCGTATGGCAAGCTGCTTGCGAACCTCGGATACCCGATATCCAACATCGATGAACTTGCGGATATGGATTCCTACGCGATCGTCATGGTCACGATGGAAATCCCGGCGACTGGCGCGAGCGATGGCGAACGCGTGGATGTATCAGTCGATTCGATGTTCAACGCGAAGTCGCTTGAAGGTGGCCGACTGGTCGTTTCGCCGCTGCGTCTTCCTCGGCCGGACTCGCCCGACCTCGTGCCGATGGCATTCGCGAGCGGTGCACTCGTTATCGAGGGGCAGAACCCGCGATCAGCACGTGTGCGAGCCGGTGGGCAGATGATCACAGAGGTCCGCGGCGAGGCCGTTGCGCCGGATGGCACGCTGACGCTCGTCCTCAACGAGCAATATGCCGGCTACCCCATGGCGACGATGCTTGCTGACAGTATCAACGATGAGTTCGCGATCGATGGCTATTCCAACGTTGCGCAGGTGCTGGATGCGCGACAGATTCGCGTGGTGATTCCGCAGGCGGACCTTGTGGACCCGGCTGACTTCATCGCGGCGTTGCAGACGATTCGGATCGATCCATCGCTGATTCAGACGGAAGCCCGCATTGTCATTAACGAGCGCAAGGGGCTGATCCTGCTGACAGGGGATGTGTTCGTCGGCCCGGTCGGCGTGCGAGCTGCGGGACTGTCCATCACCACAATCACACCAGAGCCGCCGCCGACACCTGCTGAGCCTCGTGTGGACCAGCGACAGTGGGCGAACCTGGATGCGAGTGATCGAACCAGCCGGGCTTCAACGCGTTTGAATGATCTGCTTACAGCACTGGACCAACTCAACGTACCGGTACAGGACCAGATTGCGATCATCTACGAGATGAAGAAAACCGGCGCACTGCACGCGGAGATCATCACGCAATGAATATCACGCCGCCACAGTCAGACGGGCAACTCGCTCTTGCTGGTGCACGATTCACCGAGCGATTCTCAAATGACGCATTCGCGCGCGAGATGAGCGCCGCGAGGTCATCCGACGATTCACAACTTCGCCATGCCGCAACGCAGCTTGTTTCATCAGCGTTGCTGATGCCGGTGATGAAGATGCTCGGGGAGGGGACGTTCGCAACCGGCCCATTCGCTCCGAGTTCGGCAGAGAAGCACTTTCAACCACTGCTCAATCAACATCTGACGGAAGGTATCGTCGGGGCTGCCAACTTCCCGATTGTTGACGCGATCGTGGACCGTTACGCCCATCTCTCTGGAGGATCCATTGATGCCCGCGCCTGAACAAGTTCACCATGCTGAGCAGAAGTTGATCGCGAATCTGCGTGAGCAGCACGATCTGCATCAACGCATGCTTGCAGAGTTGCAAGCCAAGCGAGAGGCATTGCGAACAGCAGACATGGAGGGTGTATTTGAGATCAGCGAGCGCGAGCAGCGGATTGTCTCGCGGATGGCCCAACTCGAGCAGACACGGATTGGTCTGATCTCGACGATCATGCCAGCGCACGCGAAGCAGAGCGATCCGCAGCCGACTGTGTCGGAGTTAGTGCCTTATTTGTCCGTCAAAGCCAGGAGCGAGGTAGAGGCATTGCAGGATTCGCTGCGTGATCGCGTGCGGAAAGTGCGGGAACTCAGTGCGGTCATTCGCTCCGCGGGAGAGATGTTGCATCAACACATTGCAGGCGTTGTGCAATCGATGCAGCGCGCCTTCAGCGATGCAGGTGTGTATGAGCGGCGTGGCGTTGTCGCGACTGGCCAGCGCCTGGCCAGCACGATTGATATTCGCAGTTAGGGGAAGCACATGAGCATCACAGGATCACTTCAGATTGGTCGCTCAGCTCTTACTGTGGCCCAAGCGGCGCTGTCAGTCGCGGGTAATAACATGGCCAATGCGGCCACGCCCGGATTCAATCGACGCTCTGTTCTACTGACGCCGATGCGCGGCGATCTGGTGGGCAACAATCAGTACGTCGGGCGGGGCGTCGATCTTGTCCGTGTGAAACGCGAGATGGACGTGTCGCTTCAGGCCCGGCTTCGACAGGCGACATCTGATCAACAGCGATCGCTCATCGATCAGCGCTTCCTGACATCCATCGAGACGATACAGAATGAGTTGAGTGATAACGACCTGTCGAGCCTGCTGAGCGACTTCTTCAACGCGTTCTCCGAGGTAGCGAACAACCCCGAAGACAACGCAATCCGGTCTGTCGCAATCCAGCAGGGTGTCAGCCTTGCAAGTCGTGTGAGCGACATGAACTCAGACTATGCTGATCTTCGTCTTGAGGCTGATCGCGCTCTTGGTGATGCGGTTGAGCAGGCCGATGAACTGCTCAGTCAGATTGCGTTCATTAATCAGCAGGTCGCGGATGCAGAGAACGTCGGCGGTGAGGCGAGCGCGTTGCGTGATCAGCGCGATATGCTCGTCGATGAGTTGTCACAGTTCATCGACGTGAATGTGGTCGAACAATCCAACGGCACCGCTGACGTGTTCATTCGGTCCGTGCCGGTCGTCTTGGGCTCAAACAGCCGTGGGATCACGCTTGAGAAGAAGTCTGTCGCTGGCGAACTCCAGGTGCAGTTGCGCGTGGATGATGATGGTACATTTCTCGAAACTGATACCGGGACGATTGGCGGGCTCCTCGGGCAGCGAAACAATACGATTGATCCCGCGATCGATGCGATCAATGAGTTTGCAGCCGAGCTGATCTTCCAGGTGAACCGCCTGCACTCACAAGGCCAGGCGCGCGTCGGTTTCGAGAGTGTTGCAGGCACGTATCGCGTAACGGATCCGACAGCCAATCTGAACTCCATCGCTGCCGAGCTTCCATTCAATGTGCAGAATGGCAGTTTTACCATTCAAGTTACAAATCAGGATTCAGGGCTGGCAGAAACCTATCAGATTAACGTCGATGGAAACGCACACTCGCTGAATGACATCATCGCGGACATCAACGCGAACGTGCCGAACCTCACGGCCGGTGTGAACACGAACGGCAATCTCACTCTGGATTCAAACAGCGGGTTTGAGTTCTCATTCCTCGAGGACACAACCGGATTTCTCGCAGCGACCGGCATCAACTCGTTCTTCACAGGCCACAATGCGACGACGATTGATGTGAACCAGGTATTGTTGGATGATGCCAGCATGCTCGCGGTTGGGGCAGGCGGGATTGCTGGCTCGAACAACACCGCGATTGCTATTGCAGAACTCCAGAACAACGGGCTTGACGCGCTCGATGGTCGTAGTCTGCGTGATTTCTGGCAGAGCAACGTCAATCAGCTTGCCGCCCGCACAAGTGCAGCGAATCAGAAAGCGCAGTCAGCCGCGATTGTGCGCGAGAGCATCAACGCGCAGATGCAGTCGGTGTCAGGCGTGTCTCTTGACGAAGAATCTGTCAACATGATGTTGTTTCAGCGGCAGTATCAGGCAGCAGCCCGATTCATCACTGTCATTGATGAGACTATGCAAACACTGCTCAGCATTGCCTGACGTAATTTCTGAGAAGGCATCACTATGGGTGACATATCCATTCCGAGCAATCTGGCACGCGTCCCGAACCAACTGGCCTCGAGCATTGTACTTTCGGCGATTGGCGGCACAAGCCGGCAACTGCTGAATACGCAGATTCAGCTTGCTACCGGACTTGCGATCAATCGACCTTCGGATGATGCAGTCGGCACCGGTCGGATAGCTGTGCTCGATGATGTGATCGAGCGGCGCGACCAGCGACTGCGCAACCTGTCTCATGCAGATTCTGTTCTGGCCAACGTCGATGCGGCGCTTGGTGATGCATCTGAGATCATTCTCGAAGCGGGCAGCATTGGCCTGAGTCAGATAGGCATTGGTTCGGATGAGACGACGCGCTCTAATCAGGCTGCGGTCATCAACTCGATGATCGACTCGTTGAATGCAATCGCGAACCGTCAGTATCAGGATATGTATCTCTTCGGTGGAACAGCAACTCGGGCTGAGCCGTTTGGTGGACTGCTTGGGGGGCTCCAATACCGCGGATCCGGTGACGGTCTGGCGACTGATCTTGGCTTGTCTCGAAGTGTTGCGATCACCATGAGTGGAGGGGAAGCGTTCGGGGCACTCAGCGCGCGTGTTCAGGGTGATCGTGATCTGAATCCGGACATGGTGGCGAATACAAAACTTGCAGACCTCAATGGTGCACGCGGGCTGGGCGTTGCTTTGAGCAGTATCAACGTCGATGTGAACGGGACGGATCTCACGGTCGACCTCACCACGGCCCATCGGGTGGGAGATATCATCTCACTCGTCGAGGCCGAAATTCAGACAGTCGATCCTGGCGCGACAGTCGAAATTGATGCGGCGACGGGCGATCGTTTTCGTATCACGCCGAGCGCTGGTGTGACGGTGACGATCAGCGATCTTGGCGCTGATGCCGCGGCAGCCGATCTCGGGCTCGCAGGCACGTATCCGCCCGGCGGTGCAGCAGGCAGTGACGTCGACCCGAGCTTGACAGTGCTCTCGCCTGTGTCGGCACTGTCGGGCGTGACAGTTCCGCTCGGGACGCTTCGACTCGAAAATGCCGGACAGGTACGGGATGTTGATCTCTCCGGCGCGGAGAACATTGAAGACATCATGAACGCGGTTGCCGGCGTCGGTCTCGGCATCCGCGTCGAGATCGCTGAATCAGGTGATCGGCTGAACTTCATCAATGAACTGTCCGGCGCGAACATGAGCGTGGGTGAGGTTGGTGGCGGCATGACCGCGACGGAACTCGGCGTCCGCTCGCTGACGACATCAACGCGCCTTGCGGATTTCAATGACGGTCGAGGCGTCGGCATCATCACAGGGAGCGTTGATCCGCTCACCGGGCTTCCCGACCCTGCAGGCGACCGTGATTTCTCGGTAACCCTGAAAGACGGCCGCTCGTTTGATGTTGACCTTGCTGGTGCTGCTGATGTTCAGGACGTACTGGATGCGATCAATGCGGCAGCGGGGGCGGCGGGGCTCCTGCCGGCGGAGTTCTCCGCTGGCCTGGCTCAGACGGGCAATGGGATTGAACTGACGGACAACACCGCAGGCACGGACACGGTCATCGCGGCGCTCAACGGTTCGTCTGCGTCGTTCGACCTTGGACTTCATGGGTCGCACGCAGGCGCAACGATCACCGGTGAGGATCGCGCAACAGTTGCCGTCGACAGCGTGTTTACGCACCTGATCGCCCTTCGTGACGCATTGCTTGCGGATGATACGGATGGCATATCGCTTGCAACGGACAAGCTGCAACAGGATGTCACCCGTCTTGCGGAAGCGCGAGCGACCGCGGGTGTCCGGATGCAGCGGGTCGTGCAAGCGACGGTTCGCGAAGAGGATTTGAGATTGCAGGACATTGGGCTTCGAAGTGAAGTGCAGGATCTGGACTATGCCGAGGCAGCCATTCGCTTTTCGTCGTTGCAGCAGCAACTTCAGGCGGGTCTGCAGACAGGCAGCCAGGCACTGCAACTTTCGCTGCTTGATTTCCTTCGTTAGAAACTTCAAAGCCGCCGCTGATCTTCGGCCGGATCAGCCCGCGGCAGGGACAGGACGTCCCATCGTTCGAGGATCGAGCGAGACTTACCCGGATGCGTGGCCGACTGATGGAGCGTTCGCATGAACGTTGAGACGACTCGGTTTGGAATGGTTGAGGTTGATGATGATCGCGTCATTCAATTCTCAGCCGGACTGCTCGGATTCTCCAGTTACAAGCGGTATGTACTGCTGCAACCGGATGATGAAGGTGTGTTCTTCTGGCTGCAATCGGTGGACTCGCCGGACCTTGCGTTCGTCGTGAGTGATCCGACACTCTGGGTGGAGGGCTATGAAGCAGCCATTCGCCCGGAGCAGATGAGCGACCTGGATCTGTCCACGATTGAAGATGCACAGGTCTTCGTGATCGTGAACAAGTACGGGCAGACACTGACAGCAAACTTGCAGGGGCCGCTGGTGGCGAACACGAAGAATCGTGAAGCCATGCAACTGGTTCTGGCGGAGAAGCGATGGAGTACGCGGCACGAGATTCTGCGACTGGCTGAGCCGGCGCAAGCTGCGACCGCGTGATGTTGTGTGACACTGCTGCCGCCTGGACGCGGCGGGTCATTGTGTACCGAGGCAGGACGCTTCGGTTGGACGCGTCTCCCGAGGGAGGCAGCGTCACGGATCCAAGGAAGGAGCCGGTCAATGCTGGTGCTTTCACGTCAGCGCGATGAGACAATCATCATCGGCGATGACATTGAACTGACGGTCGTCGACATTCGAGGCGACAAGGTGCGTATCGGAATCAAGGCGCCGCCTCATATTCCCGTGCATCGCAAAGAAGTTTACGATGCGATCAGGCGCGAGAACGAGCAGGCCGCGTGCATGAGTGATGACGACTTCGATCGTCTCAAGCCACGCGTGGCACGCATTCGTGAGGGTACGAACCGGATGGACAATGCCGTGCGACTCAACGGCATATTGAAACACGACAAGGAGAGTGCCTGACCCTGTCTGGCAGCGCACCAGTTACTGAACAAGCGCCCTGCAATCCAAACGATGGTGATGACGGAGTATCGCATCGAACCGCAGGGAACTAGCCGCCCAATCAAGGAGGATTGCCATGGCTAGGATTAATACGAATATATCATCACTCGTTGCACAAACCCGGCTCGCGCGGACCAATTCGGATCTTCAGACACGCTTGCAGCGTTTGTCGACCGGTCTGCGCATCAATCGAGGATCGGACGACCCTGCCGGGTTAATCGTTTCCGAAAGACTGCGAAGCCAGACACGTTCCCTCGAGCAGGCGATCGATAACTCCGAGCGCGCCAGTTCGGTCATCGCCACGACCGAGGGTTATCTGACTGAGGTCAGTGACCTGCTCAACTCGATCAAGGGTTTGATCGTCGAAGCTGCGAATACAGGTGGGCTCAGTCAGGAAGAGATCGAAGCGAACCAGTTGCAGATTGACAGTGCTCTGGACTCGATCACGCGGATCGCCAACACGGGCAGCTTCGCAGGGCTCAAACTGCTGGATGGTTCGCTTGAGTACGTGACCTCTGGCGTTCCTGATTCGGCAATCCAGCAGACAACGATCTTCGGTGCCCAGTTCGGCGATGCGCCAAATCTTGCTGTCAATGTGGAAGTTGTTGCATCTGCTCAGACGGCTCAGCTGTTCCTTTCAGGGAATACCGCGGGATCCGTCGGAGCGTTGCTGAGCAGCGTCACGCTTGAGCTTGCCGGCAACGAGGGTGTGCAGTCGCTGCGGTTTGTATCCGGCACGGCTCTCTCAGCAGTTGCTGCTGCAGTGAACACAGTCAAGGCCTCGACGGGCGTGAGCGCATCCCTGGTGTCAGCGTCGGATCAGTCGAGTGGGCTTGTATTCAACTCGACCTCCTATGGATCAGACCAGTTCATATCCGTTCGCCGAATCGGTGCAGGCGGGGACTTCTTCGAGGTTGCTGACGCCCAGGGCGGGAACATCGTCGAGCGTGATATCGGACGTGACGTGACGGCAATCGTCAATGGTGTGCTTACTTCAGGAGATGGCCTTGAGATCTCGCTGAATACGCCGACGCTCAGTATGGAGATGCTGCTCTCCGAGTCGTTCGCGCAGACACTGAACTCGACGCAGACGTTCTACATCACTGGTGGAGGAGCGAAGTTCCAGTTGGGGCCGGATATCTCAACGATCCAGCAGGTTGGGTTCGGCGTGCAGTCGATCGCATCCAGTCGGATCGGCGGGACCATCATCAACAACGAGTTGAACTTCCTGGAGTCGATCAAGTCAGGAAATGCAAACTCACTTGTGGCCGGCAGCGCAGATAAGGCTGCCAAGATCCTCGACTCAGCGATCACCGACATATCGGTCCTTCGAGGTCGTCTCGGCGCGTTCGAGCGGAACACAGTTCTGACGAACATCCGGTCGCTGCAGGTTGGCGTTGAGAACCTCGCAGCAAGCGAGTCAATCATCCGAGACACGGACTTTGCGGAAGAAACGGCGGCCCTCTCGCGTGCTCAGATTCTCCAGCAGGCGGGTACTTCTGTGCTTGCGACAGCAAATGTGACGGCTCAAAGCGTACTTTCTTTGCTGGGCTAGTCGTTTCGTCCATTGCAGCCTGAAATTCGTGATTTGTTTTCCAATCGCCTCTCCCATCGTGGAGGGGCGTTTTTTATTGGCCATTGAATCTGCGTGCGCATTTCCGGCTGCGATTTCTCGGTGGTCGACGCAAATCTTTCTCACTCTCTTTGTAAGCGAAGTGAAGTGGCGTGATGGCGCGACCGATACACCTTCCTGCCGTTCCAGTCACGTGTGTGGCCGGCCGGTTCGGAGTGGAGAGAGGTGTGACCCTGTGTGAGGCGGAAACCCGCCTCGAGTTTGGAAACCAAGGGAGATCGCCCTCACGAGGGTTCTTAAGGAAAGCCAAGGTCGCAAGGTGAGACCGAGGCGTGTTCACGGAGGACGCGATGAGTCGCATCAATACAAATGTCCCGTCACTGACTGCCCGACGGGTGCTCAACAGCCAGAACAGTGGACTCGTGTCGAGTCTGGAACGGCTGAGCACCGGTCTGCGAATCAACCGCGGTAAGGATGATCCTGCCGGATTGATCGCAAGCGAAAACCTTCGCTCGGAGAAACGATCACTCAATGCAGCCATCGGCAATGCCGAGCGTGCTGAACAGGTGATCAACGTCGCCGAGGGTGGTCTTCAGGAAATCAACAACCTTCTGCTGGAAGTCCAGTCGCTGGTTGGTGAGTCCGCCAACGAAGCAGGCGTATCGGCCGAAGAAAAGGAAGCAAACCAGATTGCGATCGACTCGATCCTTCAGACGATCGACCGCCTGGCGAACTCCACGAGCTTCAACGGCACAAAACTGCTGAACGGCAACTTCGACTACACGACATCGAATGTGGCAGCGACACTCACCGATGTTCAGGTCGACGCTGCACGTATCAGCGATGCCTCGGGCTCGTTCATCGACGTGACCGTCGACGTGCTCACCTCTGCCCAGACGGGTGTGGTCTTCATGTCCACGCAAGCCAACCTGGATAACGGTGGCAACGGTTCACTCACGGTCGAAATCACCGGCAACGATGGTGTCCAACAGTTCACCTTCGCAAGTGATACCTCCCAGGCGGACATCATTACCGCGATCAACACCTTCTCTGAAGCACTCGGCGTCTCGGCCGCACAGGCAACCGACACCGACCGCATTCAGATCAACTCGACGGGCTTCGGCACCAGCCAGTTCGCACGAGTGAAGATACTCGAAGGGACGAGTAACAACCTGCTCGCCGCAACAAACGCCGGGGCAACCACGACCCAGGACTTGAAAGACACCGGACGGGACGCAGTCGTCCTGATCAACGGAAACCAGGCCACTACGGACGGCCTCAAAGCTCGAGTCGCTACGGACGGCTTCGATGTGACAGTCAACCTTGACGGTAACAACTCACTCAACACCACCGACGGAACCACCTCGTTCCAGGTCACAGGTGGCGGAGCGGACTTCAACCTGTCACCGACCGTCAACCTCGCGGGCAAGGTCTCCATCGGTCTGCAGACTGTCACGACCGGCAACCTCGGCGATCAGATCGATGGCTTCCTGTCGGCACTCAAGTCCGGCGGCACGGCCAACGTCGTCAACGGTGACCTGACAAAGGGTCAGAAGATCGTTGACAACGCGATCAAGCAAATCTCCAGCATGCGTGGCCGCCTCGGTGCGTTCCAGCGGAACGTCATCGACTCCACCATCAACAGCTTCGGTGTCCAACTCGAGAACACCGCCGCAGCCGAGTCAGTCATCCGTGACACCGACTTCGCCGCAGAAACCGCTGCTCTGACACGGCAGCAGATCATGCAGCAGGCATCGACGCAGTCACTGTCGATCGCCAACTCCCAGCCGCAGTCCGTGCTGGCGCTGCTCGGGTAAGCCAACCGGCTGACCTGAAAGACCCGTGAACACAAGCGCGGCGGCCGAAAGGCCGTCGCGTTTTTTCACTTTTGAGATCCGAGCCACCGGCGCGCGTCTTCACACGGCCGCGAGAGCCACAACCCGAACTTTCCGTGGAGCTGCACCAGGAGTTGTTTGACCCACTGCGGAAGATGCCTTCTGGTATCTATACAGTGTCGGTCCTGTTTGCGGTGCTCATCTCCATGTCATGCACGTTGGAACAGGATGTGCCCGGCGATCACCGCCGGCGCTCTCTGTAAGTGCCCGGGCGGGCGCGCCATGCGCGCGCATCAGTGCGCGGCGCTTCGCACAACCATCAGCACGATGAGACAAATCATGCTCTGACAAACGATTAGAATCTGAGGGAATTTCTGAGATATGCTCGTCCTCCGGTCATCTGCGCACTCCCAATGCGCGCGCATCTGTCATCTGGGCCACCTGGTTGCCCACCGGTGTGCGAGTCAATCGATGGCGAACGCTGGAACAATCTGCCCGGCGAAGCGCCACGCAGCGATGACGGGCCTTTCGTGGCAAAACCGCTCGCATTCGGCTGTTCGATGCATCGCGAATGGGCCTCGACGCGCTCGAATCATTTCCCACGAGCCGAAACAAACAGAGGGGGATGAGGCGAATCCGAATCCGGCCGTGTACCGCGATCTTCCCATGACGAGCGGGGCGAGCCATGAGCGGGCCAAAGTCGGGGCTGAAACTCACGACGGTGGGTTGATGCCAAACTTGGAAATTCGTCCGGAATCCGGCAATATTTTGTTATCCTTTGGGTGTTACCCGTCAAGTTGCGGGTCAAACCGGCAGCATAACCGCTCATTTGTCTAGAGGGCGATTCTCATAGATGCTACACGGAAACACGCGAATCACCGCTGGACTCCGAGAGGTCACCCTTGCAGCATGCATTGCACTGGCAATGGCATCAATGTCGCATGGGTTCGCCGATGAGTGCGGTTGCCACACGCCCCACAGTGTCCGCGCACCCGACGGGACGATGAGTGAGCCGAACGGTACGAACGGGCTTCATGGCGACGACGACATGAATGATGCGGCGCCGAGCGGGGAACACGGCGGCCATGCGTACGCGAATAGCTCAGGCAGTGGCGGACGCGGCGGAGACGGAATCGACGCTACCAATGGAGGCTGCGGTGGAGATGGTGGCAACAGTGGCGACAACGGCGGCGTTGGCGGACGCGGTGGTGAAGCCGGTGACGCGACCGGTGCTCCCGGCCTTGTTGGCGGTGAAGGCGGCCAGGGAGGCAATGGCGGCGATGGGGTTGATGGTGGCGGCAACGGCGGAACGGGGGGGTGATGGGTACGGCGTTTGCACCCATGTGGCACTCAGTGAGACCGTCACTGGCGGCGACGGTGGGTGCGGCGGCAATGGTGGTGCGTGCATCGGTACGGCCGGCGACGGGGGCGTCGGCGGACCCGGCGGAGATGGCGGAAATGGAGCCGACGTTGGCGGCGCAGGTGGGCGCGGCGGTCACGGCGGGGCCACGACTGGTAATACAGGAGTCGGCGGCCAGGCCGACAATGGCGGCACCGGTGGCAGCGGTTGCTGTGACATCAATGACCCAGGGACCGACGCCGATGGTGACGGCGGGCCAGGTGGCGATGGCGGTATCGGGGGAGATGCGACTTGGCCAACCGGAACCGGCGATGGCGGCAGCGGCGGGAACAGTGGGAAGGGTGGTGACGGACGCCCCGCAGGCAGTGGCGGCGCACCTGGTGACGGTGGCGAGGCATCTGGCTCAGGCGATGACGGCGACGATGGTCTTTCCGCCGGCTCCGGATCAACCACCGCCGTTGGATGTCAATCAGTCGGCAAGTAATCAGGGAGGCCGGCCATGTTCCCATCAAAGAACACTGCGCGCGCAGTGGTGATCACATTCATCGGGCTCGGTTCGCCTGGCTGGGCTGTTCACGATCAGTCGCAAGGCGTCGGACAAGAGCACCAGGACCAACGCCCGGCCCACCTCCCGAGGGTGCGTGGTCCGATCAATGTTGGTCACGCGATTCACGATGTGCAGATCGACCAGATCGCGATTGTTCTCAAACTCAGCCCGGAGCAGGAAGCCGCCATCCGAAGCTTGCGCGATGCGTATGAAACGGACTGGTTGGCAGCATTGCCACATGAACGTGAGCAGTTCATTGCAACCAACGAGAAATACAAAGAAGAATACGACAAGCGGAAGCAGTTTAATCTGACAGAACTGGCTGAAGATTTGCGAAGACTGGCAACGGTACTTCGGGTTGAGTTGCGCATGCGTGACGAGGTGTTCTTTTCGCAGATCGAGGCAATGCTGACCGACGATCAGCGTTCACGCATGCAGCGTGTGCGCAACTGGCGAAAACGACATCTGCTTGCGACTCGCATGAGTGAGCGCCATGAAGCTGCGATCGACCTGATGGAACTCATTCGGATTGACAGCACACGACAAAGACGTGAATACTCGACGCCACCAAACTTTATCACGGTGACAGATGAGGAATACGACGGCCTGCAACCTGCAATGGACGCATACGAGCCAATGTTGATCGCGGCGATGAAACGAGCGGTGGAAACGACAATTGATCTCTCAGACCTGCGCCACCGCGGCCTCGACTTGTCAAGTCGGCTCATGGAAGCAGGAGCGACGCCTGACAGCCATCCGATCGAACACGACGAGCGATGGCAGATGAGACTTGCGTACGGAAGAAAGCGTATTGCGCCAATGCAGCGTCTCGAGCGTGTCAACCGCGCTGGCCTGCATCTGTTCATGGAGCATCTGCCTCCAGAGAAAGCCATCGAACTGCGGCACAACTACTACACAACCGCGTATCCGACGGTGTATCCGGATCGTGGGGCGGCGGGGTTGTTGTTTGACGTCGTGCTCGATCGCGCGGACCTTGACGATGACCAGCGGGATGCGATCAGCGACCTGCAGGGCGTGTGGCGGCTCGAACACGATGCGCTGTGCATGGAGATGCACGAGTTGGAACGTGAACAGTTTCTGGAGAACCGACGCGACTGGCAGAATGAACGTCTGCGCTCCCAACTGTACCTTGCGATTTCTGATGCGGGCATGGCTCGCGAAAGGCTCAACCGCGAGCATGTCGAGTTGATGACACAGATTCTCCAGCCGAAGCAGATTGCCGGTGTGCTGGTCGACCTGTGGAAACGCGAGCGCCAGACCGGTTCTTCAAGTGAGCGACGACGCGGGCGTTCGCGTCGGACCAGAGAATCGCCGCCTCCGATCATGACCGCACTCGTCCTGCGCGCGATTCCAAGTGATGCGCAGCGTGAACAGATCATGATGCATGTTGAGCAGGTGCTCGCGAATGGCGATGTTGAGCGCTCACCGGCCGAACGCGCCGCCGCACGGCTTGTGACGTTTGATGAGGAAACGATCGACATCCCGCGCCCCTGGCATCAGCCGACGTGGGTCCAGCGCGCAATGCAGTATGATAACTGAGCGTGTTGCGTGCATTCGTCGCGTGTCACCGTCATTCCCACGTACGTGGGAATCTACAAAAGGCTGATCGGTCCATCGTGATCTGTGGATGCCCGTGTTCACGGGCATGACGAGAGCGCTACGAATAAAGTGGCCACGCTCTAAGCGTGGTGCAAACCGAGATGTCGTCAGATGTGATCGCCTGTGTTACCGCAGCGTGCGCAGCACTGCGCGGACCGGGCTCGCATCAAACCCGACCAGCGGCAGGGGCAGTGCAATGAGTTCGTACAGGCCAGGCTCTACATGGCTCAGCACCAGTCCTTCAAGAATTGCCAGCCCGCAGACGCGAAACCGATGGTGCGCATCAAGCACCGTCGCCGTCGGTGGATCGACGCTCGGCGTGTCCACACCGACCAGCCGCACACCTGTATCGGCGAGGTGATCGACCAGCGCTGGTTCAAGCCCCGGGAAAGCCTGCCAGTGAGTTGGGTCGAGAAAGGTGCCAGTCCGCAGCAAGACGCGCGGCTGCGTGATCTCACTTCGCAGATCACCGAGGCTGATGCGGTTGGCATCGGCTGATTTCGGATAGCAATCAACAACCTGGCATGGCCCGATGAACAGATCAAGCGGCCAACCCTCAACACCGGGCGCATCAGCTTGATAGTGGTTCGGCCCGTCCACATGCGCGCCCAGATGCACGGTTGTGTGGAGCGTGGATAGTGTCAGGTGATCGCCGCGTTTCATGTCGAGCAGCATCTCCCGGCTCGGCGGCGTATCACCCGGGAAGACCTTGAGATCACTCGTGATCGCCGGCGAGATGTCCATGACGTCGGGCATGTTTACAACTCGTGCCGAATCGCCCACAGGTCGGGGAAAATTGACTGGAACAGCGACCGTTTGAGGAAATCCACGCCCGGCGAACCGCCCGTGCCACTCTTCGATCCGATGGTGCGCTCGACCATCTTCACGTGTCGATAGCGCCACTCCTGCAGGCCTTCGTCAAAGTCTGCCATCAGTTCAAACATGATGCCCAGGTCAGGCCGGTTCTTGTAGAGATCAAGCAACTGCCGTTGAATCGCGTCGCTTGGATCGTTGGCATTCGTGATATCGCGATTGACGACATCGTCAGGCAACTCGACGCCATGATGCGCGAGGAAATCGTTGAAGTGATCGACGAGTGATCGCTCATGAAGACGTTGCTGGACTCGCTCCGCGCCCGGCGTTCCAGGCGGATGGTACTTCAATACGCCCTTGCGTTTGAAACCGAGCACGAACTCGAGTTCACGGAACTGATAAGACTGAAACCCCGACGAAGTCTCAAGGCGATCACGAAAACTCGTGAAACTCATCGGCGTCATCGTCTCAAGGATGTCAAGTTGGCCTACAAGCGTCTTCATGATCGTTCGCAGCCGCTTGAACGTAGCTATGGCGCCATACAGATCGCCTGCAGATAAGTCGCGGTTGACCTTCTCCAGTTCATGCAGCATCAGCTTGAACCAAAGCTCATAGGTCTGGTGAATGATAATAAACAGCAACTCATCGTGCTCCGGCGGGTCGGATCGCACATGCTGAAGATCAAGCAAGCGTGGGAGGTCCAGATAGGTTGCGTAGTTCAGTTCAGACTGCGCGGGAACTGTCGACTGGCCCGAGCGTGATTTCGGTGTGGTCATGTCCATCAGTCAGAACACCCATGCAAGAATGAGAATGCCGAGCGGAAGCATGCCGAGCGACAGTATCGCCAGCCATACCACGATGATGCGGTCCTGTCGGGCAGCACGCTGTCTTGCTTCATTGTACGGGATACGTGAGAAGCTCACCATGTTGTACAGCGGCACGTACCAGCCGGGCAGCACACGGTGCAGTATTTTCTCAAACTTCTTGCGCAGCAGGAACCAGCGGGATCCGACCTTGTCGCGCATCTCGATGAAGTTCTGCAGCGCGAGGTCGGCAATGGCATCCGCATCGGGCTTGCGATGTTCGCTGAACCATGGAAGCAGTTGGTCCCAATTTGGCCCGAATCGTTCGATCGCATCATCGAAGAGCGCGCAGTCTTCGAATGCCGCATTCATTCCCTGCCCGTAAAAAGGCACGATCGCATGTGACGCATCACCGAGAATCAACACCTTCCCATTCGCATGCCAGGGACGGCAACGAATGGTGATAAGCGAACTTGTGGGGTTGTTCTGAAAGTCGTCGACGAGTGTCGGCATGAGTGGCATTGTATCAGCAAACCACTGCTCGAACCGCTTGGTGATCTCTGTCTCGTTGGTCACAGTCGCGAAGCCGGTGTCTCCATCGAACGGCCAGAACAGCGTGCAGGTGAACGACTTGTCCGCGTTGGGCAGTGCGATCATCATGAACCCGCCGCGAGGCCAGATGTGAAGCGCGTGCGGTTCCATCGCGAAGGCGCCATCGGCTGTGGGGGGGATCGTCAGTTCTTTGTACCCATGTTCGAGATATGTCTGGCTGTATGTGAAGCGATCGGTCTTCTGCAACGCACCCCGGACCGCGGAGAATGCACCGTCTGTACCGATGATCACATCTGCTGAGGCGTTGATGACTTCGTCACAGGCGTCCTGTGCGAATGTCACTCCTGGTGCATCGAGATTAATGTCAACACATCGCTGACCAAAGTGCAGCGAGACGGTGTTGAATGCATCGGCTGCGTCAAGCAGGGTCAGATTCAGCCTGTCGCGCGAGACGGAGTTGATCGCGTCAGCCGGATTCTTGCTGTAGGGCTGAAAAGTGAGCGTCCCGTCAACCGCGTGCATCATGCGGCCGGGCATGGGGATCGCATCGCGCAGGACGGCATCTTTGAGCCCGGCGCGATCAAGCGCGTGAATGCCGCGCGTCGAGAGTGCAAGGTTGATGGATCGGCCGCCGATGAATCCCTTTTCTCGCGGATCAGACCTGCGTTCGTAGACATTTACACGATAGCCGCGTTTGCCAAGCATGCAGGCAAGCAGGGAGCCAGCCAGCCCCGCACCAATGATCATCACATGGGGTTGCGAATCGCTCATCACAGGTACTTACGCGTCATTCATGAGTGCGGACGCAAGGTGCCAGACATCCTGAAACGTGTTGTACAGTGGCGTCGGTGCCACACGAATGACATTCGGCTCTCGGAAGTCCGGCACCATACCTGCGTTCCTGATCGCTTCGAAGCGCCCACGCGCATTGTCATGCACAAGGATGGACAGTTGACAAGCCTGCGCATCCTGATCGCAAGGCGTGATGATCTCGAATGTATTCGTTGCGTGTTGTTCGATCAGGAATCGGAGATAACCAGTGAGTGCGATCGATTTGACGCGCAGCGCAGGCATGGTTGCTTCATCAAAAACCTCCAGCGAGGCGCGCAGCGGAGTCATCGCGAGTATGGGTG
>CAZVXI010000043.1:0-21141 GCA_964631295.1 uncultured Isosphaeraceae bacterium
GCTCGGGCGGACTGCGCGTGCCGTCCGGTTGGTGGGCTCAGTTGTGTGCAGATGGGATCAGGAAGTGGCGGCTTGTGCTTCTTTTTATGGCCAGATGGCGCCGCCGAGTGCGAGTGGGTCGGCCATGACAGCAATTCGAATGTCGCCATCAAGGGCGCGCATTTCGACGGGATTTGTTCCGTCGTTGAGCACACCTCGGAATGTATCGGCATCGGTGCTGGCATCGACGATGAGTTGGCCGAACAGCACACTTGCTGAGACGCGGCCACCGATGGTTTCACAATCGAAGATGCCAGTCGATTCGCCACGAACGCGATAATCGATCGGGCCGTCATTGTTGATGATTGTGACAGGATCGTTGATGGCCCATGCGGTCTGGACGATGATGCGGCCACGATCGGTTTTGAGATCGAGGGTGCCGCGAACCATTTCGAGGCGAACATCTCCGCTGGTTGTGCGCACGGTGACACCGTCGATTGCGGGCGCAAGGATGCGCAGGTTGGCGCGGAGCAGTTCGGGCTGATCATCGCTGGTGGTTGTGACGATTCGCATCACTTTGCCGCGTTCGGTGTTGATGATTTCGGTGTGGTAGTCGATGGAATCGACAGCGGCGTTGCCTGCCTCGCGGCGGCCGAAGCCGTGCAATGCCTGGCGTGTGACAGTGAGTTTGACGTCGGTCCTGCGTTCGTCGACTTCGACAGACACATCGCCGGCGAATGCATCGACTTCAAGACCGATCGGCTCGGTGAGTTGGAAGCGAACCGGATCATCGCTGCTTGAGACGGTGCCGCAACCAGCAGCGAGGCAGCAGGTGAGCATCGAGATGGTGAGCAGCAGTCGGTTGAGCATGGTGAGGTCTCGATCAAGCGTGTGAGGCGTCTGCGTTGACGCACGGAAAGCGGACAGCGGAACCGCCGGAGCAAGCGACATCGGCGGTTTGCCCACAGATGGCCCAGCGTCTGGTAGAACGTGGGAGTTTATCGGTCGCATGTCGGCCGAGGTTGACTCGAAAGGACGCACGTTCATGCGGCGAAGGATTCGGATCGGATGGGCGTTGATGCTGGCGGGTGCAGCGGTTGGATGTTCGGATCGGCCATCAACTGCCCCGCAGGCGGCAGAAGGCCGGGCATCGGACATGTTTCGTGTCACGCTGGGCGCGGATGTGAGCGAAGACGCGATGACCGGGCGATTGCTCGTGCTGTTCATCAACGAGACGGGCAATGCCTGGGCGAACCGCTCGCCATGCTTCGGGCCGTTTGAAGAATCGCCGCAACCGATCGCGGCTGTGGATGTGAGGGACTTCGAGCCCGGCAGCACACTGACATTCGCTGATGCTTCGCTTGATGCGTTTCCCGAATCGCCCGGTTTGCTTGACGGCAAAGTGCGGATACAGGCGGTGCTCGATTGCGACGCAACGGAGCGGCACCACATGCAAGGGCCGGGCAACGTGGTAAGCGACATTGTTGAAGTTGATCTGAATCGTGCGACCACCGAGACGATTGACCTGACTCTGAGTCGAATGATCGACGGCCCCGGCGCATTGGCGCCGGAATCGGAGCATCTCCAGTGGTTTCAACTCCGCAGCGATATGTTGAGTGATTTTGCCGGCCGGGATGTGTTTCACAATGCAGGTGTTGCGCTCCCGCCGGGCTATCACGAGGATGAATCGCGACGCTGGCCTGTTGTGTATGTGACCCCGGAGTTTGCGCGGCGGCACCACGATGCGACTCAGTATGCGACGATGTTCGCGACGCCGGGGATTGAACGTGTCGCACCGATGGCGATTCATGTTGTGCTCGATCCGGAATCAGCGCTTGGCCATCATGGTTTTGCTGATTCGGAGAACAACGGCCCGCGCGCAACGGCGCTCGTGGAAGAACTCATCCGGCATATTGAATCGCATTTTCGTATTGATTCACGTCCGGCGGCGCGCATCGTTACCGGCCACGGCGCAGGAGCGTGGGCAGCACTCTGGCTTCAGATCCAGCACCCCGACACATTCGGCGCGTGCTGGGCGACATCGCCTGATCCGGTCTCTTTCATGATGATGCAGATGACCAACATCTACTCGGACGAAAACTTCTTCGAGTATGCACCCGACCATGAGACGGTCGGCCTGATGGATCATGATTTGGCCAATCGCCCAATCACGTTGAGCACGCAGCGACAGCAGGCTCGAATGGAATCGATACTTGGCCCGGGCGGCACATCAGGCATGCGTCTGGATTCCTGGGAAGCACGCTACTCGCCGCGGAACAACACGACCGGACTGCCAGCGCCGTTGTTTGATCCGGATACCGGCAGAATCGACCCGAGCGTGGCCGAGCACTGGAAGCAGCGTGATATTTCGATTCAGATTGTGCGCAACTGGGAGTTGCTCGGGCCGATCATGAAGAACCGCATCCGCCTGATGTGCGGCGAACTCGACTCATATGCGTTCGATCGCGGCGTGCGATTGCTGATCGAGGAAATGAACCGCATGGATCGTGAATCGCCAGTGCCGGCTGGCGAAGGATACATCGAGATCGTGCCGGACCAGACACACTGGTCGCTTCGTGGGCGCATTTTCACGCGCATCAACAAAGAAATGCGCACCTATCTGCGAGATCAGGGATATGAACAGTGAGCCAACTGCGCGTACAACATTGCGTGCAATGCAGATATGACCTTCGAGGAATACCTGGCAGCGTGTGTCCGGAATGCGGCCATGAACAGCCGACCGATGCATTCGAT
Source organism: uncultured Isosphaeraceae bacterium (assembly GCA_964631295.1). Lineage (GTDB taxonomy): Bacteria > Planctomycetota > Phycisphaerae > Phycisphaerales > SM1A02 > CAZVXI01. Next base: position 2,734 of record CAZVXI010000043.1, read on the forward strand.
CTCATGGTCACATCGCCCAATGTTGCATCGGAACGCGCAACGCAGCGCGAAGCACTTGCAATCGGGCTGATGTTCGCTGTGATCGCCGTTCTCTATTTCTTCAAGCGATTCAACGGCATCGCAGCTATTGCAATGCTGTCGCTCGGAACGATCATCGCGTTCATCATCGCGCGGGCGTACACCGCACTGGAACGCCGCAAAGGGCGGGCCGATCTGCATGTGCTGTTCAACGCAACAGGCGTGCAGCGAATCGATCGCAACGGCTCATTGAAGCAAATCGCCATCTGGCATCGACACCTGCAAACTCGCTGGAAGCGCATCGGGCAATCGCGCTGGTCACTGCACTTGCGCGTCCCATCTCTGATATTCTCCGACACGCCGGCATTGAGCGTTCGCCTGACGTTTCACGCGTTCATTCGGAAAGCAGCGCGCATCCGACGATTCATCAACGATCATCAGTCGCGCGCTCATGAAAGACACGCACGGGTTCATCCCAAACAGTCGTAGCACGACATCGCATGCACACCTTCGAGATTCAACATTGTGTCAAATGCCAGTACGACCTGCGCGGGTCGCCGGGTGATATCTGCCCGGAATGCGGCACAGTGCAGCCTCCTGACGGATTCGATCTGCCGCTCATCGCATCCACGATTGATTCAGATCGAACCCGCGGCCGAAAGTGGATTGCCTTTGCCATCTGCGCTGCGATCATCGGCGGGCTGCTTGCGACCGGGCAGATTGATGCCGGCGGATGTTGCTGCCTTTCGATGGTCGGCTGGGCAGTCGCGAGCATCTTCCTGGCATCACTGGCAGCACATGATCGCAAACGTGGCACACCGGCCATGCGCATCCTGTTCGATCATCGAGGAATCCACAAACTGCGCGCGGAACAAGAGCCGAAGATTCTGTGCGACTGGCACCCGCCATTCCGATACCGAATCACATGCGCGGGCAAGGACGACGCGGCATACAAATGGTCGCTTCGCGTGCGCGTGCCGTTCTGGTCGATTCTCACCCGTTCCGGCGTGCCGGACGCAACCTTCACCTTCATCGGGACGCATCGCGATGCAGCGCGCATCCGACGATTCATCAAGCAGGCCGTCGGCGATGCAACGCCCGGGCGCATCAAGCGGCCTGGAAAAGCGTAGAATCACGGTTATGGCACGTGAACTGCATGACCACTACTTCAAGCAGGCCAAGCGCGACGGATATCGCTCACGCGCTGCGTACAAACTGATTCAGATTGACGACAAACGTCGTATCCTCAGAAAGAATATGCGTGTCCTCGATTGTGGATGCGCTCCCGGAAGCTGGTTGCAAGTCGCAGCGAAGCGCATCGGTCCGGGCGGAATCGTCGTCGGCATCGACCTGAAGGAAATACCCCCACTGCCCGACGCCAATGTATCCATCATCACCGGTGACCTCACGCGCATCGTCACTGCAGAACTTCTCAGTCCGATTCAGTCCGATGAGACACGTCAGTCAGTATTATTCGATGTGTTGCTTTCCGACATGGCGCCCGCAACCACCGGTGATCGCAACATAGATCATCACGCATCGATCCGCCTGTGTGAATCGCTGCTCGACCGATGTGACGATGTGCTCGCGCCCGGCGGCGCACTTGTGATGAAGGTCTTCGAGGGCGAAGCATATCCGGACCTGCTCCGCAAGACGAAAACGAAGTTCGGCAAGGTCAAGGGATTCCGCCCACCTGCATCACGTCACGAATCAACCGAGATGTTCATCATCGCCGAGGCGTTTCGCAGCGGGCATGGGCCGCTTGATTCAACCGAGCAGCCCGAAACCCGCTCTGCCGTGCCAGCCCCACCAAAGCCGCCGAGCGGCTGGGGCGCGTAACTTTCGATCGTCATCACACCATGACACGACGTAACGTGCGAACACGGGCAATACTCAGCACACATTGCCCCAGTTGGAAAGCACCGTGAGCAGATCGCCAAGGCCGACCGTGTTGTCGCCATCCACATCGCCGCCGGCTGATCCCTCAGTCCCCCAGTTGGAAAGCACTTCGAGCAAGTCGCCGAGGCCGACCGATCCATCACCATTGCTGTCGCCAGCGCACACAGATTCGGGAATGTGCCACGCGATCGCAGCATCGGCCGACTGCAACTCGGCCAGCAGATCATCACGCGAGAGCTGAATCACATAGTCACCCGGCTCCAGGCCGCGCACGTGCAGCATCTCGACATTATCAATCTCACTCTCGCTGACGACACTGCCCGATTCGAAAACATCAAGCCCGAAGTTCCCCACGAGCGGCACAAGATTATCGAGTGCATCCACCTGCCAGAGTTGCAGGTTGAAGTCGGGCAGAAGCCACTCATCCATCGACGCATCAACAATCCGATGCCAGGTTGCAAGCACGGTGACTGTGTCGGCCGTGTCCGCGATCGAGAAGCGGTAGAACGCATCACGACTCGAACGCAGCGTGACGAGATCCCAACCGTTGTGCTCGATGATGGTTTCCGAAGGCACACTGATGGCGCCTGTCTGCTCGCCCGCGGTCAGAATCAGGTGTGAGATATTGACATCAAGCCGCCCAGCGCCGAACACTTCATCCAGAGGCCGCGCGGTGATCCCGCGGTTGATGCCTGAATCGGCCGGGTTATTGGTCCAGTCCGGCTCACGATGGGCGCCAGCCATCAGCGCAGCCTTGATCACTTCCGATCGTTCCGCATTGGAGTTGATCCCTCGCCGCGTCGGATGCGATCGGGCTGTTTCAACAAGCAATGCCGCAGCGCCCGCGACCAGCGGAGTCGACCAACTCGTCGCGTTGCCGTCGGCGACCATGTCGGGCGTCATGCGCCCTGCCCCATCGAGCCCGTCGGGTACATCACCAAGCGTGTGCTCGCCACTTGTCAGGCCGACCATGATGCCGTTGAACATCGGCCCGAGCATCGCAGGAAACCCGTCGACAACCGGCAGGCTCGCACCCGCGCACACGATAATGTCATCGCGCGTGACGACAAAGTCCGCCCGGCGCAGCGCATCGTTGTTCGAGGGGTTCCCGCCGAAACTGCCGACCCAACTGTGATTTGCAACTTTGATGCTCCCGGGTGTGATGTCGGGCAGTATGCCCGCATCGCCGACATGCAGAGAGCCATCATTGAGCCAGTCGTTCACCGACCAGTTGTAGATTGTCTCGATGCCCGGCGCAACGCTCAGGTCCCCGTAGAACCGCTTTCCAACCTGCGTCGCGTGCCCGAGAATGCCAGTCGGGCCACTCTGCTCAATCCACTCACGATCAGGGTCGGCAATGCCCGGGTCCGCCGCATCGGGCAGATAGTTGCTGTTGCTTGCCGCTTCGACCTGGCCAACCACAACGTCCGCACCGGTTGGCTGGTTCCCCGCACCAAGCCGGTCGATCAGATCCTGAAGCCCGGAATCGGCGGAGGCGGAGCAGGCAATCGCGACAACAGCGATCATGCAACCCGCAAGACCGGTCAGGTTCCATCTCTTGTCATGCACAGCTGGACCTCTCGCAGCCGACTACGGCTGATATTCCGTCAAACGCTTCGAGTCGGCCGCATATTTCGTTTCACACCAATAAAAGAAACGTACCATCAGTCGGCGACGAGGCAATGCTAATTTGCCTCAGGAGCCGCTCAAATGCCGTTCGCAGGCTGTCAAAATGCGGTTCTCGAGGGCAGGATCACGCCGGACAGCCCGCCAGATCGCCTTTCGACGCTCGCCAGTGGCCGGGTCATACCGCCAGGCCTCGCTGCGAGCCGCCAGCGACCACGACACGCGATGCTCTATCGGGGCCTGCTGCCGTTCGACGACGACGGTCGCGATCATCCGCAACGGCATGGACGCAGCCGTCAGGTCGATCATCGGGGCCACCAGTGGATTGACGGCCGAATCAACCTCGGGTGAGAACTCCGCTGGCTCGAATGCAACCCGAACAACCCGCCGCTGATGATGCAGCGTGTTCTCCACAATCCCCTCCGAAGATGTCCACGGCTCCAGCAACGACGCTGACCGCGCCGGGCCAGCTTCAATCAGCCCTGCTCGACGATCCAGCAGCTGCGGCTCGAATCCCAGCCGGCGAACCTCATCCACCGCAGCCATGAACGCATCGTCGTACGAGCCGGCAGCAACCAGCAGTTCAGACTCGCCCGCGATGAAAGTCATGCCCGATCCATCATCGCCAACCTGAGCCATGCCAGAGCCGTTATCGGACGCGCAGCCCGACATCGCCACAAGCCCAGCGACACCAACCATGGTCGCACCGAGCCGCAACCGGCGGTTTCCACGATGCGAACTGTCACGCGCAGAGATCGGCATATCGGAAGTGTACCGGCCTCACGACTGGACGCACAGGTTCGCGAAGCGTTACGACACCACACGCCCTGCCGGAATCTCACAAACAGATCATTGCCCAGCCATCTCCGGGCTGTAGCATGAAGATGGTCCCTCACAGAGACAAGGGTGGATCGAGGCCATCGGAGGAGGCGGGAGAGCGTGCCGAGCCATCAGCGAATGACAAACGCCCCATCGCGGCGTGTCGCGATTGGTTTTGGTGTGGCTTCGATCGGCATCGTCGTTACAGCCTCCGTGCTCGCGCAGGATCGCGGATCGCGGCGCACGCGCGGCGGAGGGCAGACACCGCTGCCAACCACCATTGAAGATTTCTTTCAGCCCGGCACTCAGCCAAGCCCGGGCTTTGCAGAAATCGATCCGATTCTCGGGTCGTCCTCCTGCGCAAACTGCCACGGCTTCTACGATGTCAAGGCAGTCATCGAACCGTACGACACATGGGCTGCTTCGATGATGGCCCAGTCTGCCCGCGATCCCGTCTGGCAGGCGGCTGTCACCATCGCAAATCAGGACGCACCCGGTGCAGGTGAATACTGCATCCGCTGCCACGCGCCGAGCGGCTGGCTTGCTGGCCGATCAGTCACCGCAGACATCGATGACCTCGCCCCGGCAGACTTCGACGGAGTCAACTGCAACTTCTGCCATCGCATGGTCGACCCGAACCCCGAAGCAATCGGCGGGCCGGAAGTGGACGCAGAGATTCTCGCGGCACTCGAACATCCGCCGGCACCCGCATCAGGCAATGCGCGCTATGTGATCGACCCGACCGACTCGCGGCGCGGCCCGTTCGATGATGTGCCGCTCAACTTCCATGGCGTGCCGATCTATCACTCGCCATTCCATCGTTCCAGCGACATGTGCGCAACCTGCCACGATGTGAGCAACCCCGTGTATTCGCGCCAGCCCGATGGCAGCTATGCGGTCAACCCGTTTGATCAGGCCCACCCGTCGCAGGATCCCTACGACATGTGGCCCGAGCAGCGCACCTTCAGTGAATGGAAGATGAGCCAGTTCGCCAGCGGCGGCGTGCCATTCACCGATGGACGATTCGGAGGCAATCACCCGACAGGCGTGATGGCCGAATGCCAAGACTGCCATATGCCCGATCAGTTCGCAGGTGGGTGTATCGCATGGGACACCGACCCGTTCTTCCCGCGCATGGATATGCCATTGCACCGCTTTGCGGGCGCCAACACGTGGGTCCTGCAGGCAGTGTGGGATATGTATGGATCTGAATCGGGCATGACCGCAGAAACGCTCGCGTTCGCGCAGGCAGATACAACCCAACTGCTGCAGGCAGCATCCGATGTGGATGTTTCGCAGAGCGCGGACCACATCAATATTCGCATTACCAATTGGTCCGGGCACAAGCTGCCCACCGGCTACCCGGAAGGTCGCCGCATGTGGATCAACGTGCGGTTCTTCAATGTCGTGGATGAGATGATTCTCGAGTACGGCGCATACGACGGCGAGACGGCTGAGCTGTGTGAGGAGGACACGAAGGTCTATCGCGCAGAGATGGGCATTGATGAAACAACTGCCGCCGCCACGGGATTGCCCGCCGGGCCGTCGATGCACCTCGCGCTCAACAACACAGTGCTGTTCGACAATCGCATCCCGCCTGTCGGCTTCACCAACGCTGGCTTCGAGCAGGTGCAGGCCGACCCGGTCGGCTACGTCTACGCGGACGGCCAGCACTGGGACGATACCTGCTTCATGGTGCCCGACGGAGCAATCCGCGCAGACGTGCGCGTGTTCTATCAGACGACCAGCCGCGAATACGCAGAGTTCCTTCGCGATGCGAACGTGACAGACAACCGCGGGCAAATCGCATACGACCAGTGGGTGGCTCAGGGCATGAGCTTCCCGGTGGAGATGGACTTCGCAACGCTCGAACTCGTGCCATCGCTGCCAGGCGATGTGAATGAAGATGGCATCGTCGGCCTCGCCGACCTGCTCGCAGTGCTCAGCGACTGGGGCTGCACCGGCGTGTGCGATGCAGATGTCAACTGCGATGGCACCGTCGGCGTGTACGACCTGCTGCAAGTGCTGCTGAACTGGGGCCAGGTGGCATAGGCAAAAGTTGCGCGTCCAACTGAGCCAAGGCCACGCCAGGCCTGGACGCCCGCGAAGCCGCCGTCATCGATCCACGGAGTGCGATGGCTGCGAGCCGCCAAACCCAACCCCGAACAAAACCAGCAACGGCGGCTCATCCCACGGAACGCTGATGCCTGGCCGCCCACATGTGCGAACAACCAGACAGAACCCGTTGCAGGGATTTGCTCGAACCTACGAATCAGGTGGGTTCGCCGCCCGACGATCCCGGCCTTCCACTCCCGCCAGTCAAACTGGGGTGAGGCCTGGCCTTTGTCGCGAGTCGAGCGATCCCTCGTAGGTCACTTAGGAACGAGCAAATAACGCCAACGATCAACGTTCCGGGGGATCAACCGCCGTTGCACTTAGGGTACGGCCGATTCGCGGGCTGGGTCCGCCAATCTGGAAATTTCCCCGAGAATTGACACCGTTCGCCGACGATGGTACATCTAGTATTCTTGGGGAAGTGAATGATCCGTCCGTGAACCCTTGCAGAGGTTGAACAATGAATCGAATCGCGACATCGCTCGCTTTGGCTGTTGGGAGCATTACGCTCGTTGGCTGCTCGACCGGGAACGACATCAACGATGTCAGTTACGGATCGATCACTCGCAATCTGACGCCTGAACTGCGGTCTATTGCCGAACGTCCGATCGACATCGATCGCCACGTGGCAGCCACCAACAACGGCAACATGCGGGCTCTGTGGGTCGACATCGGCCACATCTTCTACACGGACTACCCCAGCCGGCTCAGCGCTTTCCCGATCTTCTCCAACTCGGGCATGCCTCGCTAAATCTGATTCAAATCGCACACTGTGCCTCGCTCCCCTGTCGTTCGCGGCAGGGGAGCTTCTTTTTGCGCACACAATGACCCCCGCGACCGTTTCGACATCGTGCGAAACGCACCTATGCTGACTCTTGTCCCCTGTAAATGCGGCCATTTCGTCGGTCGGCCGGGCGGTCGCATCGTTCCATCCTGCGTCGATGCCTGCACTCAGTCGTCGCCACTACAGACGTGAACTGCTTGTCTGGTCGCTGCTGCCGATCGCGATGGGCGCGGTCGAGGGCGGCGTGACAGGCGTCATCGCCAAGAACGCATTCGCCGGCCAGGTTCAAGAAGCCCGCCTGAACCTCGCAGTCGCTGTCCTCGCCGGGGCACCTGCATTTGCGAACATCATGAGTTTCGTCTGGCCCGCAGTCAGCCATGGTCGGCACAAGATCGCGCTGCTTTCGACATTGCAGATCATCAGCGTGAGTTTCCTCATGTGCATCGCACTTGCACCGCTCAGTGAGATCGGCCTGTGGATGCTGATGCTCGGTGCGATCGGCGCACGCGTGACATGGTCGGGCGTCATCATGTTGCGCACGACTGTCTGGCAGGCCAACTACCCGCGCACAGCCCGCGCCACGCTGGCAGGCAAACTTGCAACTGTTCAGGCGATCGTGATGGCCGCCACCGCCGGCACCATCGGCCTTGCGATGGACATCAGCGCCGAAGCATTCCGCCTGGTGTACCCGATCGCCATGCTTTGTGGCATCACCGGCGCGCTGGCCTACCGCCGGATGCGCATGCGAGGCCACGCTGCCATGCTCGCTGCTGAGCGGCGCGAACCGAGCGCCGGCCGGGTTCACGTCAACCCGTGGATGCTCCGGCGCACACTCCATGAAGATCCGATGTACAGGCGATACATGACTGCCATGTTCGTCTTCGGCTCGGGCAACCTGATGGTGACCGCGCCGCTGATCATCATGCTCAAGGACAGATTCGTGATGCTCAGCGAAGCGTGGCAGATGTTCATCGCCGCAACGATTCCGCTGCTCATCATGCCCCTGAGCATTCCTGTCTGGTCGAAGCTGCTTGATCGCGTACACATCGTGCCGTTTCGCGCGGTGCACAGTTGGGCGTTTGTCTCGTCGATCGTGCTGGTGCTCATTGGCTGCCTGCTGACCCAGCCGTGGATCATCGTGCTCGCTGCGATCATGAAAGGCGTCGCCTTCGGCGGCGGTGTGCTCGGCTGGAACCTCGGCCATCACGACTTCGCATCCGTCGAGAAAGCATCGCAGTACATGGGTGTGCACGTGACACTCACCGGACTGCGAGGCGTCACCTCGCCGATCATCGGTGTGAGTGTCTACCAGTTGCTCGAATGGTGGAGGCCAGGCTCGGGGCCGCTCGTGTTCACCCTGTGCCTGGCATTGAGCATCGCTGGTGCCCTCGGGTTTCTCGTGCTGGCCCGGACCATGCCGCGCGATGAGCATATCATCGCCCCACCCCCTGCCCGTTGACGGCACGGCGTGCGCAGGCCGGTACAATCCGGCAGAGTTCCCCACATCCATTTGCAACGGTGAGCAAGCAACGATGACCGAAATGAGCAAGGGTTTCCTCGAGGATCGCAAGAGCGCGCTGGAAGATGCATTCTTCGCCAGCCAGGACCGCGCGCTGAAAGACAAACTCCGCGCCCAGTCGCAAGCGGCTCACCATCGAGAGGCGCTCGCGAAGGCCTGCCCGATCGACGATCCCACGGTACTCGATCACCTCGTGACGCTTGGCATCCATGCCGATACCGTCGCCGCCCTCGCGCTGCTGCCGCTCGTTGCCGTCGCGTGGGCGGATGGCAAACTCGAAGCCAGGGAGCGCGATGCGATCATCAAGGCAGTGAAGGGTCGCGGCATCGAGGAAGGCTCCGAAGTCCACAACCTGCTCAACCAGTGGCTCGCAGCGCGACCCGGGGCAGATGCGCTCGACGCCTGGAAGGAGTACATGGGCGCGGTCACCGCAACCATGGACGCACCAACCATCAGGAGCATGCGCGAACAGACCGTCGGCGAGGCCCGCGCTGTGGCAAATGCGGCTGGCGGGTTCCTCGGCATTGCTTCAATCTCTCCGGAGGAACAGGCGGTGCTCGATGAACTGGAACTTGTCTTCGAACAGTAAGCCAATGCCGAGACTGCTGTCAGTCGCACTGCTGACCATGGTCGGCGTCCTCATCGGCAGCAACCTTGTGGGGTGCAACGCAGACATGACCACGAACGGCTCGTTCGACATCGCACCCGACGTTGCCGACGAGTACCTGCGCAGCGTCCGCAAAGACAAGCAGCAACTCCAGCGGCCGATTGTCATCCTCAGCGGATTCATGGACCCGGGCTTCGCAGCCACGACGCTCAAGAGCCGCATGAAACGCCTCTTCCAAGACGAGCGCATTGTCAGCATCACGTTTGCAACATCAAGCGACTTCGAGAACGCACGAGAGCGCGTCATCGACCGGGTCGACGACATCTGGCCGAGCGATGACGACCACGAAACAGTCGAAGTCGATGTCATCGCACATTCCATGGGCGGACTCGTGGCGCGCTATGCCGCTCTGCCAGTGGAAAATCGAAAACGCTTGCGCATCGCGCGGATCTTCACGATCGCCACCCCGCATGGCGGCGCGGAACTTGCCGAACTGCCCACCTGGCACAAACTCCAGAAGGCGATGCGCGACGGCTCTGCGTTTCTCGAAAAACTCGATGAAGCGTGGGACGACCGCGACTACGAACTCTACCCGTATGTCCGCCTCGGCGACTACATCATTGGTTCTGGCAATGCCGCCCCGCCCGGCGAACATCCGTGGTGGGTCGACAACCCCCCGCTGAACCTTCCGCACATGGGCTCATACTCCGACCCGCGAATCGTCGGCGACATCGTCCGCCGCCTGCGTGGCGAGCAGCCCTACACCACCGAGCCGCGCGAGCCCATTCCAGATCGACGATCGCAAACTGATGATGCCGACGAGCCCTGTTCGGATGATGCGACCTCGCCCGCAGGCACATAAAATTCGTGTCCACGACGCCCGTGTATCGCTGGCGTCTCAGTTCCCCCGCCAGAAGCGCGGGCTGAACAGCACGACAATCGCGAAAAGCTCCAGCCGCCCGAGCGCCATCAACATGCACATCACAAGTTTGGCCGCCGGTGTAAACCAGCCGTAGTTGTCCGTCGGCCCGACGCCATGCAGGCCGGGGCCGATATTGGCAATCGTCGACAGGCTCGCACTCACACATGTCTGCAGATCAGCCGTCTCACCCGGCTGGCACAGCTTGATCAGCATCGCGCCGACCAGCCACAACAGTACCATCCCGATGATGTACGCGATCGCGCTGATTGCCATGCGATCATCGATCACCTGACCGTTCACACGCACCGGCCGAATCACATTCGGGCGGAAGGCCTTTTCGATCTCGGCCGCGAGCACTTTGGCTGCTATCCACACGCGTATCACTTTCACGCCGCCCGCAGTCGAGCCGGCACATCCGCCGATGAGTGCGAGGGAAAACAACACCGACCGACTGAAGTACGGCCAGATTTCATAGTCTGCTGTGCACATTCCCGTGCCCGTATGCAGCGCGACAGTTGTGAACGCTGCCTCGCGGACAGCCATCCACGTCGTCTGCGGCAACTGCTCGCCACTCACGAGCACGATCGCACTGCCTTCAAGCAGAAGATCACACGCGACAACCGCAATGATCACGAGCTTCAGGGCAAGATAGAACCGCACTTCCGCATCTTTGTACACCGTCTTCCAACGGCGCTGCGTCATCGCGTAGAACAGCGCAAAGTTCACACCCGCAAGCACCATGACGAGAATGCCGATGATCTCGATGGCATTCGAGTTGTAATGCCCGATGCTCGCGTCGCGCGTACTCAGCCCGCCGGTGGAAACCATCGACAATGAATGGCACAGCCCGTCGAACGGTGTCATGCCGGCCATCCACAGCGCCACTGCCGAGACGGCTGTGAACCCGGCGTAAATGTACCACAGCACGCGCGCCGCCTCACGGATTGTCGGCTGCAGCCCCTCGGGCGATGGCCCGGTCGCTTCCACGCGGAACAGTTTCTTCCCCCCCACACCAAGCGAAGGCAGCACCGCAACGAAGAGCACCACGATGCCAAGCCCGCCGAACCAGTGTGTCAGGGAACGCCACAGCAGCAGGCTCGGCGGAAGCTGGTCGATGTCACTGAGCACCGTTGCGCCAGTTGTGGTCAGCCCGCTCATCGCCTCGAAATAGCAATCCACAAAACTTCGGAACGGCGAATCGACCTGCGATTCGGTCATGTGAGCCCACATGAAATACGGCATTCCGGCAAGCGCTGCGCCGAGAAACCAGCTCAACGCCACGAGCAGCAGCGCCTCACGTCTGCCGATGTACTTGCTGCGCTTCCGGGTGACCAGCACCATTGCCCCGCCGAGAACACCGCCCATCGCACCGCTCAGCAACAGCGGCATGAACGCCCGGTGCTCTCCTGTACCTGCATCCAGCGGCAGGCCGTCCAGCCCGAGCGAAACCACCGCGAGCAACGCGAGGACGCCGGACATCGCGGCTATCAGCAGGCCCAGTTGGTTGAGTACGTTGGGAAAGTTCACGCAGACAATGTCCCGCTGATTACTTCACCGCGAAAATATTCTTAAGCGTCTTCTCTGCGCCGTGCTTGCCGACGACGAGCACCGTATCGTTTGCCTGGAATACATCATCGGCACCCGGTACGTGTGCAGTCCGCTTTCGCTGGATTGCCGCGATGACCCAGTCGGGCGACAGGCGCAGATCCTTCAGTGGCTTGCCGATGATCGGAGAACCCTCGATCGCACGCACCCGGTAGACTTCAATCGCTCCCTCTGCGAGCGACCCGAGGTGCCGCAACGGGCTTTCATCCAGCACACTGTTGATCTCCTCGGCGGCCACAAGCCGGGTGCTGAAGGCATGGTCGACGCCGATGTCGAACGTGACATCGAGATACTTGGCGTGTTCGACAACGGTAATCACCTGCGGGACGCCTCGCATCTTGGCGAGCACACCGGCAATGATGTTCGCCTCATCACTCTCCAGCAGTGGGATGAACACATCCGCCAGTGAGAGGTGCTCCTCATCAAACATCGCCCGGTCCGTGGCATCACCGTGAATCACAGTGACGTCGCCGAGTTGCTCAGCGATCCGCTCTGCGCGCGCCCGGTCGCGATCAAAAAGCCGCAACTGAATACTGCGATCCTGCAGGGCTCTGCACAGCCACATCGTCATCGGCGAGCCGCCCATCAGCACGACCTTCTTCTTGGGCTGCTTGTCATCCTGAAACAACTTGCGTGCGTCATCAAAGACCGACGCATTGCCGACGAGCACAACCGAATCACCCGGCGCGACAACACTCGTCGCCGTCGGCACAACTGCCTCCTGTGTGCGGCGAATCATGGCAAGCCGCGTCCCTGATGGGAGCGTTACATCCGCGAGGCGCTTGCCGATCGCGCTGCCCTTCTTCCCAGCGGTGAACTCCTGCATCTCGATCGCACCGCGCGCGAAGTTCTCGATGGCGACCGCACCCGGATTGCGAATCTTGCGCGCAATGGCAAGTGCCGTCGCATGCTCCGGACAGATGAGCCGATCGATGCCGAAGTGCAGTTGGTAATCGAGCGCACCGCGCTCGACGAACGCCCGGTCGTGCGCGCGTGCAATGCATTTCGATGCCCCCAGACCCTTGGCAATCGACGCAGCGAGCAGATTGACTTCATCGCTGTTCGTCGCAGCAACGACCAGATCCGCGTGCTCGCACCCGGCTTCCAGGAGGACCGACGCATCCGCGCAACTGCCCAGCAGCGTGGCGACGTCCATTGTCTCCTCGATATCTCGAAGTCGGTCGGCTTCCGTATCGATGACGACGATCCGCTCACCGGTCGACGCGAGAACCTCCGCAGCATGCGTGCCAACTTCCCCTGCTCCACAAATGATGATGCGCATGCCCGATACTCGCCTAGCCGCCGAAATCGCCGTCTCGCAGCTTCGCCGCGCGACAAGCGAGGATCATAGTCCACGCGGCCGATCGAGCAACGAACCGGCGGCTCGGACAGAAAAAGCAACACGAAGCGTCTCGTTGGATATGCCACGCCACCGGCCGCACCGGTCAGAACCTGTAGAATGCGCCCACCGCAAAGGGGCCAGCGCGCCCGTTCAGAAGTCCCAGGGCACATCCACCTGCAGGCAGATCATGGGAGGCCGGTACCTGTTTCAGGAGTTCGTCGGCGATTCGCCCATGGGTACGTTCGAGGGCGCCGGGCTGCTCGCCTTCGACAACCTCAAGAAGAAATACCACGGCATCTGGATCGACAGTATGTCGACTGGCATCATGTACACCGAAGGTGAAATGAAGGACGGCACGATCGTCAGTTCGGGCGACATGTCAGACCCGGTTTCCGGCGACTTCATCAGCGTGCAGACGACCGAACACATGCCCGACGACAACACGATCATCATGGAAATGCATCAGCGCGGTCCGGATGGCAGGATGTTCAAGTCCATGCAGATGACGTACAAACGCCAGTCGAGTGCTGCCGTTCGCTGATCGCAGTCACACATACGCCTGATCATCACGACACGCGGCTGCGAGTTCAAATCAATTGCAGCCGCGTGTTTCGTGCGCACATTGTGCTAGGCAGGTTACTTGTCAGTCTGTTGAGACGGCTCATCACTCGCGGGCGTCAGATCAAGGCCACCCGACAACATCAGGACACGATGCAGCATGCGCACATCATTACGGGCGCGCATGCGCTTGGCGCGGAAGTCCGCAATCAACGGGATGTCGATCCCGGCGAAGACGTCGAGTTCACCCTGTTTCTGCAGCGAAAGCGCGTAGCCGCCATCACGCTGCGCCTGTTCGATGGCATCAAGCGAGAGAATGCCATCCATCCGTTTGAGCGTGAGTTCATCCGTGACTTCCCCGATGATCTCGTCAGCCCCGTCAGCCCGGGCCAGCATCTCGGCATGCTCCTGCGCTGCGCGCAGGTACAGGTAATGATCGCCCGTCCAATCGTTGTATACATCCTGAGCCTGCTGCCGAATCGTTTCGCGCTCGGCGAGTGTCGTCTCGGCTGGCTGCCTTGACACATAGCGCGACACCGACGTCTCACGCAGGCTGATGATCGTGTCAATCGCACCGAACGGGTCGCGCCGTTCGATGCCAAGCACGGCCGGGCGCAGTTGCGAAAGATGCTCGTCACTCAGCCGATCATCGTCGAGCAAATCAACCAGCAGCGTTGCTGTCTTGTTGAATGCATACTGGCACGTGACCGCGCCGGCCAGCGTGCGATCGGAGGCGAGGTGCGTGACCATCCGCAACGATGTTGCCATGCGATCGATTGCCTGATCCAGTTGGTTCTGCCGGGTGGTGACAACCGCGTCGCTGTTCAGCAGATCCCACAGCTCGCGCATGCCGATGACATATCGCTCGCACAATGCAGCGCGATGCCTGTGTTTTCGCATCAGTGTAAAATCGCAGCGCTCGATTTGCGACGCCTGGCGAAGCGCATCGATGATCGGCTGCGTTGTCTCGAGCGCGGCGGTCAACTCGTCTGTGATTGCTGCATGTTCGCGCGCAAACGTACGAATGTGCTGCCGATCCGACGGCTCCAGTTCGAGCCAGTCTTCAACTGCCTGCATGTAGAGGACGGCTGCGTTGAGCGCATCTTCCACCTTCAGCTCGCCGCGAACGAACTTCTCGAGCATGGCCTTGCGATCTGCAAGCATCTGCTCAGAGGCGACCATGTGTTCGTAGATGTTGCTGTAGGCAGGCAGCAACACCATGGCAATCTCGCCGTATTCGCCGCCGGCAATCTTCGCTTCAACCTCAGCAAGCTTCTCGCGAGCAGCGTCTTGATCAGACATTGCGAATGCCGCTGACACTTCCCCCATGGCAGCGTCGATCTTCTCAAACTGCGCCTCGATATCTGTTGTGTCGAGAAAGTCGCGATATGCCTGTGCTTCCATCTCGTTGCCGGCAAAGGCCTCAGCGATCATCTCTGAGCCCCCCTCCTCCATGAGTTTGTCGCGGACCCAGCCGATGAACACATCGCCTTCCATCATGATTGATTCAACCATCTGGAACGGATCGTCGGCGCGCAAATCATTGGCTGCATTGAGCAGCACCGCTGCATCAGCTTCGTTGAACACGCCACGATCAAATCCGTACTGCGCGCCTTCATCGCCCAGCGCGAACACCGCGTTGCCAACCAGTGCGCTGATGAGCGTGCGATCTTCTGCCGAGTGACCCCCCATCTGGTAGACAGACGCAAGATTGCGCGCCGCGCCCGCTGTATCGCCTTGATGGAGGCGAACCTTGGTGTCCACGTCCATGATCCTCGCGATCGTGCGCAACTCTCTGAGATGCGGCATGAGCAGTTCGATACCCTGCGAATAGTCGAGGCCGAAGTCGGAATAGTCGCGCGATGACCCCCGACGCGTTAGCTCGAGCACCGGTTGCAGGCGCCTGAGCATCATGTCCACCTGAGCGGAAGGTTGCCCACCCGCGCCAGACTGATACTCGTAAAACGCCTCCCACTGGCTGTCGCTGAAACCCGCCTCATCGAGGGCCTCGATTGCCTGCTGGTAGTACGCCGCGGCGTTGTCCGTCTGCCCGGCGGCTGGCAACCCAAACCCCAGCATGAGGGCAGCAGCAACCGCTGCAACGACGGTGCCGGGAAGCCGAGTGAGCGTTGTTTTCTGTCTCCAGACCATGCGTGTGAGCCTCCTCATCATAATGCTATGTGAGACATACTATACAGCACCAGTCACCTGCCAGCGACAAAATCTCAAAAAAGCAGCCATCGTCTGCTCGGTCGCTCACCGATCATCGATCTGATCGCTGTGGATCACGGGCAGCATCGCGCTGGCATCCCGCAGATCAACGCGAGCTCGCCGATGCCAGGGCACCCACGCAGCAATCTGGGGCGGGTCAGGCCGATCAGTGATGACCGTCACATCACCAGCGGCGATCGCATCCGTCCATCGCTGGAAGTCGTCGATGATCGCGGCGGCTGCCTCTGCATCAAACAGATCGTCGCAGTGCGCGGCCTGAGCAAGATCGCGCAGATCGCCAAAGGGCTCCGCGGCTGGGTCATCGCCTCTTCCGTGCGATTCGCCAACTCTCGCGTCAGCCGGGAACAACTCGTCGATCGCTGTGAAATACAGCGTACGCGCTGCCCCCCATTCACGCTCAACGGTGGCATTGTGCAGATCAACGTTCTCCTGCCACTGTGGATCGTTGCGCCAGATGTGACCAAAGAACGAGATGTCGTTTCTCCGCGTGTAGACATGACATTCGCTGTAGCCGAACGGGTCACGCCGACTGATGCGCTCGAGCGTGTGCGCAATCTCAGACCGCTGCTCGATTGTGAACTCGGGTTCTGCCTGAAGTTGCTCGATCAAGGCAACAGCCTGATTAAACCAGTGGTGCGCCAGCATCGGGCGTGGCATCGGCCCTGCATGTTCCATGTGTCTGATCATTCGCAGCGACATGCTGAGCGACGCGGCCGCGGTTGCAACCTCATCATTGCCCAGTGAGTGCACAGCACGCACATGCAACAATCGCCAGAGCTTGTTCAACCCGAGGATGTACTCGGGAACAAGATTCAGATCAGGTGTCCATCGATTGAGTTCGACGAAGTTGCACCGGTCGAGGGCCGATGCCTCGTGGATCGTTTCGAAGACAAGCTCGGCCGCTGCGAAGGCAACAACAAGCTCGCCATCATCGACTGCTGCGGGATCGAGCAGTGCGTACGCAATGGCTTCGCGATCCTGCTCGGAGAGCAGGTCGTACTGCTCGATCGCCTTCAGATAGAGCCTGGCGGCATTGCGCAGATCATCAATATCCATTGCGCCACCGATGATTTCTTCCAGCATCGCCTTGCGTTTGGTGAACATCTCCTCGCCGTGAACCATCTGATCGAATGTTCTGTTGAACGACATCATGAACGCATTGACAAGCGGGCCGTAACCCCCGGCCTTGATCTCCTTGTCAAGCGCGGCCATCGCTTCCTTCCCCTTCGCGCGATCCTCCATCAGGAACGCGCGCAACACACGGCCCATTGCGCGATCGAACAGATCGATCGCAGCCTGAAAGCCGGTCTCTTCCAGCGAATCGAGGAACACCCCGTGCTGATCGTCGTCCATTGACCAGTCAAGCACTTCCCCAAACGCTTCGTTGTGCCTTGGATCATCGCCGAACCCCTCCAGCCAGCCGACCATCATCTCCTGTTCCATCGCAATGGCTTCCGAGAAGCCGAATGGATCTTCATCGGGCATGTCTCGCATTGCTCGGAGCATCGCAGAAGCATCCACTGCATCAAACGCACCCTCGTCGAAGCCCTGCTGGATGGTCCCATCAGCATTCGAGAACGTTGCGACAGCCACAAGCGAACTGATCACGAGGCGATTATCCGTCAGGTGATCCGATACCTTCAATATCGTGGAGAGGTTCTTGGAGGCGCCGCGCGGATCGCTCCTGCCAATTCGCATCTGCGCGTCGAAGTTCAAATCAATCACGATGCTGCGCAGCGCACCGAGGTGCGGGAGCATCAGCCCCGGCCCCTGCCGATAGTCGAGGTGGTAGTCGGCGGAGTCACGACGG
The DNA here is from genome assembly GCA_964631295.1 of uncultured Isosphaeraceae bacterium. Lineage (GTDB taxonomy): Bacteria > Planctomycetota > Phycisphaerae > Phycisphaerales > SM1A02 > CAZVXI01. The sequence continues at coordinate 20,590 of CAZVXI010000043.1, forward strand.
GCAGCTTTGTGCATCGAGTCGAAGACGCGAGGCAGTTTGCGCATATATCTGCGAACAATCGCGGGAGCTTGTGCAGACTTCCCTTCGACAAACGCGTAATAGGCATCGAAGTCCGCAATCTCAAACTGATATTGAATCTCCTTTGCCTCCTGCATGTCTGCGATCGCGCGGTTATACCAATATGCCGCATTACTGCGATCGTCGATCTGAGCCAGGGCAGCCGGTGCGATCAGCGCGAGCAGTGTGAATGCGACAAGCACGCAGGTCCATCGAGTCGCAATACGCTGTAAGATACTGTGCATGATGTCCACGCACTCCTCATCTGATTCGCACCGTGCCGATGCTGCATCGCCGCCGCGGTTCATCACTCACACCGTGCCCCAGCCAGCCGATGGGCCGCTCGAAGCTTCACAACGATTCTACACGCAGATGGCCTCTCGCCGCACGGTGCGAATGTTCAGCGATCGACCGGTCCCGCGGGCGGTCATCGAGAATATCATCCGCACGGCAGGCACGGCCCCGAGCGGCGCAAACAAACAGCCCTGGCGCTTC
>CAZVXI010000044.1:0-20757 GCA_964631295.1 uncultured Isosphaeraceae bacterium
ATGCCCTTCACCCGGCCGCCAGCCACAGCCCTGCGCATCGTCACGCACAATGTGCTCAACGACAACCTGTTCGATTCAACCGATGATGATCGCTTCCGCCGCCTGTATCAGGCCGTTGATGCGGACATTTTCCATCTGCAGGAGATTTACAGTCATAGCGCCTTTGAGACGCGCAACCAGATTCAGAACTGGCTGGGCGGCAGTTGGTTCGCAGCCGGCAATGCGGATTGCAAAACAGTCAGCCGTTTCTCCGTCCTCGGATCGTGGGCGATCGACGGGAACCTCGCGACTCTTCTGAACACCTCAGCAGCCATCGGCACGCCGATGCTGTGTATCAACGCACACCTGCCATGCTGTGACGCAGACGAGGGCAGGCAGGAAGAGGCCGATGCGATCATGTCGTTCATTCGCGAAGCCTACAAGCCCGGCGGTGTGCTCACACTCGCCGACAACGTGCCGGTCGTCATCGCAGGTGATCTCAATCTCGTTGGAGAACTCGCGCCGCTGACGACGCTGCTCACGGGCGACATCAATGATGAGTCCACGCACGGCGACGACTTTGATCCTGACGGCGATGGCAGTGCATTACTCAGCATCATCTCGCGACACACTGCTGCTCGATTTGGTTATACATGGCGGTCGGACACATCCGACTTCTGGCCGGGGCAACTCGACTTTCTCATATACGCAGATTCGCTGCTTGAACGCCTGCACGACTTCATCGTGTACACGCCCGACATGTCACCATCAGATCTGGCAGCGAACGGGCTGTTCGGCTTCGACTCGCTGTTTGCGTCTGATCATCTCGTCTTCGCCGCTGACTTCCGGATTCCTTGTCCGATCGACCTCGACGGCTCGGGTCAGGTCGATCTCGGCGATCTGCTTGCCGTCCTCTCCGACTGGGGAACCGACGGGACATCCGGCGGTGATGCGACCGGCGACGGGCAGGTTGACTTGGCCGATCTGCTTGCAGTGCTCTCGAACTGGGGCAATGCCTGCCCGTGATCGCGTTCCGCAACTCGACCGGCGCGATATGCTGCACACATGAGAAAACCAGAAAAGAACACGCGCTGCGTTGCCTGCCTGCTCATGCTGCTGTCAACCGGGATTCAGCACGCCCGTGCGCAGGATAAACGCGAGACATTCGAGCCGACGTGGGAGTCACTCAACGCGCGGCATACGCCGCAGTGGTTTGCCGATGCAAAGTTCGGCATCTTCATTCACTGGGGTGTGTATTCTGTGCCGGCAATCTGTGATACAAGCACATACTCCGAGTGGTACCAGTGGTGGCTCAAGACCAACTCGCACAACGGGCTGGTGCGCAACTTTCACAACCGGTGGTACGGTGAGGACTTTTCCTATCGCGACTTCGCGCCCCAGTTCCGCGCGGAGCTCTGGGATCCGACCGAGTGGGCGGGCATCTTCAAGGATGCCGGCGCAAAATACGTCGTGCTTGTGTCGAAACACCACGATGGCTTCGCGCTCTGGCCGAGTGACATCGCCAGTGAATCGCGCGGCTACGCATGGAACAGCATGCAGGTCGGCCCTCAGCGAGACCTGTGCGGCGAACTCGCGCACGCTGTCCGTGAGGCAGGCATGCGGATGGGCTTCTACTACTCTTTCATGGAGTGGGAGAATCCGATCTACGACGGTGACAAGCAACGCTATGTTGAGCAGCACATGATCCCACAGATCAAGGACCTGCTTGAACGCTATGAAACAGCGATCTTCTGGCCCGATGGCGAATGGAACGAGCCCGACACACTCTGGGGAAGCAAAGAACTGCTCGCCTGGATTTACAACAACTGCCCGAATCCCGAGGAAATCGTTGTGAACGATCGCTGGGGCAAGGGACTGCGCGGCCACTCGGGGGACTATTACACGACCGAATACGGGCACGTGCCATGGGCAGAGGAGGGCGCATCAGATGATGCGAAGCCATGGGAGGAGTGCCGCGGCATCGGACACAGCTTCGCGTGGAACCGGCTGGAAAATCTCGATCACTATCTCGATCGTGACGCGCTGATCCAGATGCTTATTGATGTCGTCAGCCGTGGCGGCAACCTGCTGCTGAACATCGGCCCGCGCGCCGATGGGAAGATCCCGGTGATTCAGCAAGACCGGCTCGCAGCGCTCGGCGATTGGCTCAAGGTGCATGGCGATGCCATCTACGGCACGTCGCGCGGACCGCTTGAACAGCTCAGTTGGGGCCGCACAACACTGAAAGGTGATCGCCTCTTCCTGCACCTGTTCGAGTGGCCCGAAGATGATGTGCTGCTCGTGCGTGGCCTGCTGAGCGGCATTCAGGACGCGGTGTTGATGCATGATTCAAATGGCCAGTCGCTTCCGATCACACAAACCGGCGATAGTCTGACCGAGATCAATCTCACGGGGCATCATCCATTTGCAGGCGCGAGCGTGGTCGAGCTTACACTGGCTGAACCGCTCCGGGTGGATGAGCCGCCGGCGGTCGCGCAAGAGGCCGACTGAGATCGACGATCGACGACGGGGGCGCAGATTGAATTTCGTCACCGAGTGATGTTATTGCCTGCAATCAGCGCTGCCCGCTTCCCAATCATCTGCAGGGCATCGAAGCGGCTGAGTGTCTGTGTGGGTACACCGGCAGCCGCTGCGAAGCACTTCATCGACGCGACCGCCACAGGAGGCCTGACCGATGGAAGCAGAACCGCAACCCCAGCCGCAGATCATGGGCGTTCAGCCGCAGTACGTGATGATGCCGGTACGCCAGTCCAATGGACTGGGAATCTTCGGGCTCATCCTTGCATTCTTCGGGTTGTTCGTGCCAACCGGGCTGCTCGCCTTCCTCGGGCTGGGTGTCTCACTCGTGGCGATCGGAAAATCTCCCCGCGTGGCCGCGACCTTTGGCGTGTTGATCGGCCTGCTGGGGACCATCATCTGGCTCGCGATTGACCTTGTGGCCATCATTGCAGTGGTGCTCGGCCTCGCAGGCGCAGCCGCCGGGACTGCTGTCGCGTTCGCGATCACGCAACCAGAGACAGTCGAGATGACCAGCGACATGATCAACATCGCGATCGCAACCCAACACCGCATCGACAAGGGTGAACACCCGCCCACCACCATCGCGGAACTCGGCCTGCCCATGCCCATGACGATCGACCCGTGGGGCAACCCCTACCGCTTCGCACTCACTGACCGCGATCCGGGCTTCGACATCGTCTGCGCAGGCACAGATGAATCGTTCGACACTGATGATGATGTCGCACTCACAGGCTTGGACGTCTATTGGCAGCAATCAATCGCGAGCTTCGAGAATCGTATGGAGCATTTCGGAGAGATGATGGCCTCGATGCAGAACAGCGGCGAGACATTCCGCATCGACATGGGTGACATGAAGTTTACGGTCGGGCGCGGCAACGTGAGCATTCACGGGACAAGTGATGCCGGCCTGCCAGTCAACATCAACCTGCCAGATGGTGATGACAGCCCGACGACCGGCGAAACCATGCGTGCATTCACTGAGAGTTACTGGAATACAGCCGCCCGCGAAGTCGATTCAGAAGAAAAGTCGGTCGAGAAGCGCGAGCAGCGCGAAGAACACGACGCTGGACACAACAACGATTGACGTTCAGCCCTGCCGCCAGCGAGGTTCTGTTTGACGGCTTGTTTGTTCAGCGCTCGTTCGGTTGCGCTTTTTGGGAATGGCGTGAGAGTGGCCTCTGGTGACGAGGCCGGCGATGACGAGCCACAAGCGAAACAGAAAGACACGAACTGGCTGCGGTGCGCAGGAACGTCCGGGCCGTCGCTACGAACTGCATGATGAAGCGTTCGAACGCATCGAACCGTTGCTACCAACGCAGCGGCAGGGCGGCAAGTAGGCCAACCATCGAACCGTTTTCAATGATATGTTCTGGGTGCTCAACAGTGGAACGCGGTGGCGTGACATGCCCGAGCGTTCCGGTAAGTGGCATACGGTGTCCAGCTGGTATCGACGCTGGACACGCCAGGGACTATTCGACCGCATCCTGCGGCATCTGCATATTGCACTCGATCAAGATGGTCGCATTGACTGGAGCGAGTTTGATGTTGACGGCATGAATATCCGAGCGCATCAGTCAGCGGCTGGTGCTGTAAAAACACGGGCGAACGACGATTTGACAACCACGCCCTGGGGCGATCGCGCCGCGGCTTTGGAACAAAGCTTCATCTTGTGACGGATGGCAACGGCATTCCGGTGGGCGCGTTGATCACGGCGGGACAATCGCATGAATCGGTCAGTTTCGAGGCGTTGATGGATACGGTGAACATCAGGCGAAGACGACGTCCCGACGCGATGGCCGGAGACAAGGCGCACAGTTGTGGACGCATCCGTCATTGGCTCGCGCGACGCGGGATGGAGGCGGTTACTCCCGCTCGTTCGTTCGAACCAGCCAGACGTGCGTGTGAATAAGCCGTTGTATCGTGGGAGAAATGTTGTCGAACGATGCATCGGCTGGCTCAAGTGGTGCCGCCGGCTGGCCACAAGATACGAATAGCTCGCCGAGTCATACTCAGCATGGTCAAACTTGCCATGATCCAATGATGATTCAGACTTCTTGAGCCGTCAGAAGGAACCGAGTCCAACGACGAAGAGCGTAACGGAAACGCGACCGTTTTGCACGGGTATGCATCGAAAGACATCAGGTCGGCAGACGGTGCCACCTTGGCATGACCGGTATCTGCAGTCCCATATCGCGCCAGCGGGACAAGATCGCGCGCACATCAGCCCAAAGCCCCACAAGTCATCCCGTCCAGCCGAGACCAAGCTGTCAGAGGCCCCAGTTGGAGAGCACTTCCAGAAGTTCCTCGAGTCCAACCTGACCATCTCCGTCACTGTCGTTCACGCATGGCGCACTCGGTGAACAGCTCCCCCAGTTAGAGAGGATTGCCAGCAGGTCGCTCAGGCCGACAGTTCCATCTGCATCGAAGTCACCGGGCTGTGTCGGACCACATTGGATGTTCAAAAGTTCGACGCCATCAACCGCCGCCTCCACCAGTGACTGCGGATCGGTGTCCGAAGCAGTGAACCGAATGCGGAACTGATCGTTGACGATAAAGCCGGGGACGTCTCCGAGGCGATATTCCTTATAGTTCCAGCCGCCGAGAACTTCCGGCCCGCTCGGACCAATCTCATCGAGTACCTGCCACGACACGCCGTTGTCATCCGACACTTCTGTCAGGAAAACATCTGTCTCCGGCCCTGCGCCGCTGGCGTTGCTGTACCAGAGCCAGTATGCGATGACGTTCGATCCTGTGGCGTCAAGTGTCGGTGATGTCAACACGGTTGCGCCGCCATCCACATCGGTGTTGCCTCCGGACCGATTCGTGAGGTAACACTGGCCGGAACCATCCGCATCGGTCGGAGGATCGGCCCGATTGCCACCACCCAGCGGCAGCCCCCGCTCCCACGAGCCATCCGTGAGAAACTCATCATCGACAACCGACCAGCCGATGTCAGATTCGAAATCATCGTTGAAGTTGCTGACGATGGAAGTTGCGCCCTGAATACGAATCGGGTCAGCCGCACCTTCATGCGGGAACTGCTGCGTGTATGGCAGATCAGATTCAGCGGCAAAGTACACAAACGCATCCTGCGCGCACGCCACTGCCGGCAGTGCTGCTTCGTATACATTCGGCGTAATCTCAGTCATCGGCATCGAGGTGAATCGCGTGCCATCATCCACAAACATCACGCCAGTGCCCGGAACAGGATTTGCGCCGTTCGGCAAGACCTCGATCGTGAGGGTCGCGCCCGTGAGCGGATGCACTGTGTCTGGGATACCGTCCGGGAAGCTGAAGGTCAGCGCGTCGAGATCCGGGTCCATGCTGTGCTCTTCGAGAAACGCTGTCATAATCTCGTTGTAGTGTGGCGTGCCGTCGAAAATGTTCGCGTTGTCATCATCGAGGGTAAGGAAGTCGAGGGTGATCTGAGGCGTCACCATCGACCCGGTGTGCAGCAGTATGCTGTTGATCGTCAGATCGGAAAGGATGTCGTGCCAGTCATCCGGTTCTGTACTCACAAGTTGCTCGCGCAGCGACCACACGCACCCCGAGAGCAGCGTGCCGCAAAAGTGCACGCCGCCGAAACATGGGTACTGCATGGAGTTATCTGCGTTGCGAATGCCGTTGCCGCACGAACTGAATCCACGGCCGAGAATCGGGTCATCCGTAATCAACAGTGCAACACAGTCCGACATACCTTCGCCATACTGGCCTTGCCCGGACCCTCCGGTATTCACGAGATGGTGGCCGTACTCGTGATAGATCACCGAGTCGATCGACGTGTTATTGCATCCGCCACCTGATGCATAGAAGTTGATCGCATTTCCTGAGTATGTCGCATTGCATGTCGCAGCAATATTTACGTTGATCGTGAAGTCAACCTGATTGTCAATGACTGGATAATCCGGGTTCACACTGAGCGCAAAGTCACGGACAAGATTGGAATGGATGTACGAATCCACCTCGGCGAGTGCATGCTCGGGAGTTGCCGCGCTTGACGGATCATGCACGAAGTTGAGTGTATCCGGAGGATTCACGTCGAACGACTGCTCGGTGTTGTCGCCCGCGTTGTTCTGCACGGAGAAGTAACGGCCGTTGATACCGGATGCCAGCGTGACCGGGTCGCCCCCATCAGGCAGTCCCGGGAACACATAGTTGCCAAACTCGTCTGCAAAGACTTCATCGGTTCCATGGAGCACGCGCGCATACGGGAGCGGCATCTCGACCGCATCGGAGCACACGCTCGCCCCTGTCTGCAAGGTGCTCATCGCGCTGACGGTGCCCTCGACGTTTGCGTGAAGAATCTGATTCTCGCGGTACAGTTCCTCACCTGTTCGAGCATCATCGATGATGAGCCATTTTACATGTCCGGCACGGCCAAAGTACTCAGCAACATAATGAATACCAAGCGTTGGCTCGGCGAACACATCATCAACACCAGCCCAGATGACATGTTGCACATCTGTAATCTCGCATTCGGTATGAAATCTCTCAAGGACGCGGGCTTTGAGTATGGTCACATCGATCGGCCCATCGACATCGGCGGGAGCAAAATCACCGATCGGACGAATGTCAGCGCTCGCGAGGACGAGCGCGTTGTCTGCATCATGCCGTGCGAGCAGCGTGAGGCGACCGCGAAACACGGGCACGCCATCGCGCTGTTGTGTGTAATGAACACCCGTGAAGCGATACGAGTTTGTCTCCTCATCGTACATCATCGGCGTCGTGTGCTGACCGCTCGGGAACGGACCGGTCGGTGAGAGATCGGCGGGTTGAAGATTCCAGACGCCCGCATAGCGATCGACGAATGCCTGCCCCGCTGCCACTGGCGTCGCACCCTCGCCGAACGGCCGTCCGTAAAGCCGGGCGATTCGACCATCTTCTCCGTACGACACAGCGACACCTGGATGTGCGGACTTGAGTTGCGTCAAGTCGTCAATGACAACATCGTCGATCGGAGCGCGGCGATCGGGCTGGTCAGCAGTTTCACGCGAGTCCTGTTGCCCTGCTGCGATCGTGACTGGCGCCCGAAGCGGGATCGCGAACGCTGCTGAACAACCAAGGGTCAATCCAATGCCAAGTGCCCATACGCCGCGTTTCCGGTCCGCCATTTGCGTGTGTCCTTTCGCTGTCCCACCCAAACTCGCCTACGCCCTGTGAGAGACCATGCTGCGCGGAAGATCAGGCATCCAGCCTTGCCACCGCGCGGTGACGAGCCTTCATCGCATTCCATTGCGCCAACCACCGGGCACGATCGGTTGTTCCCCCAATCCAATGTAAACCGCAGCCTGCGCAAAGTCGAGGAGTGCTTTCGGACAAGAGGCCCGAAACAGCTACATGTCGGGTCAGTGCATCACTCACCCGCAGCGGCGTCGCCCGGTTCGACGGGGCCGGTCAGCCGCGTCATATCGAATGTGCCGCTGTCAAACTCACTTGTGTAGGTCGCGGTGAACTGAAGACCATCGACCGTACCCTCCGAGCTGTAGCTGCCCCACGGCTCGCCAAGATCAGTCTCGGCGGAGAACCGCAAGACATCCCCATCACGCTCGACCTGCATTGGCATCTCATAAGTGAAGTTGATTCCTGCACCGTACGTCGCGCGATATCGCGCAAGCAGCGAGCCATCCGCTTCGCGTGTGACGATGCACCACAGGTCGCCTGTATGCCCATTCGTGCTGCTGAGCCATGTGCCTTTCCAGCGGCCTTCAATTGTCGGTGCCGGGGCAGAGAGTGACGGCTCCTTGGTCGCCGTCGCACATCCGCTGACGGTGAACGACAGGACGAAGAGAAACAGGACGAACAACGCGGAATAGCAGCAGATTTTCATGCCACTATGCTATGCGACCAGGTGCAACCACGGCTGAGTTCCGCTGCATCTGCATCAAGCCCCGCCGGTTCAAGCGAAGTCCCCGCGCCACGGAGTTCCACCATGTATCACGGATTGTCAGGCGATCGCACGCGCCTTGTCGCATTGTTTGTATCGATGACATTTGCTGGAGCATCAGCTTCGCGCGCAGTGGCTCAGGATGATGCTCTCGCGCCACCTGTCGATCATCCGGTTGATCGCGCCGTTCAGGTTCTGGAACACCTGGATCAAAGCCTGGTCTCCATCGACTACGCCGGGCTCCCGCTGGAACACGTGCTCGTTGATCTCGGTCGCCAGATGTCGGCTCCGTTGCACGCGGACTGGCTCTCGCTCGAACTGCTCGGCATCGAGCGCGACACACCAATTGCGCTCCGGCTTGACAACGTACCACTGTCCACCGTGCTCGCCGGACTTCTCCTGGATATGGGCACCGAGTTTGATCGACCGAGCTTTGAGTACCACGAAGGGCGGATTGTCATCACCACACTCGATGCGACGGCACGCATGCGCATGGTCGCGACCTACAACATCCGCGACCTGCTTGCTGACGAGACACTTGTTGAGCGACTCGAGCGCGAAGCACCGCTGCCAACCATTGCACAAGATGGCGCTCAAGGCGACGACACCGCTGAGGATGCATCAGAGGAGAATGAGACACCTGCACTCACTCGTCGCACGCCCAGCGAAGCGTTGCTGGACCTGATTGCAGATCATGTCGATCCGGAAGCATGGCTCGAATATGGGGGCAACCGGGCGAAGATCACTGAGCATCAAGGGGTTCTGCTCGTCAGCGCGCCGGCCACTTTGCACAAGAAGCTGCGCGAAGCGATCGAACAACTCCGACGCGCAATCCCATCCAATGTCTGGATCGATGCTGCCTTGCTGACAATCCCGGAACGCGACTATCAGTCGCTCGTGCGGAGACATCGTCAGGGAACCATCGCCCTCGCCCGCGCGATGATGCGCGAATCGTCTGCGTCCACCGCGTGGCGGGCACGGGCAGCCTCAGTCGCGATCGGCACGCAGTACGTCGGTCAGGCGGAAGCAGATGACTCAGCAGTCCGTGTGGCAGTCACACCAGAACTTGCTCCCGACACGCAGATGCTGCGGCTGAGCGTTGAAGCCAGTATCAAGTACGGAGATCGCAATGCATCAGTCGTGACATCCGCCAACTGTCCGGATCGCAGCAGCGCTGCCATCCTGGAACTTTCCGGGCAAGGCGATGACGACCTGCTTCGCTTCGTCGTTCTGATACCTCGAACCGGATGAGGGTCAATCTGCAAGCAGGTCGACTGACCTCGTGGCCGTCTCACCTGTGCGTGTGCAGCGTACGGTTACCGCGTGGGCTTCGTTGTCGATTTCTGTAATGACGCAGCCGGGTGCGACTTCATCGCCAACTCCCAGCAACTGACCGTCGATGAGTGCACGCGTGACGGAACCAGTGACCATAATCGCGCTCACGGAGAACGCGGGAATCTGGCTGGCTGCGAACTTCGGCTTGTCATCACCGGCGGTCGCCATGATGAAGAATGGTGAACTGCCGATCGCCTGCATGCGAAGCGCCCGCAACCGTTCGATTGCCATCGCTTGCTCGGGCAGTGGTGCCTGCTCCGACACTGTCTGCAGAGGTGCTAATGCTGCTGGGTTGCTGGATGTCTCGGATGACATTGCAGCGGCATGCTGCGGCCCGGCGTTTGCGAGCGTCGCGACCAGACGTACGAGCAGCAGCGGACTCACGAGCACTGCAACGCGGAACATCGTTCGCTTTTGATCAGGCGTCATCAGTCATCTCCCCGCGTGCAACACTCAGGACAGGCACATCGAATCGCAGCAACTCGAAGGTCAATCGGGCGTCGACAACGTCCTGACCATCGTAACCACGTGTTGGGGCAACGGTCAGCGACATCGGACGGACGAAGCCAGCGAGGTTCTCGACAATGGCTACGTAGCTGACGATGGCTTCAAAGCTGCCGCGAACGGAGACATCCACCACGCGTGTCTGTCCACCGCCACCGGTCAGTTCAGTTGCCGGACGACCCGGGTCCATATGCAGCACTCGCACGTTCTGCTGCGAAGCGACGTTGCTCAACTTCCCATAGAGCCGCGACGTGTCATCGCCGAACGTGTTGTACTGCTCGATTTCGAGAATGCGATCCCGACATTCGGCTATCGCATCGGCCATCTTCTGGACCGACTCATGATTCACATCAGTCGAGTTGCTGCTTTCGACAATGGTCGTCTCGATCGTGCGCAGCTGTTTCTCGCGCGGCTTGACCATGAACAGCCAGCCGGCCAGACACACGGCCGCCACGATGACGCAATGGGCAACGAGGTCTCGTGAGGTGCCATCAGTCATTGTGCGGCTCCGTCGTGGTTCATTGCGGACATCTGATCAGCGGGAATGTCTGCGATCTGGTAGCCGACGACGTCGAACTCCACATCAAAGCGAATCGCATGCTGACCGCCAGTCTCGCCACTCTGGATGTTCTTCAATACAACAGATGACACCAGCGGACTTGCCTGCATGTCGGCAACGAGCGACTCGAGCACATCGTCCTGGGATTGCTTGCTGTCGGCGTACACGAGGCCGGAGATCACGCCGGTGAGCCCCTCGCCGTCGGGATTGACAGACAGCGAGACGAGTTGAACCGGCTGCTCAACCAGGTGGCTCAACTCGAGCAGCAGTGGCGAGAGCGGCGGGCGCTTCGCCAACTCGGCGCGGATTCTCGATTCGGTTGCCCGCAGACCCACAAGGACATCACGGATCCGCGTGCCGGTGGCTTTGAGCATCTCCCGGTCGCTCTGCTTGGTTGCAACGGCACTGACACGCATGCTTGCATCATCAAGTTGGCGCTCTGCCCGCCAGGCATCGGCACCAACGACGATCAATGCAACGGCAGCACCTGTCCACAGGGTTCGCCGAAGCGATGCGAGAATCCTGCTCCGCGCGAGTCGTGATGGAAGCAGCGACAGAGAGCTCAACCCGTTCGTATCCTGTGCCATGTACGCGATGTCTGAGCCGTCACTGCATGGCACGCCGGGATCAAAATCACTGTGAACCGCGTGACCGCATCGACCACTGTCGATCTCTTCACAAATCACCTTCGCGAGGCCAGGCAGACACGCACCCGGACCAGTAATCTCGATCGAGAGATTGCTCCGCTCTTCTTCTGTCAGCCCGAATCGCAGCGATTGGCGCAGCTCCACCAGGAATCTCTGGAACGATGGAAGCAGCAGCGGGATGATGTCAGAGCCCCACAGCGGAGGATCTGCGCAGATCTGGTCTTCACGCGATGGAAACCCATGTGCATGGAGGATCTGGGTGGCTTGCTCGACGCACAACGTCGTTTCCGTCCCGGCCTGGTCCGAACGGATCGGACGCGTTAATGCGCGCACGAGTGCATCGGTCCCGAGGACCAGACGACGGTGAAATCGCAGCACTCCATCGCCGCCAATCAGAAAGTAGGAATGCTGCTCACCCACGTACAGCAGCCCGTGGCATTGCTTGTCCTCGTGCAGCAGTCGTCTTGAGAGTTGCATCATGAACGCTGCATCAATCGGCGTGATGGACACCACGTCAAGGTCAGCATGTTCAATCAGGTCGGTCACGGCATCAATGGTGTCATTTCGGTCCGCGACAACCGCAACATGCGTGTTGTGCCCGGCTGACGCGTGATCGTGCCCCAGTGACATCGACGCCATGACACCAGCAGATGCCGGATAACTCAGTGAATCTTGGCACGCAAGCTCGGCTGCGCTCAAGGCAGCTGATGTGGACCGGACTGGCGAGCTGATGATGTCTGCACTCTGCGACGGGCTGTCATACAACACAATGGCCCCGCGTCCCGCACATCCCATCTCCTGAATAGCAGCAGTGAACTGTTCGCGCACACTGCGCAAAGCTGCAATCCAGTCGCCAGCATCGGGCGGCAGGATCACGTCAACCCGCCGAGCGAGCGGACGCTCTCCTTTGCAGCACACAGCGAGGTCGATGCGGCTGCGGGTCAGGTACACGATGACCGGTTCTTCTCTCACCATCCTGCTTTCTCAGTTGATCCAGAGGATTATCGTCAACTCCGGCGCTCTGCTTCATCCCGCCACTGGTCATCACTTGGAACTGTGGCGATCATTCAGGCGCGACCTCAGACCACGCGCTGACGACATGCACGTCGGCACCGCCCGGCCCAGGAGTATCGGACCATTGGATCGTGTCGATAATCACCGCATTGGCGTAGTTCACGCTGCTGATGCTGCGAACCGTGACTCTCTTGATCACCGGCTCGTCGAAGATCACGCCCCAGAATCCCTCCCGGTTGTGAAACTCGAAGAAGTCATCTGTCCACACGGTCAGATCCGCGATCTCTTCGTCTGCGGTGTTGTATATCTTCACCGCCAAGCGAGGCTCGGCGCCTTCCTTTCCCGTGCCGATAAAACTCCCGACGCGCGCAACAGGTGTATCAAACTCGAACGTGAACGGTGACGCAGGATTGTCGTTTCGCCAGCGGACGTACAGGTGATCGTGATTCGCACGATATGTTCCGTCGTAACCATCGAGTGGCTCAACGTTCTGATCATCTTCCTCACGAATACCTGCAAGGCTGCCGCCCGTGTTGCTGAATGTGACACCCTGCGCTGCAAAGTGGTTCGAGATGACCGTGTTCAGCGGTACACCATCGAAGGTGATTTCGTCCGTCGTAACACCAATAAATGCCTGGTATGCCGCTTCCAGATCAGCGAACGTCGGGTAGGTCGTGCCGATGCCGGTGCCATCAAACACCTGATAGTTGCCCGGGGTGGCAACCACATTTGCATCCACCGCGCGGACGGATCTTCCGTGCACAGCGTGGCTTGCAAGCAGCGTCGTTCCCCCCGGCGTCGCCGATACACTGCCGGATGCACCACCTATGTTCGGATCGTTGACGACAAGGCCATCATCACTGATGCTCCCGACAACGCCATCACCATCTTCGTCGGAGTTTTCCATCAGTTCGCGCATCGCCATGTTCATGACGCCTTCAGCCGCATAGAAGGCCTGCTCCGTCTCAACCCGACGGACTGTCAGGTCATGATCACGGGCGCGCGTCATCGTCATCATCGTGACCACCAGTGCTCCCAAGACAAGGATGATGATCATGAACAGGGAAACCGACCCTCGCCGGTCGTGCTGGATCGTGCAACAACGGGTCATTGGCTGGCACCTTCCATTGTCGATCGAATAAAGACCTTCGCGCGCAGTGTCTCGGTGATGCCATCGCGTGTCAGCCCGAGCGTCATCTGAACTCGCCTTATTGGATCGCACGCACTTCCGCTGAGCGCGGGCCCGATCGACAGATTTGACTCATCAAAGACCTGAACACCGAACTCGGTGACATCGCCCTGCAAGACAAACGCCGTGCCGCCATCCTCTGACAGCAGGAGGTTCCCGCCAGCCAGCGTCAGATGCGAAGCACCCGATGTTTCGTTCCAGCGGATAGAAGATGCGGTTGTCTGATCAATGTCGGCTGCGGTGCCGGCTGCCGATGCGTCCAGCCTGATGGCTCGAATCTCGCGAACGATCCGGTCCATCGTGACCGAAGCTTCTGCATGCAGATCGGCTCGTGTGGATGATGCAAAGTAGCTGTCAGCCATCGTCAATGTCATGTTGGATGCAACCGTGCCGATGATCGACAGAACAACGATCGAAGCGATCGCCTCCACCATCGTGAAGCCGCGACGAACACACGGTGGCGTGTTGTTTGTCCTCATTGAGCGTCGTACTCCGTGAGCACTGTGGAGAGTGACAGCGTGCGCGACTCTCCGTTCGTGTCAGTCCAAATGACACTGACGGTCACCGTCTTGTAACCTGATCCGGGGCTCGCGAGGTCGGCAGCCGTTTCAGCAACGGTTACAGCGCGGCTGAACTGCTCAAAGCCCGACACTTGCGCCTCATCCGGATAGTTGCCAGTCGACACAAAGGCATACCCACGTGTCGTGCTGTGGCGATCGGCGAGTACATCTTCGAGTTTCGCCGCAGCAAGCCAGCGGGCGCGGGAGATGAGGATCGGGTCAACCTGCTGATCCTGCGCTTCAGCAATCGAGAACATGATGCCAGGGACGGCAATCGAAAGTATGACAACCGCCATGATCGTCTCAATCAAGGTGAGTCCGCGTCGAGTTATCACGCGATTGCCTGCCACGGTGAACCTCACGGAATCGTCAGGCGGATGAGGCCGGTACCCGCAGCAACCGTCACGATTGAGTCATCACCAAGCGTGATGCTGCCGTCGGTTGCCATGTCTGTTTCGTTCGCGTTGATCGGTCGGCCCAGCCAGTCGAAACCGATGGCTTCATCTTCGTCAAAGTCGACGGCCACCAACTCGGTCCCGAGCCAGTCACCGCTGCCAAGTTGAACAGCAATCTCCCCGCCGCTTGCCGCATCAATGATCGGCTCCGCGTGCGCCCGGCCGGGATTTGTTGAACTCTCGACAAGTATCAGCCACCGATCATTCGCCGAGTCGAGTTCCACCCAAACACGACTGCCACTCGCCACCGCGTATTGGCGCGCGAACAACAGATCGTGATAGAGCATTCTTGCTGCGGCGGATTGCCTCGCTTGACCTGCGTTTGCAATCGAAGGAACTGCGACAGCAGCGATGATGCCAATCACAGCAAGCACAGCAATCAACTCGATGAGCGTAAACCCGCCGCTCCTCTTGGAACAACGGGTTGCTGCGCATCGGACATCTCGTGCGAACTGCCGCTCCATGGATCACCAGGTGTTTTCGCCCACTGTGGACGTGTTCGCCCAGAACTTGCCGTTGGTCTGGTCGTATGCCCAGCCATTGGTGCCGCTGGTTGTCTGCGAAGCACCGGTTGTGCTGTTCCATTCCGTGTCGGCATCGCGAATCGTGCCATCATTGTTGTACGGGTTCTCAGGGATCGGTTCCTGCATCACCGTACCGAGCGTCTGCAATTGTGCGAGCGTCGGGTACGTGGGCGTGCCGGCCAGCGCTGAGTTGGCGTAGAAGTTGGCGACGCCCGCGCGAACGCCACCCAGTACGCCTTTTGTTGCGGACTCGCGCGCCTGCGATCCATAGTCAAAGTACTTCGGCAGTGCAACACCTGCGAGAATTGCGAGCACAACGATGACTGCGATCAACTCGATCAGCGTGAATGCCCGACGGTGCTTCGTTTCTGGTCTCATAGTTTCTCTCTCTTTCTACGACATGAACGTACGGATCGCATCAGGGCATTCCACCACACTGTTACCCCATGACTGACGCCATATCCCACATGGGCAGGAAGATGGCGAGTGCAACCACCAGCACGATCGCTGCGAGCCCCACGATCATCACCGGTTCGATCAACGTGGCGATGTTCTTACTCATGTGCTCGACTTCCCGATCGTAATGTCTCGACACGATCTGCGTCATACGCGACAGTTCGCCCGCCTGCTCACCTGCCGAGATCATCCGACAGGCAAAGCCCGGCAGATACGTGCTGGTCTTGAAACCATCGGACAGCTGACCGCCAAGTCTGACTCGATCGCGCAGCGCTTCTGCATCTGCAATCAGCAAGGGTCGTCCAGATGCGCGACCCGCCATTTCCAGCGCATCGAGCAAACTCAACCCACTCCGTACAGCAATCCCAAAAACACGTGCGAAGCGGCTGACGGCAGCCCCTTTCAGGATTCCGCCAAGTACAGGAACACGGTGCAACTGCACATCAAACCATTGACGGAACGACGTGATCGACAGAGCACGCCGAAGCGCCAGCACGCCGCCGAACGCCAGTCCGAGGAACACATACCACCACGATCGCAGCAGATCACTGAATCCGATAAGCAGTTGTGTCATCAGCGGGAGATCAAGTCCGCGGCTTTCGAACATCGTGGCAAATCTCGGCACGACGAAGATCATCAGTACCGTAATCGCGGCAGACAACGCAAGCACAACGCACAACGGATACAGCATCGCCCCTCGGACAACCTTGCGCATCTCATATTGCTTGTCGAGCATGGTCGCTAAGTGCCCGAGCACCTCGATCATGTTTCCACTGGCTTCCGCAGCGCGCACTGTCTCGATGTACACTTCACCAAAGTGCTGTTTGTGCGGCGTCAGTGCATTGGTGATTGTGCTGCCGCCGGCAATCTGCGAGGCAACGTCGAGGATGATCGAGCGAAGCCGAACATTGGGCTCCTGCTCGGCGATGCTTTCAAGCCCATCAACGATCGGCACCCGCGCTTCCATGAGAACGGCGAGTTGATGGGTGAAATGCGAGAGGTCGCGCAAACCAACTCTGTGTCGCCGCGAATTCAGTTTCGTGCGGGCGGCATGAATCTTCAACGGGCGCAAGCCGGTCGCGACAATCTGGCGATAGGCTTCATTGCGATTACCGGCATGAAGCACACCTTTCTGCCGGGCGCCGTGATCATCCACGGCCAGGTACTGGAACGACAACTGGCTCATGCAGACAGTCTCCGCACAGAGTCGTCAACGCCCAGCGAACGAGTATCATCATCAAGATCAGCAATTGTCGCTGCGCGAGTCACTTCGTCAAGGGTGGTCAGGCCAAGCCGAGCCTTCTCAAGGCCATCCTCCCACATCAGGGCATGGCCGTATTGCTGCATCAGGCGACGCAGTTGATCCGTCGAGCCGCCTTCTTCGATCAAGCGCTGCACAGTGTTGTTGAAACGGAACAACTCGTAGATGCCGATTCGACCGTGATAGCCAGTTTGCCCGCAATGCCGGCAACCTGTCCCCCTGCGAAACTGATTGTTTCCAGCGCCAATCGCGAAACGTTCACGTTGCAGTGCTGTTGGCTGCGCCTCTGTGGCACAGTGTGAACACACACGCCGAACGAGTCTTTGTGCAACGATACCAAGCATGGCAGAGTTGATCACAAAAGGCTCGAGCCCATAGTCGCGCAATCGCGCAACTGCACCGACTGCATCATTCGTGTGCACGGTGGACAACACCATGTGTCCGGTCAACGCAGATTGCACTGCGATGCGCGCGGTATCTTCATCGCGAATCTCACCAACGAGAATCACGTCCGGATCCTGCCGGAGAATCGCCCGCAGTGCATTGGCGAATGTCATGCCGATTTCAGAATGAACCTGAATCTGGCGCACATAAGGCATGCGAATCTCAACCGGGTCTTCCACGGTCATGATGTTGCGCGATGGATCGTTGAGCTTGCTCAGTGCGGTATACAACGTGGTCGTCTTGCCTGATCCCGTGGGGCCGGTCACAAGCAGCATCCCGTACGGATTGGCGAGAATGTCATCCAGGTCGGACGCGATTCGCTTTGGAACACCAAGTTCGACGAAGTCGCCTGTGGCTTCCGTTCGCGTGAGCAGCCGCATTACGACGTTCTCGCCATTGACCGTCGGCACACTCGACAAGCGAACGTCGACTACGCCGGCGTGGTGTCTGAATCGAAACTTGCCATCCTGGGGCCGCCGTGTCTGAGTCAGGTCCAGATTCGCCATGACTTTGAGCCGCTGCACGATGCTTCCGTGCATCGCGAGTGCGGGCCCCTGCTTCTCGTGCAGTACGCCGTCAACGCGGTAGCGAACTCGCAACTCGTGCTCGTCCGGACTGAGGTGAACGTCGCTGGCGCGCTCGTCGACTGCATCGCTGATCATCTGGTTCACGGCCGCGACGACCGGCTGCGAGCGATCAACCTCCGATGAGTCGACTTCCGGGATTGCTTCGCCACCCTCAGACCGCACATGCGAAAGGCTGTAGGCACGGGCGATCAACGCATCAAGGTGCTGGCGATCACAGAGCACGGCATCAACTTCGCACTTGGCCAATTGTCGCGCCTGGTCCGCTGCTTCGATGTGAAGCGGATCGTCCATCGCCAGTGTCAGCACGCCGTTGATCATGAACAGCGGAAAGATGCGATGCCGTTCGGCTACGGATCTCGGAATCAGCGATGTATTCGCGTGGCATGGTTCAAAGTCGGACAGCTCCACGAATGGTGCTTCGCAGATGTTGGCCTTCAACATGGCCACTTCGTGCGAGGAGATGAGTTCGCTGCGAATCAAACCGTCAACGAGATCTGTGCCATCGGCCATGGCGCGTGCCCGAACCGCCTTGACCTGCTCCGATGTGAGACGGTCAGATTCAAGCAGCGCTCGCTCCAGAAACAAGTCCTGATCACGCATCGGCCGTCCCCCCAGCGTCGGCAGCCATGCGTTTCAGGGCCTCGACGCGCTCGTTCACATCTGCGGGCGGATCGATGAAAGAAACGCCGATCGCGTACAGCGCATCGTCGCCGTCAATGAATACGCGCCGCACACGCACATCTTGTTCGAAAACAACATCCTCGGGGCCGATGGTGTCATCGAGATGGATACCGGGCCTGAGGACGCGGACTGTCCCTTCACACATACGAGGCACGAACAGCCGGCTTTGCCAGCCGAGGCCGCCTGCGCTGATGTCTGTTGCGATGCCACGCGCGACGTGGGGGTTGCGGGCACGAGACATCTTGCTGAATCGTACCTGGTCACGATCGCGCGGAGCGACCGTGAACTCAATCGTGAGCCCGAATTGCTCGCGCGCGTGATGCCGAACTGTCAAACCGCTGATCTGGGACATCCACCGACTCCAACTCCGCCGCTTGCCGTTGCCTCACATGTGCACACGCACTGGTGCGCACAGCAGCGACTGTGTCCGGTATCGGCATATTGAGACAGAACTGGAGCGCGCAGCCGACGAGCGGCTGGCTGCGCACATCTCCCTGTCGCACCAGATGGAATGGCTCGAACCCCGGATGATTATCAGACGATCGCAGTCCTGCTCAGAACTCTTTCTCGCGATGCAGCATCTGGGCCTTGAGACGCGCGAGAATCGAGCTGTGCATCTGGCTGACGCGCGATTCCGAGAGATCAAGCGTCATGCCGATCTCCTTCATCGTCATCTGTTCGTAGTAGTACAGGATGATGATGAGCCGTTCTGCCCGCGAGAGCCCTTTGGTGATCAGCAGCTTCAGGTCGCTCTTTTGCAGTTGAGAGAGCGGGTTCTCCTGCCGCTTGTCCTTGATGACATCAATCTCTCGAACATCTTTCGATGAGTCGGTCTCAAACCATTTGCGATCCAGCGACACGACACCGACAGGCCGGGAGTCTTTGCGGAGCTTGTCGAACTCGTCACCAGACACTTCCAGCCGATCCCGGATTTCCTGTTCCGTGGCGGTGCGGCCGAGTTCCATCTCAAGTGATCGGCGGACACGATCGATTTTCGCAGTGCGTGATCGGACAAGCCGCGGCACCCAGTCCATGGCGCGCAGTTCATCGAAGATTGCCCCGCGGATACGCTGCGTGCAGTACGTCTCGAACTTCACGCCACGCTCGAGATCGAATGCGTCGATGGCGTCCATGAGCCCGAAGAGCCCGGCGGACATGAGGTCTTCGACATCGACTTCACCCGGAAGACGCATGTGCATACGTTCCGCTGTGTAGCGAACAAGATCAAGGTATTGCTCCATCAACCGGTTGCGCAACACTTCGGTGCCGGTCTTCTTGAACTCGATCCAGACCTCCTGGATCGGCATCTCGTTGACGTCGACAACCGATGTGCCGGTTTTGGCGGCAGGCTTCGTCTTCATCTTGGATGCAGTGGTTGACGTGCGTTTTGACCGCGCGGCGGGCTTGGCCGCTGGTTTCGTCTTCGTCATCGGTCGTCTCCTTGACCTGTCAGGTTTCCCATCACCCCGCCTGTCCCTGGCAAGGATGCCATAAGCATAGCAGAAATGCTCCATGCGATCGCGCGAGTGGCTGCGAATGTGTCAACTTTTGCGCATCACACATATTGATCACTCCATGCGCGATCATACGACGAGCACCTCTTCACTGTTTGCCACTTCGACATCTCCGCCATCGGCAACTGCGGCTGTTTCGTCGAGTTCCGGCACGGGGTTCGATTCAACAAACTCTTTCACGTGGGCGTCGATCACCCACTGACTGATAACACCGATGACGAGCCCGACCGGATAGCACCCTGCCATCACCAGAAGCCCTCGCACCAGAATGGTGGAGGCACTGTTGTGGGAGTAGAGCCCCGCGATAATCGCGACAACGAACGCAGCAAGCGCAAACAATGCGCCAATCGCACTGGCCGACATCGCACGTCTGACCGTCAGGCGCTCCGCAGCTGCGTTGTTGTGCCTCTGATCCATCAGACTGGCAGCATTCCTTGAGTTGGTCCACTTACGATTGAGCAAACGGTGCGCCGCGCAGCCATGCTCCGAGCCGGGTAAAGAAGCCACGCCGCTCCGTCTGGTCATCGGCGCATGCGGGCCTCGTCTCCAGTCCGAGAAGTCGATCCGCGAGACGCCGCATCGCCTGTGATGCAGGTGCGTCCGGAGCGTAGAGACACACCGGC
>CAZVXI010000045.1:0-20417 GCA_964631295.1 uncultured Isosphaeraceae bacterium
GCGCAACGTCGAGACAACCGGCCTGGCCAACGATGCGGTTCGTCGGGAAGGCGCTCGCCTTCCACGCGGTATAGACCATCGCATCGAGCGGGTTAGAGACGAGGATCATCACCGCATCGGGCGAGTGCCGCGCGACTTGCTCGGACACGCTCTTGACGATCTTCACATTGGTGGCGATCAGGTCGTCGCGGCTCATGCCCGGCTTCCGCGGAATGCCTGCGGTGACGATGACCACGTCAGAATCAGATGTGTCCTTGTAATCCGCGGTGCCGATGATGTTGGCATCGAAAAGCTCAATCGGGCCGCACTGAGCGAGGTCGAGCATCTTGCCCTTGACGGGATCTTCCGCATCGGGGATGTCGAGCACGACAATGTCGCCGAGTTCCTTTTCAGCCGCCCAGAGTGCACAGCTTGCTCCGACGTTGCCGCCGCCGATGACTGAGATCTTCGCCCGTCGCATGAGAGGGTCTTCCTTTGGATGTTCAGGTGGACTCGATCGCGTGCGAGCCGGGATCACCGACCCGCAGCCGCTCCGGAGATTGCCATGATAGACCTGCCTGGCGAGGTATCCACCGGCGCGGCCGGGCCGCTATTCTGAACGCACACGTACGCCGAGAGGACGCCGCATGAAAAACGTTAAGGTCATCGCCATCGCACTGCTCGCGATCGTGAGCATCATCATCGTGATGCAGAACACAGCATCGGTGGAAACGCGGCTGCTGTTTGTCACCGTCACCATGCCGCGCGCCCTGCTGTTGCTGCTCACACTGGCAGCGGGGTTCGTGCTCGGCCTGTTCACGACACTCGCACTGCAGCGCCGAAAACCCAAGCCGACGAAATAAACACCCGCGTGGAGATCTGGCTCCATCACTCATGCTCGGCCATCGGTACGTTCGTTGCCTTCGTCGTCGTAACGCACGACGCCGAAGTAGCCGAACATGGACAGCCCGGCGACGACGGCAACAACGCCCATGACCGGCGCAAGCCAGATCCACATCGCAATCGCAGCGATGGCGATGACAACCGCGAGGTACCACGCATCGCGCAGCAGGCCGCCGATACGCTTGTGCAACCGAATCGAGCCGGACGAGTTGGCCCAATCAGAATCGGAGGGGTGGTCGTCCATGTGCAGATTGTACTCCACGTTGGCGAGATCATCGGACAGGTGCAACAGAGAGTACACTGCCGGGTATGGCACTCTCCACGACGGCGGATCACGCAACAGCGGCTGATGCGCGCGCATTGCTGATGCACGGCCAGGGGTTGCTGGCAGACCCTTCCCGCCGCGCAACACCCGCGCAGGTGCACAACATGATCGAGCACATGGGCTTCGTGCAGGTGGACACGATCAATGTTGCGGTCCGCGCGCATGAGCACATACTGCTCAGCCGGTTCCATGACTTCACACTGCCCTCGTTGACCGGGCTGCTCGAGCGCGACCGCACGATGTTCGAGCACTGGACCCACGACGCGTCGATCATCCCGACGCGCTGGTTCGCGCACTGGAAGCACCGCTTCAATCGTTACCGCGCAAGCGATCGACTGGGCAAATGGATGACCAGCCGTCTGGGCAATAAACCCAAGCGCGTTCTTGATGAGGTGCTTGAGCGTATTGAAACGGAAGGGCCGCTTCGGAGCCGCGACTTTGAACATCGACGCGCAAAGAACGATGGCGACGGCTGGTGGAACTGGAAGCCCGCGAAGGCGGCCCTTGAGTATCTCTGGCGCGTGGGCGATGTGTCTGTGGCCGGCCGGGAGAACTTCCACAAAATCTACGACCTCACACATCGTGTGCACCCGCGTGTGCATGATGAACCTGTCCCGGATGATGATGCGCACATCGACTGGGCCTGCCGGGTGGCGCTTGAGCGGCTCGGGTTTGCAACACCCAAAGAGATCGCCGGTTTCTTCGCGACAATCTCGGTTCAGCAGGCGAAGCAGTGGTGTACCAAGTCGCAGTGCGCCAATGAGATTGTCGCGGTCAGCGTGGAGTCAGCCGATGGAAGCAATCCGGTTGCCTGTTTCGCGCTGGCTGACTGGCGAGCCCGTCTGTCGCGTTTACGCGCGTCGTCCGCGGAGACGCGGCTGCTCAGCCCGTTTGACCCGGTGATGCGCGATCGCGCGCGGGTACTGCGGCTGTTCAACTTCGATTATCGGTTTGAGGCGTTCGTACCCGCAGCCAGGCGGCAGTACGGGTACTACGTTCTCCCGATTCTCGAGGGTGACCGCATCGTCGGCAGGACGGACCTGAAGCTGCATCGCGACAAGTCCACGCTCGTCGTGAAGGGCCTGTGGTGGGAGCCAGGTGTTCGGCCGACAAAGAAGCGGCTCCGATCATTCGAAGCCGCTGCGTGGGTTCTTGCAAAGTATGGCGAGGCAGACACGATCGAGATCGTGCCTGAGTGAAACGAATCCTGCATTACCGTCGGCGACGACGTCGGGGCACCATGCCCGCGATTGCGAGCAGGGCGATTGCTCCAGGAGCGGGAACGACATCGACAGACAGGCCGTCGAAATCTTTCTTGGCAATCAGAGCAATCGTGCCATCTTCGCTACTGGCGACCAGCGTGTTGTTGAGCGCGACGGAGACCATGGTTGCATCGCCGAAGATGCCTTCATCCGCGAGCATCTGTTGAATATCAACATTCAGTTCGCCACTCCAGATCATGGTGAGCGCTGTGCCATCGTCGACAACATTGAACGTGCCGTGGGACGGCGAAAAAGTCATGTTGAAGTTCGCGTTGACGCCGCTGATGGAAACGCCATCCACCTCGAGGACCTCGATGAAGAACGCAGCGCTGACACTCGCCGCAGTTGCCACTGTGCCGATCATCCCCGGATCAACGAGCGTGTAGTCGCCAGCTTCGGCGAACTCGAGCATGTCGATGCTCGCGCCATCATGTGCCTCCACCGTGAAGTTGAGTTGGCCTTCGACAATGTCGAGGCCGCCCGCCCCCTCAGCGTTCGCGGAGAATGTTGGATTGAAATCCAGCGAGTTCCCGCTGACCGTCGGCGAACCGAACAGCGGCAGCGGATCACCGGACGTGGAGTCCTCGGTGACACTCAGAAAGTCGAAGTCGTTTCCGGAGAAATCGCCGTAGTTAATGTCTGCGAGAGCGGGACTAGCCAAGAGGCCAATGACGCCGCAGGCAGCGAGAGAGCGCATCTTCATTTCTTCTTCCTCACATCGAGCCGGCCAAAAAACGAGCCGACAACGACTGTTGCGTTACCCCATGCGCTCTCTCTCTTCACGCAACAGTCATCGCACTGTACCGAGGGTGGCCGAAGCCGCAAGCGGATTTCGGGCGATTTGCGCTTGGATTGCGCATATGCCCAGCCATTTCGCCCT
Organism: uncultured Isosphaeraceae bacterium; assembly: GCA_964631295.1. Lineage (GTDB taxonomy): Bacteria > Planctomycetota > Phycisphaerae > Phycisphaerales > SM1A02 > CAZVXI01. The sequence continues at coordinate 3,350 of CAZVXI010000045.1, forward strand.
GACAGATCCCAAGAAAAAAGCCGCCTGGAGAATATCCGGGCGGCTTGGGGATTCGTATCTGCTTGTTCAGCAGCGAGTTACGCTCTCGAGCGGCGACGAGCCATCAAAGTTGCAGCGCCCAGCAACATGACGGCACCCGGAGCAGGAATTTGCGTCACAGTCACGCTGGAGTCCTTCTTCGAGATCACCGACGCGGTGCCATCCTCCGCCGAAGCGGTCAGGATGTTGTCGAACACCAAGCTGACGAGCGTGGCATTTCCGTCAATATCATTGGCATCCAGTAAAGCCTGGATATCAATGAACAGAGAGCCAGACCACGCTTGCCCTGCGAGGCTGCCGTCGTCGTCGAGGTTAAAGTCGCCCGCCGACGGTGAGAAAGACATGACGAAAATGTCTGAGATGGGGTCGATCCCCACGCCATCCACTTCGAGAACTTCGACGAAGAACGTGGCCGCGACTGCCGTCGCTGTGGCAGCCGTGCCAGTGCCAACGAGCGACGTGTCACCCGCCTCTGAGAATGACAGGCTGCCGATACCGACACCCTCGATGGACTCGATCAACATATTGACCTGTGCATCAGTGATGTCGGCGTCGAACCCGTCGGCCGCCGAGTTCATCGTCGGATCGAAATCCAGCGTGTTTCCGAAGACTCCAGGCGCGTTATACAACGGCTCCGGATCTGTCCCTGAGGACTCTGTCACATTCTGGAAGACGAAGTCGGTCCCGGCGAAGTCGCCGTAGTTGATATCTGCCGACGCGCAGGTGGCAAACCCCAACATGAGCCCGGACACTATAGCTACAGACGTGCTGCGCATTGCTCGCTCTCTCTCTCTTCTCTCCGCAAAAGCACGGAGAGAGTTGACATGCACGGCCCTCTCACAAGCCGTGACTGGTCGCCCCTTTGTCGTACGGACCCGGGGACTCTCTTCTCGAGGGCAAAACTATCGGGCCTTCCGCCAGAGTACAACCCGAAATCGACAAATTTTCGTACTGATCAGCCATCTGGGCCGTTCTGAGCGCGACCTTTGCATTTCCAGCGATTGGGAGGGGCAGATGGGAATTCTGGGGAAGGCCAGCGACTTGAGACGCATCCCGCAACAACCCACGCGACCTACACTGCGGCTGTGTCCACGAGCCATCCACATTCACTGCGGCCTGTTCTTGGCCTGATTGGCGGCATCGGGGCTGGAAAGAGCGAAGTCGGCCGGATTCTCCGCGATCTCGGCTGCGTTGTCTGCCACTCAGACGACCTCGCACGTCAGGCACTGGATGATCCGGCGATTCGGGCTCAGATCGTGTCGTGGTGGGGGCCGGGGATGCTGGACAGCGCTGGCAGCATCAAACGATCTGCCGTTGCTCGCATCGTCTTCTCCGAATCAGCCGAGCGGAAGCGGCTGGAGCAGTTGACCCACCCCTGGATCGAGCGGCGGCGGCTGGAGCAGTTTGCTACCGCACCGGCGGGCACGCGGGCCTTTGTCATCGATGCGCCGCTGCTGCTGGAGGCCGGCCTCGATGATCAATGTGATGCCATCGTGTTCGTGGAGGCACCCCGCGAGGATCGCCTCGCACGTGTGCGCGAAGGTCGCGGTTGGGATGCTGAGGAACTCGCCCGCCGCGAAGAATCGCAGATTCCGCTTGACCGCAAGCGTCAACGGGCCGATTATGTTGTGGTCAACGACGTTGACCGATCCACACTCAACCAGCGCGTTCGAGATGTGCTTGAGCAAATCGAGCGCGAGTGTGTTTGATGGTTTCGGAGTCCCAGCGAACTGCCGCGAGATTCCGCGTGTTCACGATCCAATGCGCAGACCCGTCGGCGAAGTTGCATTGGCGGATCAGGTATGGCTGAGTTGACGATTGCCGGCGAATCGTCCTTCCGTTTCCCAGAAGCACGTACATTCTGGAAGTCCCCGCGCGACGTAATGGCCTGAATCTCAGGAAGAGGTTCCACTCAACCGACACAGCGCGAATCCACACGTTCGACTCCATCAAAGTTGCGACGTTGATCCCACACGAAGCGCATGTGTGCGCCTCGACCCGCGGTTTCCCGACGAAGGATCGTCCCAAACAGAACCGAGCAAAGGCATGACGCAAGCAATGGCCACGAAGAAGAAGTCCCGCAGGCGCCGCAAGAAGCCAACTTCACGCGGAGGCGCACCAGTCGCCACAATCAAACCCGATGAAGTACCGTCGGATGAGCAGCTTGAGGCTGAAGCCAAGGCGCTCGAAGAAGAGACGCAGGGCAAGTACGACCTCGCCAAGAAAGACGATATGTCGCTGGCGAAGCTGCAGCACATGAGTACCGCAGACCTTGCGGGCATCGCCAAGAAGGAGGGCGTTGCCGACTTCAGTTCGCTCAGCAAGCAGAAACTCGTGTTCGAGATCCTCCGGGCACGCGCGCAGAAGCAGGGACTGATGGTCGGCGAGGGGACGCTCGAAGTTCTGCCGGACGGCTACGGCTTCCTGCGATCGCCTGAGTATTCCTACATCGCGTCGCCGGATGATGTTTACGTGAGCCCGTCGCAGATTCGCAGGTTCGGCTTACGCAAGGGGCAAATCGTACGGGGCCTGATTCGCCCCCCGAAAGAGCAGGAAAAGTATTTTGCGCTGCTGCGCGTCGAGGAAGTCAACGGCCACGAGCCCGGCGAACTGCAGGATGTGCAGCGCTTCGAAAATCTTACGCCACTGCACCCGAATCAGCGCATTCAGCTTGAACGCGAGGGTGATGAAATCGAAACACGCGTGATCGATCTTGTCACTCCGCTTGGTTTCGGGCAGCGAGCACTGATCGTTGCACCGCCTCGTACCGGCAAGACCGTCATCCTCCAGAAAATAACAAGAGCCATCGCCAACAACCATCCGGATGCAAGGGTCATCGTCCTTCTGATTGATGAACGGCCGGAGGAAGTCACCGACTTCCGCCGCAACACGCCCGAATCAGTCGAGGTCGTCGCGAGCACTTTCGATGAAGAAGCCGGCCGGCACATTCAGGTCGCCGAGATGGTCACCGAGAAGGCTCGCCGACTTGTCGAGTTTGGCGAAGATGTGGTCATCCTGCTCGACTCGATCACCCGGCTCGCTCGCGGTTACAACAATGCGACTCCCAACACTGGCAAGATTGGCACGGGCGGCGTCGATTCACAGGCTCTCATCAAACCCAAGAAGTTCTTTGGCTCAGCCCGAAACATCGAAGGAGGTGGGTCGCTGACGATCATAGCGACGGCGCTCGTCGACACCGGTTCCAAGGCTGATGAAGTCATCTTCGAGGAGTTCAAAGGCACTGGCAACAGCGAGCTGCATCTCACGCGCAAGCTCGTCGAGAAGCGCGTCTGGCCAGCCATTGATATCAGCGCCTCCGGCACTCGCCGCGAGGAGTTGCTGCTCGACCCGAAGGAGATGGAACTCGTCACGCGACTGCGAAAAGTCGTCAGCGACATGTCCGTCGTGGAAGCGATGGAACTGCTTCGCAGCCGCCTGCTGAAGACCAAGTCCAATGCCGAGTTCCTTATGACCATGAACCTCGCCTAGGATCAAGTGGAGCTTGCTCATGACGCGTCGCGTGCGAGAGTTTGTCCGGGGATATGGATCACTGCTGTGCGTGACACCGCAGCCGCGGTCATGCTTGCGGATGGATCGGAGACTGTTCCGAACCGCCAATGAGAGTCTGCGAGGGGATTGCTTCCGCATCGGACACGACATGAGGCGAGTCCTCCGAGACTCCAGCCATCGAACGAGCGACATTGGCGAATCGAAAGAGTCGACGTAAGCAACATCCCCTTCAGCGCAAGTCGACCGATGAAGGAACACCATCGAGCCTACCGGATGCCGCGCAGCAGCAACGGGAGGTCGTTGAAGAACAGACGATCCAGCAACTGACAAGTGGTCCAATCCCGGATCCGGAAACACTGGCACGCTACAACGAGGTGATCCCGGGCACTGGCGACACGATTGTTGAGCAATGGCGCAGCGAGACCGAACACCGTCGGCAGATTGAGCGCGAGGTCGTTGACGCTCAGACTGAAGATGCCCGCAACGCGAGGGCAGAGCGGAGGCGCGGCCAGATTTTCGCGCTGATCGTTGCGCTCGCAGGATTTGGGACGGCAGCCGGTTTTGCCTGGGCTGGACATCCGACAAGCGGCGCGGTCATCGCCAGCGGGACACTCGCAAGCATGGTCATTGCTTTTCTCGGAAATAGAAGGACTTCGGACGCTCCAGAGGGCCCTGACTGATCTGGACCAAGTCCAATGCCGAGTTCCTTATGACCATGAACCTCGCCTGAACGGAATCTCCACGAGCGCGGAACCGGTCGCCTGCGTTGTGCGTAGGCTCCAGTGAAGATCACGCGCTGGAGAGAAGAGCGAGACCAGCGCCCTCCCGCCCCACACCGGGATTTGCTGGGCATTTCATGTCGGCGAGGGTATCCTTGCCCGAGGCGGTCGTCGGGCGAAAAGAACCCGCACAACCAGTTGGCAGCGGCAGGGCCCGCCTTGCCTGCATCCAGTTTCTTTCACCGCCGCCACGCTTCGGGCGGGCCGAAAGGGAGCGAACCTGATGGCACTTTCGACAGTTCGGATTCACCGGCAGACACTTGCACGCACGCGCGGCTTCACAGTCGTTGAACTGCTGGTGATCGTCGGCATCATCGCCACGCTGATGGGCCTGCTGCTCGTGGGGCTCTCCGGTGTGCGCCGCAGCGGGTCCATGGTGCAGTCGATGAACAACATGCGCCAGATTGCCACGTGGATGCGGAACTACTCTCTGGAGAATCGCGATTTCATCCTGCCCAGCGAGTTCGACTATTCCGCCAACCTGAGCCCCGGCAAGGTCCGGTCCATCGCACCGTCGACCGGCGGGCTCAATCGTGGATCGTGGGCAGACATCCTGTGGACAACCCAGGACGAACTGCGAATTGCAACGCAAACAAGTGCCGCGCCGCCCGTCCCGCTCAATCCGTACCGGTACGACTCACCCGATGATGTGCTCTACGACGCATTCGGCGATTCAGCGTTCCGCAACGCGCTCCGCTCGACTGCTCCGAACTCCAGAGACTTTCAGACCGGCGATGGCACGGCACGGCCGCACGGGCGCGGCGCGTTCGCAATCGGAAAACCCGGCTACTTTGCCGCAAACAACTTCTTCAACGCCAATCCAGCCGAGGGCGGCCAGTTCTACACGAACGGGCAGATCAAACTGCCCGAGCGATCGGTGTATCTCGTCGATTCGGTGGCTGGCGAAACGATCGAACCGGCTGAGGCGCCATGGGATTCATCGGGCCTGATCGGCGCCGGTGCTGTTGATGTCACCATGACCGACCTTGAAGTTGACTTCCGCTACAACAACAACTGCCTGATGTTGTTCCTTGACATGCACGTTGACGCCGTCAGCGCGTGGGGCACCCTGTGCGACCTCGAAGTCAGGAAGCAGATCCGCGTGCGCGACCTGACCGCGCGCAAGGCGCCATGTCCGTAACGCGGTTCGTCTCGCAATCGACAGTGTCTACAGCGTGCTCGGATAGAGATCAATCGCGCGAATAGCGCATCCCTCAACGTACGACAATCCCAGTTCGTCGGTCAGGTCAAGCAGTTCATCGCTGTCCGAGCCGGGGTTGAAAAACACTTCTCTTACATCGCCACGCGCGGCAAGCTGCTTGACGACCGTCTCGCCAACGTCGGGGGGCACGTACAGCGCCGCACGATCGATCGGGCCGGGCACATCAGCAATTCCGTGAAATGCACCAATGCCCTCGATGGAATCCGTGTGCGGGTTGACAGGAAAAACCTCATGGCCCTCCTGCTGATACGCACGCACCGCCTTGTTGCCGAACTTCTCGCGATCTGTAGAAGCGCCAATCACCATGACTCGCATACCAATCGTCCCTTTCTCCCGGAAGCGTTGGAGGTACTCCTCCCCGGGGAAGGTCGCGAAGGCCTCGTCTCGACAGGTCGAACGTCCGTGCCGAACCATTCTTACAGGGTTCTGCGGATTCAGCGCCCGCTCCATCAATCCACACGACCTTCGGACACCTGCTGCCATCGGCTGATTCCATCCAATCACGCGATTGCTGCCCCCTGAGGCTGCTCGGCGGCCCAGCACGCGATGTGATGCCCTTCCCCGACCTGCGTGAGTGTGGAATCGATTCCGTTCGCATCAACCGCCATACCGGCGGGTGGCTCATGATGGGGCCACCACGGACGGTATGTTCCCGGTTGTGTCGCACCAGTGTCAAAATCTGCGCTCAACGTCTCTCCGATGGTCTCCAGCCGATCACGCCGGCGGCCCAGAACCGGTGCGCATCTGAGCAGCGCCTTCGTGTACGGATGTCTCGGGCCGTTGAGCAGGTCGTTTGTCGGGCCGCGTTCCACGATCCGCCCGCCATACATCACGGCCGTCACATCAGCGCGCTCGGCAACCACTCCGAGATCGTGCGTAATGAAGAGGATCGCCAGGTTGCGCATTCGGCGCAAGTGATCGAGCAGGTCGAGAATCTGCTTCTGCACGGTGACATCCAGAGCGGTTGTCGGCTCGTCTGCGATCAGCAGGCGCGACTGACACGCAAGCGCCATCGCGATCATGACGCGCTGGCGCATGCCACCGGAGAACTCATGCGGGTACGACTTGAGCCGCCGGGCTGCTTCTTCAATGCCGACGTCCTTCAACGCGCGAATCGCTGCGTCCCGCGCTGCGCGCCTGGAGATGCGCTGGTGCATGCGAATCGGTTCGATGATCTGTTCGCCGATCGTGAACACGGGGTTGAGCGAAGTCATCGGCTCCTGGAAGATCATCGCAATATCCCTGCCGCGTATGCGGCGCATCTGGCGTGCTGACAGTTCGAGCAGGTCAATCCCATTGAAGCGAATGCGACCACCGCGAACATGCCCGCCTTCGATCAACCGCATGATGGACAACGCCGTCACACTCTTGCCGCTGCCGGATTCGCCGACGATTGCGACCATCTGCCCGGGCTGGATCGTCAAGTCCACGCATTGCACCGCGTCGATCGACCGGCCATGCGGGGCTTCGAAAGAGACGGCCAGCCGTTCGATTGTCAGCAACGGCGGGGCGGCGGGTCTGGCAGGCGTGCGATCAAGGCGCTGCATGAACGCAAGTGTAGTCATCGCGCGGCTGCGGCTGGCTCAACATGTCATCTGCTCGCGGGTAGCAACACTACGCGGCCGCGAGCGGCGCGGGCTCTTCGAGTTGTGCCGCCTCGAGGAATCGCAGGCCCAGCGATGTGCGCCCGCCAACCGAGTGCGTCGTGCGCACGACAACCGCATCGACCATGTCTTCGGTCATGAGCAGCGACTGGCCAGGATCACGGGCGATGGCAACCTGAAGCGTTGTGTTCTCCGGCACATCCATCAGTCGTGGGGTGTCGATCGCAGCCCCACTCCGCGACACATTGCGCGTCACCGCGGGCACGTACTTGCGCGACCTCGGATCGTAAATCTTGCATGGCCTGCGCATGTCAATCCGCGGGTGCGTCCGGCGTTCGGCAAGTTCGATGTTCATCGGCTGCTCTCGCGATATGTCGGTGACCGGTCAATGCTCTTCGCATCAACCAACTGTGATGTTTATCGGCGCAGTCAGGCGGCCACATAACTGCGATCGTGAGTTCCACCGTCAAGCCGGCGGAAACACCTCGCCCAGCCGATCTGAACCAGCGCAGGAACTGCGCCTGCCCCCGGGCGACCGCGGCTGCTGCTCGGCACTCGCCGCCCGACTATGCTTGTCGGCCATGCCAGCTCTGACCGTCACCGCACCTGCGAAGATCAATCTCGCCCTGTCCGTCGGCCCACCGGACGCGGCTGCGCGAGGCATGCATCCGGTCTCGACATGGATGGTGACGATTGACCTCGTCGACGAGATGCACCTCCAGCGCCTGCCGGCTGGCACGCTGTCGCGATATGCGATCCTCTGGCATCCCGACGCGAGGCAGCGCAGCGAGATCGACTGGTCGATCACGAGCGATCTCGCCGTCAGAGCCCACCTGCTGCTGGAGAAGCACACCGGCGATCACTTCCCGGTGCAGATGCGGCTGGAAAAGCGCATTCCCGTCGGCGGCGGGCTGGGGGGCGGATCATCCGATGCCGCTGCCATGCTCCGAGGCATCAACGCCCTGTTCGAACTCGATCTCGGCATTGAATCGCTCGAGTCGCTCGCAGCGGAACTCGGCTCGGATGTGCCGTTTTTCGTGCGGGGTGGCAGCGCCGTCGCGAGCGGACTCGGCGATCAGCTCGATCGACACGATTCGACGCCGGAAATGCACGCAGCGCTCGTTATGCCAGCATTGCAGTGTCCCACGGGCGCTGTCTACGCCGCTTTTGATGAACTGCCCGGCGCAGCGCTTCGCCATGATGCAGTGAGAGCGCTGGCTGGTGACGGTTCCGTCGCGCCAGCGCCAGAGTCGCTGTTCAACGATCTTGCATCGCATGCTGTGCGCATTCGGCCGGACCTGGAAGATCTGCATGCGCAGCTCTGCAGCGTCGCCGAGCGACCGGCTTGCGTGTCCGGCAGTGGTTCATGCATGTTCGTATTGTGTGATGACGCCATGCATGCTGCAACGCTTGCAGAACACATCGACCGATCACTGAATGTTCCCGCGTGTGCCGTCCGAGCCTGGCAGGAGGACCATGACCTCGTCATCAACACATGATCCATCGGCAGGCAGCCGTCAATCGAAACGGGCTGTAAAGCATGCGCCTGCGTTTGCCCGCATGCTGACGATCGCGATCGCGCTGCTTGCAGCAGACCTTGCACTGAAGCATTTCGCGTTCGAACATGTTGCCGGGCAACCCGTGGATATCTCTTCACACGGTGATGGCGGCGTGTCTGCGATCCCTCACCATGATGCGCGCACGCTCGTCCCGAATGTGCTGGCGCTCCGGCTGACACTCAACCAGGGTGCGGTGTTCGGGCTCGGGCAGGGCTACCGGTGGGTGTTCATCGTTATCAGCATTGTCGCGCTCATTGTGATTGGAACTGTGTTCTGCCGAAGCAGGCACAATGATGTACTGCTGCACGTGGCGCTCGCGATGGTGCTGTCAGGCGCACTTGGAAACCTGTATGATCGCGTGATTTACGGGATGGTGCGCGACATGCTGTACCTCTTCCCGGAAATCAATCTGCCTTTTGGCTGGTCCTGGCCGGGTGGTGATACGGGGCTGTACCCGTGGATCTTCAACATCGCGGATGTCGCACTGCTTGGCGGGATGGTGCTGCTGTTTATCCATGTGTTCCGCGCCGAAATGCACGCCAAACGCCAGTCACATGCAGCAGCCGACGCGAGCAACTGACCTGAACCGAGAGATAGAGACACATGACCGCACACGCAACCTCGCCCGCCACGACAGATTTCGTTCCAGCTGACCTCGACGCATCACAATGGTCGGCTCTTGAGCCGTTGTACCAGGCGCTGCTTGATCGGGAACTTTCATGCGAGAACTGCCTCGAAAAGCTGATTCTCGACCGCAGTGAGCTTGATGCAGCAGCCAGCGAAGCCGCTGCCAACCTGTACATCAACATGACTCGGCACACAGAGGATGAAGACGCGAAACGGGCCTATCTCGCGTTCATCGAGAATGTTGAGCCGAAGCTCAAAAAGGCGGGCTTCGAACTCGACAAGAAGATCGCCCGCAGCGAACACACGGACAAACTCGACCCGGACAGGTACGGCGTGCTGATTCGCGACATGAAAGCAGATGTGGAGCTCTTCCGCGATGAGAACGTGCCGCTTCAGACGCAGGACACGAAGCTCGGGCAGCAATACTCAGAAGTATGCGGCGCAATGACCGTCGAGTTTGAGGGCGAAGAACGCACACTGCCGCAGATGGCGCGCTACATGGAAGTCACTGACCGCAGCACACGCGAAGCAGCATGGCGGAGCGTGTCCGAACGTCGGCATCAGGATCACGAGAAGATCAGCGGGCTGTTCGATCAGATGATCTCGCTTCGCAAGCAGATCGCTGCCAACGCCGGCTTCGACAACTACCGCGACTACATGTTCAAGGCGAAACACCGATTCGACTACACACCCGAGGATTGCGAGGATTTCCACAAAGCAGCGGAAGAGGTCTGTGTCCCGCTGTATCGCAAGCTCAACGCGGAGCGCGCGGAAATGCTCGGCGTGGACTCGCTTCGCCCATGGGATCTCGCGGTGGATGTGAAAGGGCGTGACCCGCTGCAGCCATTCGACGGCGCTGATGAACTGATCAACAAGAGCTCCGCCCTGTTCCACAAGATGCCAGGCGGACTGGGGGAACTGTTTGATCGCATGCGGCAGGGCGATTGCCTCGATCTCGAATCGCGCAAGGGAAAAGCGCCCGGCGGGTACCAGTATCAGCGTGATCGCTCGCGCCAGCCGTTCATCTTCATGAACGCTGCAGGGCTTGGCCGCGACGTTGAAGTGATGATTCATGAGTCGGGGCATGCGTTTCATTCGATGCTCTGCGAGCACGATCCGCTGGTGACGTATCGGCATTCGCCAATCGAGTTTGCCGAAGTCGCGTCCATCAGCATGGAGTTGCTCGCGTTTCCGTATCTGGGCGAGTTCTACGACGAACAGGAAGCAAACCGCGCGAGGCGCGACCAGCTTGCGGGTTACGTGCGGCTGCTGCCGTGGATCGCCACGATCGATGCATTTCAGCATTGGCTGTATCTGAATCCGGATCACACCCGCGAGCAGCGCACTGAGAAATGGCTTGAACTCGATGAGCGGTTCGGTGCCGCGGTCGACTGGTCTGGTCTGGAAGATCATCGCACGATCATGTGGCAGCGCCAGTTGCACCTGTTTGAAGTGCCGTTCTACTACATCGAGTATGGCATCGCGCAACTTGGTGCCTTGCAGTTGTGGCTCCAGTCGCTTGCTGACGAACAGCGCGCAATCAACAACTATCGCCAGGCGCTCTCGCTCGGCGGATCAAAACCGCTGCCGGAGTTGTTTCAAGCAGCCGAACTCACGTTCGACTTCAGCCCGGACACGACGAGGCGACTGATGGACGCGGTACAACACGAACTCGAAAAACTGCCCGCATAGGAACCACTGCACGCAATGCCATTGATTGATGTTGGAAAGAAAGCGCCTGCGTTCACACTGCCGGATCAGGACGGTACGAAACACGCGCTCAAAGAGTACGCAGGGCAACCCGTCGTGCTGTACTTCTACCCGAAGGATGACACCTCGGGCTGCACGAAGCAGGCGTGTCAGTTTCGCGATGCCATGCCTGACTTCGAAACTGCCGATGCAGTCATCTTTGGCATCAGCCCGGATGACCCGGAGAGCCACACGAAGTTCATCGACAAGCATGAGCTGAACTTCACGCTGCTCGCCGACGTACCCGTCACGCCGAGGGGCGCAGACTCAAAGGACAAGGGCACACCCCGTGTCTGCGACAAATTCGGCGTCTGGCAGGAGAAGTCGATGTACGGTCGAAAGTACATGGGCGTCGTGCGGACGACGTACCTGATCGACGCAACAGGCAAGGTGGCCCATCGGTGGGATAAGGTCAAGGTGCCGGGCCACGATCAGGACGTGCTGGAAAAGCTCCGCGAGCTGGCGTGACGGCGGCGGAACGTCATGCCGCCTCGGGATAGGCTTTCAACAGAGGGTTCTCTGGGTACCGATCTTTCCCAAGCAGCCCAGATTTCCTTTTGAATTTTCAATAATACTTGAAAGTTGCTGTCGGTGGAGCTATTGTAATCGGACAGGTGCATGGATTCGGTTGCACTTCCTTCCGGGTATGAGGGAGTCGCGAGCGGGTGGAGGGAAACCGCTGCGATTCAACACTGGTTGGAGGTTCAGATGGCAGCGGACCATGCACCTGCTTCTACAAGTGCAACGACAACCCCGGTGGTTGTCGAGTCCGCTGCACCAGCCCGCAGTCATCTCGCCTGCGGGCTGCGTTCTGCGCAGGAAACGTTCATCCAGCTCTGGGGGCAAATGGGATCCAACTGGGGTATTCCGCGAACGATGGCGGAAGTGCATGCACTTCTGTACATCACCGGCAGGCCGTTGAATGCGGATGATGTGATGGACATGTTGCAGGTCAGTCGCGGGAATGCGTCGATGACGCTGCGCAACCTCGTTGATTGGGGGCTCGTGCAACGAACCCACATTCGTGGTGATCGCAAGGAGTACTACACGGCAGAACAGGACGTCTGGAAGATGTTTCGCACAGTGATGCGCGAACGCAAGAAGCGTGAGATCGATCCACTGATGGAGCAGTTGCATCAGTGCCGCGAACAGGACGATCCATCAGATTCTCCCGCTGAGGAACGTGTCAAGGACGACCACAACCAGCGCCTTGACGACATGCTCGAAGTGCTGACATTGCTCGATCGCATCAGCCAGCGTCTGATGGGGCCGACCGGCGCAGGTGTCGAGAAGATCCTGCGGCTGCTGACGAAGGCGACATCGCCATGACGCGGATGACCCACAGCCCGGTGAGCGTGCAGCAGCCATTGCTCCGACAGCCTGTTGAGTTGTCCTGGTCGGCCGTTGCTGCCGGCGACGATCCGCGCCTCGCCTTGCAATCTTCCCGCCCGCGCGAAGTTTCGCTGTGCGTGCGCATGGTGCCGCAAGAGAACGACGAGGTCGTCATGAACGCGGCCACCGTCGAATACGAACATGTCAAGCCGCTCATCATTGATGCGCGAATGAGCCTTAGTGTGATCGAAGATGGCGCCCTTCTCCACGCGACGATGATCGACTCAGATGGCACAGAAATGCTCGCGCTCTCGCTGCGCCTCAGAACCGGCCACGACCCCGAAGTGCTTTACGCACGCACGCCTCTGCTCAATCAAGCCGGCTTTACCGGCGGCCGAAGCGATCCGCCACGCATCCGTCCGGTCAACGCGTGATTGTTCAATCGCGGTCGCGCCGCGGCGTGTTCGGAAAATCCCACTGTGAGCCGGGCGTGTAGCCGAGCAGATCGTACAGTTCCGCGCGCGTCTGCATGTGACTGATCAGACCCGCAGCAGAGCCATCCTCTTTCAATCGCGCAAGCCCGCGCGTCACCTCGCCCATCGCGAGCCGCATCATGCTCAATGGGTAAATCACCAGTTCATAGCCAAGCTCTGCGAATCTCTGTACGGGAATATCCGGCGTCTTGCCGAACTCTGTCATGTTCGCGAGCAGCAATCCCGGGGATTCCTGCGCAAACCGCGCGAACTCATCCTCGCTGTGCAGGCCTTCCGGGAAGATCATGTCGGCGCCTGCTTCACGACAGGCATTGGCGCGCTCAATCGCATCATCGATGTTCGTGACCGACCGCGCATCAGTGCGCGCAACAAGTATGAAGTCCGGATGCAGACGACTTGAAGAGGCCGCGCGCACCTTCTCGACCATATCTTCACATGAGATCAGCGTCTTGCCATCAAGGTGGCCACACCGCTTTGGGAATACCTGGTCTTCGATGTGCATCCCGGCTGCCCCAGCGCGGTCGTACTCGATGGTCGTTCGGATCATTGTCTCGACTTCGCCGTAGCCGGTGTCTGCATCGACGATGGTCGGCAGGCCGCTCGCCTGGGTGATCTCTGAAATCGTCCTGCACATCTCGGTGAGGGTGATGAGGCCGATGTCCGGATAGCCTGCAACGTTCGCCGTCGCACCGCCAGAGATGTAGCACGCCTCAAACCCAGCCTGCTGCACCGAGCGAGCCACGAGCGCATTGAATGCGCCCGGCGCCATGACTGTCTTCGCTGCCATCAGTCGGCGGAGGATGGTCCCGGGATGCTCGGCAGGCGTGGCATGTGTGGCTGATACAGGCGGCGTCGCAGTGCTCATGAACCATTGTTGGCGGCCGGAAGCAGCTTTCCCAATCGTCGCCAGCCGGACAGTTCCCAGCATGACACGTCAGCGGTGTCCGATAAGCACTCGATTCATCAAGCATGCATAAGCGTGAGCCGATATCGGAACATGCGTCGCTGCGATGCGAGTTGCGTCCGCAGCAGACCGCAAGGAGCGCATCATGCCGCACGACCACGCCACCGCCCGCCCATCCCACTCGGCATCGCGCGGCAACAAGCGATGGATGGCCCTGCCGATCCTCGGAGGGATCGCGATGGTCAGCATCGGGTTGACACTGCTCAAACTCAACCAGCCGCGCACAACCGTTTCAAAAGTCAAGCAGGAGCTGCGCGAGATTGCGCTGCGGCAAAGCGAGTCAGGCATGCTCGACAACGGCGGAGCAGTCGGCCCGTGGTGGATTGCCGCCAACGAAGTCAACCCATTCACCGATGAGTTCACCGAGTTCCGCGTGCGCAGCGGCGACATGCTCATTGCTGCAAAGAACGCGACGCTCCAGATCGATCCGACGCACGATACCTTCGCGTTCGAACTGCACGACGTCGTCTTCACACGCATCCTCAAAGATGAGCAACTGCCCGGCGGCGATGCGCTCTGGCAGCTTGATGCGCACACGCTCGGCCCCGCGCCGTGGGGCGAAGACATCATCGACGATGGCCCCGGCGGCCCAGTACCCGAACTGCCCGAAGCACTCGCACGCAAGCGCTGAAGCCAGAGCCGCCCAGCCTTCCCGATCGCCCGCCGCCGACCCCATCGCCGCCGCCCACGTCCACATCTTGTATGTGGCGATGTTGTACACACTCCATGAGGTAGCGATTCAGCGATATGAGTTTTCTTGAGATTTCTCAGGGATTGGGGCTTGCAATTATCTGGGGGGGGGTATGGTCCGGGTCAGTTTGTCCTTCCTGTCCGTCCTACCCTTACTCCGGAGCAGCATCATGTTCATCCGCCTAATACCATATGTTGGCCCCATCGCATTAGCGGTTGCCTTTGGTATGGCCAGTACAGCGTCACTCGAGCCCACCAGTATGGAAACGATCGTCTCACCAACCGCAGAACAGGACACTGGCTGTTACGAGCTTTCAGCGGTCGGTACTTGCTGCGGCGCAAACGAGATCTGGTGCGTGTATGGGGAACTGCTCGTGATTTGTCAGCCGCAACAGGTCGAGATGGATGGCATCATTTACAATCGTGTTGATGCGGCGGCTACCGGCCGCACTGCAGAGTACATGCCATTCGCTACGATCGTCTGCACGGGGATCTTCCCAATCGCGTGCTCGTTTCCATTTAATCCTGCCAACCCTTGCTCATATACAGAAAACCCAACGACTCGGCAATGCACAACGTACTCCGCCGTTGGCCCGACCAACTGCACCAATCTGATGGCCAAGTGAAGTGAGGTGTCGGTATGTTTACAGCCCATGCGTTCTGTGTGTTGAGTTTCGCCCTGACCCTGACGCCTGCGCAGGATGCAAGCGACAGGCACGTCACTGGCCCCGAAGATGGCGGACCGGGCGAGACGGCGATTCATCTGGTCAGGCCGCGACGGATTACATATGTCGACATCCAACGGTGGAGCGATATGCTCAGGCTGAGTGATGAGCAGTACGTGTACTTGGAATCTCTGCATGCAACCTATCTGCGAACTGACGCCGACCTTCGACGGCAGATCTATTTGCCGCTCTGGCAGGAGGCAAAACGGCTTGGCGCGGTGGTCGATCGGGTGCTCACTGACATCGCGGTAGCCGAGGACATCGCCGCCCTTGGTGATGCCAATAAGAAGGCGAACGCGAGACTGCTTGCTTCTGAGGACAATGCGATGTTCCACCCGCTCATCCCCGTGCTGACGGATGAGCAGGTGGCACGTCTTCCCGCGGTGCGCGCACGGCGGCAACGCGATGCGCATCGCGAAGTCAAAACCGCCCTGCGATCTGCCGCGACTGATTTCATCATGATCATGGAATCACTTCAGGATGATGAGCAATGGCATGTGACAGATCAACAGGCATTCGATGCATTGCTGCAAGCATACGAGACATCGCTGAATGCCGGTTGGCGGACCGTGTATGATATCTTCTTCAAACGCCACAACTGCTGGGACCATGGCCGCTTAGCCGGCCGGGAGGCGGCGTGTTTACGCCTGCGGCGCAGATCCGCGGATGCAGCGGAGAACCTCGTGCGGCTCAATGAGACATACCTGCCGTTGCTGCAGGAGCATCTGGCACCAGAGACCGCATTTGCGCTCGGGCAGCGGTATCGCGAGGCAGCGATTCCTCAGTTCTACCCAAATCCATACGGGCTTGGCGAGGTGTTCTCACTCGCATTAGAGATCCCGGGACTGACGAACGAGCAGCGCGAAACCATCGAGATGATACGCGACACCTATCGACGGCGCGACGCGGTCATCGTTCAGGGAATGATTCGCGAAGTCGAACAGTGGATTCGCCAGTTCGAAGAGACACGCCAATGGGGCCCGCTTGGCCAGGAGGAACACGAGGCGAAGATTGCCGTCGCGTCTCGTTCACGCCGGACGCTCTCGCGGGACACGCTCGACTTACTGGCCGGTGTGCTCGCACCCGGCGATGCAGCACGCCTGCGCGCGATGGCGGAAGAGAAGTTCGCCACTGCCGACGCGAAGGGGTCGTTCCGCGAGGGGCTGTACTATTTTCCTGTAGGCGACCACTTCGAGTGGATCAGAAGCCAGTATCCCAGCCAGGTCCAGCGGCACGAGGCGGTTGATTGAGCGTGTGACTTCTCCGCTGCTATCGCCGCCCACGTCCACATCTTGTATGTGGTGATGTTGTACACACTCCATGAGGTAGCGATTCAGCGATATGAGTTTTCTTGAGATTTCTCAGGGATTGGGGCTTGCAATTATCTGGGGGGGGTATGGTCCGGGTCAGTTTGTCCTTCCTGTCCGTCCTACCCTTACTCGGGAGCAGAAACATGTTCAGCCGCCCAATCACAATGAACCTCGGATGCGTCGCGGTCGTTCTCACATGCGCGATGGCCGCGGGCGAAGTGGCCGCCAACGACTGCCACGGCGAGCACAGCTCAACAAACGGAACCGATGGACCGGATGGTGCGCCGGGCGCCAAAGGCGCAGCGCAGGGTGTCGGATGCATCGAAGTCTGAAAGGATTGCAGAGCCATACACTGAAGCGTTGTGGAGGTGCTCACATGATCATCCGACACTCGATCGCGCTCTGTTTGATTCTGGCATGCGCGCCGCTTGCAATGGGTCAGCAGATCCCGCGCATGCATGGCG
>CAZVXI010000046.1:0-20147 GCA_964631295.1 uncultured Isosphaeraceae bacterium
TGCTGAGTGGGTTGATTCGACGATTCGATTCGTCGGCGTCGACCCGCACCTGGCAGGCCACGGCGTGCACGAGGATGCGATCACATCGCTCGCCACACAGGCGGCCACCCAATGGACAGGCAAGTTCAATCCCCGGCCGCTTGCAAATGGCGACTTCGAGTTGCTGTATCGTGGGGCCCTTTAAGCATTGTGCATTCTCTTGCGCTGCGCGCCTCTACAATAGAACCGCACGCGGATCGCGCTGCGACTTCGTATCTGAAACAAGAGGTGGCTCCATGAGCGACAATAAACTCCGTGACGACATCAAAGATATCGTTGAAGATGGCGAGAAGATCAGCGAACGCGTGCGCGATGCAGTCCAGGACGCAGCCCATCGCGTGAAGCCAACGCCCAACCGTCTTGCAGACCTGACCGAAGATGCGCTCGATGCAGCCATTCAGGCAGTTGATCGATCCACGCCCGATGACCCGGACAGCACGCTCCGGCAGGTTGTTGACGGGCTCGCGGCAGGGATCGAACGAACTGCCCATGCGACACGTCTCGCACTGGAAGAGGCGGCAAGCGAGGGTCGCACATACGCGGATGAGGAAGTTCGCCATGTTGCTTCTGATCTGAAGACAATTGCCGAGATGTTTGTCGATACGGTCCGCAACGGGTTGTCGAACGCACGCACACTCACCGAGCAGCGCGCTCGCAGCGTGATCGACCATACGGAACGAACGTTTTCATCGGTGCGCCCGTCGCTCGAGCAAGCGGCGCGGACTGCGGCTCATGATCCGATCGGCTTGGCGAGCGAGTCAGCGGTTGCTGCAGCCAAGGTGACGCGCGAGGCAGCGGGCGGCCTCTTCTCTGCAGTTGGCAAGCTGCTGCAGTCGACCGGCGACCGGCTCCGCCCACACGGGGACGACGAAGATGAAGATAACCACACGCACTCCGACTTACCGTGATCGACGGCGCTGCACCCATAACGAAAACAGCCGCCCCAGCGCGATCACGATCGCGATGCTGAACCCGATCGATGCGATAATCGTCAACGCGGATGTCGCCCGATCCACGCTGTCGGCCAGGACGAGCACCGATGACCCGACGATCACTGCGGAAACGCCCAGCGACCATGAGATGTTCATGCTCGCACGCTCGATTTCGTCGGTGACTTTGTCCAATCCCTTGTGATCGAGTTGCATCGAGAACTTGTTACGCCGGACGGATCGCACAAGCCCGCTGACTTCCTCCGGCAGATCTTCCAACACATCGATGTACTTGCCGAATGCAGTCTCCATGCGATCTTTGATCGCGCGCCAACCGTAGCGTTCGAGCACGAGCTTTTCGACATATGGATTCACATACGAGACGAGGTCGAAATCCGGAGCGATGGATGATGCAACCGATTCAATCGTCGCGAGCGCTTTGATGAGGTACACCACATCAGCCGGACACTGCAGGTGAAACCGCCGCAGCAGCGAGAAGAACTCATCAAGCAGATGCCCCATACGGACCGAATCAAGCGTGCCTTCGTGGAACTCATCGATGAACCGCCAGGCGGCAGCACGGAATGCACGATCATCCACCATCGTCGGATCTGCATCGGCCAGATCAACCGCAACGCGAAGGACACGATCAAGCTCGCCGTTGATGGCCCCGTAGGTGATATCTGCCAGTTGGTTGAGCGTTCGCGGCTCGATGAGACCAGTCATTCCGCAATCAACGAAACACACTTTACCGCCATCAAGAACGAATATATTCCCGGGATGCGGGTCTGCATGAAAGAAGCCAATCTGCAGACACTGGCGAAAGACTGCATCGGCACCATTGCGGATGATGGCTTCGCGCGTCGCAGTGTCGAGCGTCGAAACATCAAGGTCTGAAAGAAGTTCACCTTTGATTTCTTCCATGACGAGCACTGCTGATGTGCACATGTCCTCGTACACACGCGGGAATGTCACGCCATCAACATCCGCAAAATCATCTCGCATGCGCGACATGGACCGTGATTCGATCAGCATGTCCGTCTCGCGGTGGAGTTGTCGGCTGAACTCATCAATCACCGAATCCGGATCGAAGCCGACTTCTTCAATGTGCGATCGCACCAGAGAACTGAGCAATCGCATCAGTTCAATATCTGCCGACATTTGCTCGCGAATCCCCGGCCGGAGCACCTTGAGGACGACTTCCTCACCGCTGCTCAGCTTCGCGCGATGAATCTGAGCGATCGATGCGGCTGCCAGCGATTCGTGTTCGATCCAGTCAAAGTCTCGCTCAAACCGTTCGCCAAGGTGGTCTGCAAGAAACTCACCAATGCCTCCATCACGGTCCCAGTCAACCGGCGGCACCTTGTTCTGCAACTTGCGAAGTTCCACGATCCAGTCGGCTGGCAGCAGGTCGGCGCGGGTACTGGCGATCTGGCCAAGCTTCACGAACGTGGACCCGAGTTCCTCCAGCAGCAGGCGGATTCGAACCGCGAGCGGTCGATCAACCGCTGCTTTTTCGTCCTCACTCTTATCCACGAACTTGTCAAGGCCGATCTCGCGCAGCAGTGTGCCGAAACCGAATCGAGTGAACGCGCGAGCGACCTGAGCCGCGCGAGGCGCTGAACGCAATGCTGCGGATATGTGGATCCCTTCAGACATGCAAACATGCTATCGCACTGGCGATTCCACGGGCATACGCAGTCGCGTGACTTCCACAAATCGCGGGCATCATCGTTTGTAATGGTGTCAACGAGCGCGTCGTGCGCACGCATCTGCGCATTCAAAGACTCAGTGCGTGTGAAGCCGGTCGAGTTCGTCGATCGCCGCCCGGGTGCATGCATACTTCGGATGAGCGAAGAGAATCAGCGTCGGCAGGGTTGGATCGAGTTCAGCAGCCAGAATCGGCGACAATATCCGGGCCGCCACCTGCTCGGAGCCCGGCGTATGGCTGTACTCGAGCAGCGATCACAACCCGCCGTTCCACCCAGCAAACCACAAGACAGCAACGATTTCAGGCCACTTCTGCCAGCACATGCCGGAGTCTCGCTCTCAATCATGAAAAGAACCTTCAACGTGTCTCGAAGGCGTTGTTTTCGAAGCCGTCCAGCATCGTCATCGAAACACAATGCGAACCATCTGATGATTGGATTTCGCGAGTTTTCCACGAAATCAGCCGATCGAGTGGCCCGTGTTCTCGCACATGATCCCATCGAGCCTCAGCCGGTAGAATAAAGCGGCCTTGAACCGGCCTGACTTTCACGCCTCCCCAGCCACCCTGCCATGCTGAGACTGACCAGAATCTTGATGCTGTCAATCGCCGTGGTCGCCATGGCAAACGGTGCGCTCCTCGTTGCCGGCTGTGAAACGCGCTCGCCGGAGACGCCCGCCTCGGCCGAGCAGCAATCCGCAGCATCTCAAACAACACCCCAACAAACGAACACTGGCACGCACTCGAACGAAGCAGCCGCCCAGCATGGTCAATCAGCCGATGTGACCGCCGAGCAATGGGCGATCTTTCGAGGCTCACAGGGGCTGCGAGGCGTGACCGCGACCGCCATCCCCGATACTCCTGAACTGATTTGGACGTTTACTGCAGAAGGCGCAATCGTGTCCTCGCCGATCGTTGACGACAACCGAGTGTATGTCGGGTCCGATGACGGAAGCGTCTACTGCATCAACCTGAAGACGGGCGAGGAGATATGGTCCTTCAAGACTGAGTTCCTCATCGAGGCACCGCCTTTCTTCCATGATGGCATCGTCTACGTCGGCTCGCATGATTTCTTCCTGTATGCACTCGATGCCCAGACTGGCGAAGAACTCTGGAAGTACGAGACGTACGAAAAGATCGTTGGCAGCGCGAACGTCGTGCAGGCCGAGGATGGCCGCGACCTCATCGTGGTCGGATCACATGATGCGTTCGTCTATGCGCTCGATGCAAAGACCGGTGACAAGGTCTGGTCGCTTGAGACGAATGATCGCGTCAACGGCACGCTTGCGGTCACCAGCGACAATCAGATTATCTTCGGCGGATGCGACACCATCGTGTACGTCGTCGATGGCGCGACAGGGGCGATCACCTCGAGCACGGAACTCGGCGGCGATTGCAACATTCCCGCATCGGTCGCGGTTGCCGATGGCACGGTGTATCTCGGCCACCACTCGCGTGAGTTTCTGTCCATCGAGATCGACTCGGGCGAGATCGGTTGGCGCTATAATCAGACGCGCGCTGGCTTCTATTCCCCGCCTGCTGTCACGGAGGATCGCATCGTTGTCGGCGGGCGCGACAATCACCTCCACTGTATCAACCGCGCAACCGGTGAGCAGGTCTGGACATACCAGGCGCGCCGGAAGATCGACGCAGGACCGGTGGTCGCCAGTGATCGCGTGATTGTCGGCTCAGGGGACGGCCGCCTGTACATGATCTCGCTTGAAGATGGCAGCGAAATCTGGAGCAACGATTTTGGCTCACCCATATTCAGCTCCGCCGCGGTCGTTGACGGGATGATCATCGTCGGTGCAAATGACGGCAGCCTTCGGGCGTTTGGAAGCAAACCATGACGAACAGGCCACATCGCCTGATCGAGAGGAACCATGACTGACCAAGCAGAGAAGAATCTGCCAGTACTTGATGTTGGCGGCGAAGAAAAGACGACGGTGGGCAACTATTTCGTCTCGAACTATCCCCCCTATTCATTCTGGACACCACAGCAGGTGCAGTTGGTGCTCGATCGTCTCGCCACCCCGGCCGAGGGCGCTGCGCCGCCACTCGGGCTGTACATCCACATTCCGTTCTGCCGCAAACGCTGCGACTTCTGCTACTTCAAGGTTTACACAGACAAGAACGCAAAGCAGATTCAACAGTACATGGACGCGGTCATCGAAGAGATGCGCATGATCTCGGCCAATGCCTATCTGAAGGATCGGCCGCTCGACTTCGTGTACTTCGGCGGCGGCACTCCATCGTACCTCTCAGTGAAACAGTTGCAGTATCTGTTCGATGGCATCCAGCAGTACATGCCATGGGACGACGCTTCGGAAATCGCCTTCGAATGCGAGCCCGGCACGCTGCAGGAGAAGAAGATTCACGCGCTGCGCGACATGGGAATCACGCGTCTGAGCATCGGCGTGGAGAACTTTGACCCGGAGATCCTCGAACTCAACAATCGCGCGCACCGTGCCAAGGAGATACACCGAGCCTACGGCTTCGCGCGCGATGCGGGCTTCCCGCAGGTGAACATCGACCTGATCGCAGGCATGGTGGGCGAGACTGATGAAAACTGGCTGAATTGCATCGAGGAAACGATCAAACTTGCACCTGAGAGTGTCACCATCTATCAGATGGAGATTCCATACAACACAACCATCTTCCGCCGCATGCAGGATGGCAACACG
This sequence comes from uncultured Isosphaeraceae bacterium, assembly GCA_964631295.1. Lineage (GTDB taxonomy): Bacteria > Planctomycetota > Phycisphaerae > Phycisphaerales > SM1A02 > CAZVXI01. Next base: position 5,361 of record CAZVXI010000046.1, read on the forward strand.
CGCATTGCACCCGTGGCCGACTGGGACACCAAGCGTCGGTGGGTGTCGGAAGCGTTCGACACGCTGATGAAACACGGGTACCTCATCAGCAGTGCATACACGGCTGTGCGCGATGATACTGTCGACTTCCGCTATCGCGATGCGCTGTGGCGCGGCGCAGACATGCTCGGCCTCGGCGTGTCGTCAATCGCCCACATGGGAGGCATTCACTACCAGAACGAACACAAGTTCGATCCTTACATCGAGCGCGTCGAGAGGGGTGAACTGCCGATCGCGCGCGCGATGCCTGTGTCAGATCGTGAGCTGTTCATCCGTGAGTTTGTGCTGCAACTGAAGCTCGGCCACAGCGACTTCGCCTACTTCCGTGACAAGTTCGGGATTGATGTCGCCGCGGAGTATGCAGAGCAGTTGCAGCAGCATGAGTCGAACGGCATGCTCGCACTGGAAAATGGCGGCGCACGGCTCACGCGCGACGGCCTCCTGCAGGTCGACCGGTTGCTTCCGAGCTTCTTCCTCGAAGAACACCGTGAAGCGCGCTACGCATGATGTGATCAGGACACAATCCCCGCGATGCGCATTCTTCACCTCACTCCCGGAACCGGTCACTTTCACTGTGGCAACTGCCTGCGCGATGCAGCGCTCGCCAAAGCGCTTAATGAGCGTGGGCATGATGCGATCATCGTTCCGCTGTACCTGCCGATCCACACCGAAGATTCGCCCGTACCCGCAAGCCCGCGTGTGTCCCTCGGCGGGATCAATATGTATCTCCAGCACAAAATGCCGTGGTTCGCACGCATGCCGAGCTTCTTGCGAAACCAATTGGACAGGCCCGGCCTGCTGCGCTGGTCAGCCAAGCAAGGGGATCTCACCGATGCAGAAAAGCACGCGGATATGACAATCGCCATGCTCCGGGCGGATGAAAGTACGCTCGCTCGTGAGATAGAGCGATTTGTGAAGTCCATGCAGATGGCAGACAAGCCCGATGTGATCGTGCTGTGCAATATGCTGCTCGCCGGGTTGGCACGGCCGCTCAAGCAGGTGCTCGGCACGCCGATCGTGGCCACCATGCATGGTGAAGACGGCTTCCTGAATGCGCTTGGCGCAAGGAGTGATGAAGCTTGGCGAACGCTTGGCGAACGCTCAGCTGATGTCGATGCGTTCATTGCCGTCAGTCAGTACTATGCAAATCTCATGCATGACCGCATCGGGACAGGTGACGGCCGCACGCACATCGTGCACAACGGCATCGCGCTGGACGATATTGCCGATGGCACATCGCGCGAGCCCGGCATGCCGCCCACGATTGGATACCTCGCGCGGATGTGCGAAGACAAAGGGCTGCACACACTTGTGGATGCGTACATTGAAATGCGCCGTCGCAGGCCCGATCGCCCGCTCCGACTGCGTGTCGCCGGAGTGCAACTCAAACAGGACCGTGCTTTTGTGAAGCAACTGCATAACCGGCTGCGGCACGCTGGACTCCTCGACGAATGCTCTTTCATGCCGAACGTGTCGCGTGAAGAGAAGCTCCAGCACCTCGCAACGATTGATGTCTTTTCCGTCCCCGCCACGTATGGCGAGGCCTTCGGTTTATACGTTCTCGAAGCGCTCGCGCACGGCGTGCCAGTCGTGCAGCCGCGACACGGGGCGTTCCCCGAAGTGCTCGAACAAACCGGCGGTGGACTGCTTTGTGAGCCAGAAAACGCAGCCTCACTGGCAGACCAGATTGAACATCTGCTTGACAACCCCGACGACGCCGGGCAACTCGGTGCGCAAGGTCGGGAATCTGTCCATGCACGCTTCGGATCACAACACATGGCAGAGAACGTTGAGCGCGTGTTGCTACACGCAATGGACCGCAACTCAGCAGTATCGGAGCCCGAGCCGGCCGCTGTGGTTGGTTGATTACATTACACCATTGATGATCATGGCATACGAGTTCACCACACATCGCCGCGTCGAGTTCTCTGATACCGACATGGCTGGCATCATGCACTTCGCCAATTACTTCCGGTTCATCGAATCGGCAGAGCATGCGTTTTTTCGGTCGCTCGGCCTGTGCATTCACGGCATGGAAGACGATGGCACGATGTTCGGCTGGGCACGCGTGAGCGCGGCGTGCGACTACCGCGCAGCGCTCGTCTATCCCGAGGTCGTTGAAACGCACTTGTACGTGACGACGATGGGCCAACGATCAATCGGCTACACTGCCGACTTGCGCCGGTGCGACGACTCAGGCGAGGCGCACGGCGATCCGGTCGCGCGCGCGAAGTGGAAGGTCGTATACATTCGACGCGGTCCCGGCGAGGAACGCATGCGATCGGCACCGATTCCAGCCGATGTCGCCGCTGCAGTCGCGGTCGCACCCGATGAAGTATTGAACACACTTGGAAAGGACTGATCTCAGATGCCCGAACAATCCAGCAATGCCTGGCTGATCTTCGCCCTGCTCACCGCCGCCAACTGGGGTGTGTACGGTGTGTTCCTGCATACGGGGCAACTCGGCATGGGTGATCCGGCTGTCGGACGCTACAAAGCGTTCCTGTGGGTCGGGATTGCGTACTTCCTGGTGGCAGTACTCGCGCCGGCAGCGATCATCGTCGCCAAACAGAGTGGCTGGGATATGCCTGTCAAAGGGATTACATGGTCGCTGCTGGCTGGTGTCGTCGGTGCCGTCGGCGCGTTCTCCGTGCTGCTTGCATTTGGCGCGAAGGGGCACCCTGCTGCTGTCATGTCAATCATCTTCGCGGCTGCGCCGATCGTGAATGCTGTCGTCGCGATTTCGATGCATCCGCCGGCCGGAGGATTCGGCAGTATTCGCTGGCAGTTCTTCGCCGGGATTCTTCTTGCAGCGATTGGCGGCATGCTCGTCACGCTTTACAAGCCCGGCCCGGGCGCAAAGCCCAAGCCAGCATCCGCGCTCACCGCACCTGTGCAAGAGCCGGCCGGCGAATGACGTCGCCAGCACACCCAACAAGGCATGCCATCGAGACCGAGCAACTCGCACTGCTTAACAAGTTGCTTGCCGCGCTCCAGGAGTCGAACACCTTTTACGGTGATCGGCTTCGCGCCGCGGGGCTGGCCGATCCTGTGCACTCGCTCGATGAGTTCACCGCGCGGATGCCGCTCACAACCAAACAGCATCTCATTGACGATCAGCAGCAGCATCCACCGTACGGTACAAACCTCACCTATCCGATCGAGCGGTACACGCGACTGCACCAGACGAGCTCCACGACCGGCAGCCCCGTGCGCTGGCTGGATGACGCAGCGAGTTGGGATGCGCTCGTCGACGACTGGGTGACCATTCTGCAGGCGGCAGGCACCACCGAACACGACCGGCTGTTCGCTGCGTTCTCGTTCGGGCCTTTCATCGGCTTCTGGATCGGTTTCGAAGCGGCGCTTCGGCTTGGATGCCTGGCAATCCCAGGCGGCGCGATGAACAGCATCACGCGACTGCGAGTCATCCTCGCCAACGACGTCACGATTGTCTGCTGCACGCCAACCTACGCGCTTCGCCTTGCAGAGACTGCGCGCGAAGAGCACATCGATCTGAGCGGTTCGGCGGTCCAGAGGCTCATTGTTGCCGGCGAGCCCGGTGGCAGCGTGCCGGCAGTCCGCAAGCGCATCGAGCAGGCCTGGGGTGGGGCGCGAGTGTTTGACCATCACGGCATGACCGAGATCGGCCCGGCGACCTATCAGTGCCCGGATCACCCGGGTACGCTCCACCTGCTGGAGGCATCTCTGCTGTGCGAGTTTCTCGATCCCTCGACAGGCCAGCCGGTCGAGGAAACACACGATGGCCTTGCCGAGCTTGTCGTGACCACGCTCCGGCGGACCGGGTCACCGCTGCTGCGGTATCGAACAGGCGACCTTGTCCACCCGGGCAAGATCGAACAATGTTCCTGCGGCCGCTGGGAGCGGGCCTTGCCCGGCGGCGTTGTCAGCCGCGCGGACGACATGGTGTTTGTTCGTGGCGTAAACTTATATCCTGGAGCCATCGAGCAGATCGTCAGTCGGCATCCTGAAGTCGCCGAGTATCGCGTGGAGGTGTCTGAGCATCGGGGGATGACCGAACTGCGGATGCTCATCGAATCCGCCAGTGCCGATAGTAATACAATGGATATGCAGCGAGCCCTCGCCGACGACCTGCGCAGCTCGCTCAATCTCCGGATCCCGATCGAGGTCGTGCCGGCAGATACGCTGCCCAGGTTCGAGTTCAAGGCCCGGCGATGGGTCAAGGTGGCCTCGTCTGCATCATCATGACGTTCCATTCTCAAGACATCCTGACAACCCCCGATCTGCTGGGGGAGTATTACGCAGCCCGTGGGCTCCCCGAACCTGTCATGCGGTCGATCGATTCTGACGCCATGCCGGAACCTTATCGGTCCCTGCTCGTTCACGATCGCGACATGACGACCACGCTTGAGGCACATTGGCGCAGCCCTCTGCATGTTGAGGTACTGGAGCGGACGATCGATGCGGCGACCCTTAACCGGCTTGTCGTCCTGCGAACCGACTCGGGCAATGCGCCAGTCGAGTTCGGCGCAATTCGAATCCACCTCGCTGCCTTTGACGAAAAAGCACGTGAGGAAATCTCGGACTGCAGCAGACCACTCGGGGCGATACTCCGAGAGCACTCCAAGGGGTACTCCTGCCGTCCACGCGGGTTCTTTGCGATTGTGGCGGATGCAATGACTGATCAGGCGTTCAACATAGGGGGTGGCGCGGATTTGTTCGGCAGGCACAACACTCTGTTTGCGGCAAATGATGCGGTACTCGCGGAGGTCGTTGAGATTCTGCCGCCAATGACGGAGACAAGATGATCAATCAATCTGCCAACCTGAACGATGATGCAGCCCTGCTGGAATGCGATGTTGTGATCATCGGTGCCGGCCCTGCTGGGTGCGCAACGGCTGCGGTAATCGCCGAGGTCGGCCACGATGTGCTCATCGTCGAGAAACAGTCATTCCCCCGCTACCGCGTGGGTGAATCGCTCATCCCCTACTGCTGGTTCCCGCTCAATCGAATCGGCGCTGTTGACAAGATAAAGAGTGCCGCGTTCGCAACGGAGAAACGTTGCGTGCAGTTCGTCAGCACTGATGGAAGCTCCGCCACCGCATTTCCGTTCTCAGATCATACCAATCACGAGTGCGCGCTCACCTGGCAGGTGAAGCGTGAGGCATTTGATCAGATGCTGCTCGACAATGCGCTTGAGCGCGGCGCTCGCGTGATGATGAACACGAATGCGCGATCACTCATCCGCGATGGCGACAAGGTCGTCGGCGTGAAGGTGGCCACTGAGTCCGACGAGAAAATCGATATCCGCGCAAGGACAGTTGTCGATGCGAGCGGGCGCGACATGTTCGCGATCTCGAAGAACAACTGGCGTGTGTCTGATCCGGAACTCAAGAAGATTGCGGTCTGGTCGTACTACCGCGGTGCGCGGCGTGATTGCGATCAGGACGCCACTGCAACGACCGTGGCCTACCTTCCTGAGAAGGGGTGGTTCTGGTACATCCCGCTGCCGGATGACATTGTCAGTGTCGGTGCTGTCGCTGATCGTGATTACCTCTATCGCGGGCCGCGCGATCCCGAAGCCATCCTCGATCGCGAAATTGAGACTCAGCCGTGGATTCGAGAACGCTGCGCGACCGGTGAGCGGATCGCCCCTGTCCGAGTGACCGGTGATTACTCCTATCGATCGCAGTTTTGTGCAGAGGATGGGCTCATCCTGGTGGGCGATGCGTTCGCCTTCCTGGACCCGGTCTTTTCGTCAGGTGTGTACCTCGCGCTTCAATCCGGCGTCCTGGCCGGCGAAACCATCAGCCAGACGCTCTCGGACGGCAATACCTCCGCGACACGTTTCAATGACTATGCTGAACGGTTGTGCAGCAGCATCGAATCAATGCGCAAACTCGTCTATGCGTTCTACGATACCGCGTTTCACTTCAGTGATCTTGTCAAAGCCCATCCCGATTTGCGACACGATCTGACAGATTGCCTGATTGGCAACCTCGAGCGCGACTTCGAAGCACTCTCGCGCGGGCTGGCTGAGTTTGCGAACATACCGGAACCCGTTTCGCATGGACGACCTCACACAACCGCACGAGCAAACTCCTGACCAAAGCAGCACCAGCGATCCGCCAATCGTCGCACTGCGATCTGTATCGAAGAGCTACGGCTCCACGCGTGATGTCCTGCATGATGTGACGCTCGATATCGCGCGCGGCGAGGCGCTTGCCGTCGTCGGACCCTCAGGTTCCGGCAAGAGCACACTCCTGAACATCATCGGTGCGCTGACACCGCCGACCTCGGGCGAGGTCCGGGTCGCCGGGAAGTTGCTTGGCAATCAAAGTGACGACGAACTTGCGCAACTGAGAAATACGACGATCGGCTTTGTGTTTCAATCACACCATCTCTTGCCGCAATGTACTGCGATCGAGAATGTCCTGATCCCCTCGATTGTGCACAAGGCCGGTGCAAATCGTCACACGGTCGTTGCACGCGGAAGAGAACTGCTCGATCGCGTCGGGCTTGCTCATCGTGAATCGCACAAGCCAGGGCAGATGTCGGGCGGCGAATGCCAGCGTGTTGCCGTCGCGCGATCACTCATCAACCAGCCACAGTTGCTGCTTGCCGACGAGCCGACCGGGTCGCTCGATGAGCAGACAGCAGATGAACTCGGCGCACTGCTGGCAGAAATCAACGAGGAGCGCGGCGTTACGCTCGTGACCGTCACCCATGCCCGGCGACTGGCCGATCAGATGAAACGACAGATCTCTCTCCGAGGCGGGCGCATCGAAACCGCCATTCAAGCATGAATCGCTGGCGCCTCATCCTGCAGACCACGGCCTACTACTGGCGCACCAACGTCGGCGTCGTGATCGGCATCATGATCGCAACCGCCGTCCTCACCGGCGCGCTGATCACGGGTGACTCCATTCGACAGACCCTGCGCGCTCAGGCAGTGGAGCGCATCGGTCAGATGGACTTCGCGATGGTTACCGGCGATCGGTTCTTCCGTGACGACCTTGCCGAGCGGACTGAGTCGTCGCTTGATGGCGTTTCATGTGTGCCGGTCATCAATGTTCGCGGCATCGTGGCGACACCTGATGGTTCACGCACGGCGCGCGATGTCAACTTACTCGGCGTGGATCAACAGTTCTTCGAGCTTGCACCCCAACCTTTCAAGGTTGATCCAACCAAAGATGGCTGGCTGATCAACGATCGCCTCGCGGCCGAACTCGGTGCGGAAGCAGGCGATGAACTGATCATCCGCATGGAAAAGCCCAGCGCACTTCCACGGGAATCTGTTCTCGCTGACTCACAGGACTATTCATTTGCCGCCAGATCAGTGGTTGGAAAGGTGATCGGCGCGACTGAGTTTGGCAATTTTGGCCTGACCGTGAGCCCTGTGCCGCAAGCGAATATCTTCGTGCCGCTCTCCTGGCTCCAGGAACAACTCGAGCTTGACGATCGCGCAAACACGCTGCTGGTGCGTGCCCAGGACGGCACTCGCGTCGAAGATGTCGACGCAGCAGTTCAAGCTGTGTTCACGATTGCAGACGCGCAGACCGAACTCGCTGCACTGCCCGGCACATCGACCGCAGAACTACACACGCAACGCATCTTCATCGACCCGCCGATTGCTTCGCTGGCGGCGTCCGGCGAAGCGACCGCCACTGGAATCCTCACCTATTTCGTCAACACGATTGCGCACGCCGACCGTGAGACGCCCTATTCCATGATCACCGGGATCGGAAGTCTGCAAGGCAGCGGAAGCGGTGGCGGCTCCGCCATTGCAGATACCGTCCGACCGGTCGATCTGCGTGACGACGAAATCGTCATCAACGACTGGCTCGCCGACGACCTCGCCGCCAGTCCTGGCGACACGTTGCGTATCGCGTACTTCGTACTTGATGAAAATGATCAACTCGTCGAGCGCGAACGAGCCTTCACAGTGCGGCAAGTCGTTCCAATGGAAGGGCTCGCGGCAGACCGAACGTTGATGCCCGAGTTTCCCGGCATTGCAACGGCCGAGAGCAGCCGCGACTGGGAACCGGGCATGCCCATCGACCTTGGCCGCGTGCGCGACAAGGACGAAGATTACTGGCAGGATCATCGCGGCACACCCAAGGCGTTCATCACGCTTGCCGCTGCGCAGGACATGTGGGCAAACCGCTATGGTGATCTGACAGCGATCCGTATGCCGAAAGCTGAGATGTCTGCGGCTCAGTCGCGACTGAGAGAGCAACTCAATCCCGCATCGCTCGGGTTTCACGTGCGCGATGTTCGCACGCCCGCCCTGGCAGCAAGCAATCCCGCAACGGACTTCGGACTGCTTCTCCTCGGGCTGAGTTCGTTTCTTATTGGCGCATCACTCGTGCTGACTGCACTGCTCTTCGTGCTGACTGCCCAGCAGCGCGCATCGCAGATTGGATTGCAGCGCGCAATCGGTTTCACAACCAGGGCAGCGGGCCGCATACTCCTCATTGAAGCGGCAGCACTTGCTGTCATCGGTTGCATCGTTGGTGGACTGCTGAGCGTGTTGTACACCGCGGCGATACTCGCCGCCCTGACGGGTATCTGGAGTGACGCGGTCGCGGGAACCTCGCTGAGCCTGCATGTTTCACCGGTCTCGATCGCGATCGGACTCGGCGCATCGTTTGCCATCGCCTGGCTGTCGATGCGTGTCGCGATCCACCAACTGATGCGGCGCGATGCCCTGTCGCTGCTGCGCGATCTTCCTTCACAGAGCTCCTCGCCGAGGAATCGGCCCTGGCTGAGTCTTGGGGTCGTGGCCGCCTCCTTTGTGGGTGTCATGGTGATTGTCACGACCGGCGGGGCGGATGGGCCAGACGCATCACGGTTCTTTTCAGCGGGTGCGCTTTCGCTCATCGCAGGGATTGCCCTGTGCCGGGTCGTGCTTGTTCTTCTGAATCGTGGCCGCAGCTCTGCACAACTGTCCATCATCGGGCTCGGCATCCGCAACAACGCCCGGCGAATCGGCCGCGGGCTTGCAGTCACATGGATGCTCGCCAGTGGTGTATTCCTCGTTGGTTCGATCTCCGTGCATCAACTCGATGCGTGGGAAGACGCAGCCGCGCGCGATTCGGGGACGGGTGGATTTGCATTCGTGGGCGAAACGAGCATCGCCATCCCAGCAGACCTGAACTCGCAGCGCGGGCGCGATGCGTTCGGCTTGACAGAAGATGATCTTGCAGGCATGTCGTTCGTGTCGATGCGCGTTCGCGCTGGCGACGAAGCCAGTTGCCTGAACCTCAATCGTCCGCAGACACCGCGCATGCTTGGCGTCGATCCCGATAAACTTGCGCAGCGGGGCGCCTTCACCTTTGCGCGCTGGGATCAGGATCTCGCGAGCAATGGATCATGGACATTGCTTGATGCCGACCTCGGCAATGGCCGCGTTCCGGTCATCGTTGATGACACCAGCGCCATGTGGTCGTTGCACAAATCCATCGGAGACTCGATTGAATACGTTGATGAATCGGGGCGACCATTCGATGCGGTCATTGTCGGGACGATTGCTGCATCAATTCTGCAGGGAAATGTGCTTGTGTCGGAGGACCATTTTCGTTCGCGCTATCCCACGACTGGCGGGTTCAGGATGTTCCTGATTGATGCCCCGGGAGCGGATCGCGATGAATCTGCACCCACGCTGGAACGGGCGCTGAGCGATGTGGGCATGCAGATGCAAGCCGCTGCGGAGCGCCTGGCGGAGTTCAATGCCGTGCAGAACACATATCTCTCAGTTTTTCAGGTACTCGGTGGCCTCGGATTGCTGCTCGGCGTGGCAGGCCTCGGCGTGTTCGTCTCGCGCAATGTGATCGAGCGCCGACGCGAGCTGGCCCTGCTCCGAGCCGTCGGCTTCACCGCGCGGACCGGGCGGAGGCTGGTGATATCGGAACATGTGTTCCTCCTGCTGCTGGGTGTTCTCGTCGGAGCAGGCGCGGCTGCTGTCGCGTTGTTGCCGATCGCGCGAGACGGAACCACGGACATGCCGATCGGCCTGATATTGGCGATTCTTGGCGGTCTGATGGCAAATGGCGTGCTCTGGGTGGTACTCGCAGCTCGCTGGGCGTTGCGCGGCGATTTGCTCGCCTCATTGCAGCGCGATGCATGAGCCGGTTTCACGTTCCGGACCACAGACCCGCTGGTACAATCATCTGAATGCGAAATCTGGAGATCCCCATGCACAGCCGAATGATCATCGCTGCAGCAGTGACATGTCTGTCCCCCACGCTGTTATCCAATGCCATCGCAGATGATGGCGACTGGCCGTCGTTCCGTGGCCCACAAGCCTCGGGCGTTGAACACGGCACCAAGACTGCCACCACATGGAACGTTGAGACGGGCGAGAACATCCGCTGGAAGGTCGACCTGCCCGGCATGGCGCATTCGAGCCCGGTGATTGCCGGCGACCGATTGTTCATCACGAATGCCGTCCGAAAGGACGGGGACGCAGCACTGACGGTGGGCCTCTACGGCAGCATCGGCTCAGTTGAGAACGAAGGCCCCCACGACTTCAACCTTGTATGCTTTGACAAGAACACCGGAGAGTTGATCTGGCGACGGACGGCTCGCACCGGCGTGCCGCAGGTGAAGCGTCACCCCAAGGGGAGTCACGCAGCTTCATCGCCTGCAACCAACGGCTCGCACGTCGTCGCATTCTTCGGATCGGAAGGACTCTACTGCTACGACATTGACGGCAACCTCAAATGGTCGAAAGACTTCGGCGTTCTCGATTCGAGCTACTTTGCCATGCCGACCGACAGCCAGTGGGGCTTCGCCAGTTCACCGGTGATTCACGACGATCTGGTGATTGTTCAGGTGGATGTCATCGGCGACTCGTTTGTTGCTGCGTTTGATTTGACGACAGGTGAGCAGCGCTGGCGCACGCCGCGTGATGAAGTGCCGACATGGTCGACGCCGACCGTTGATGTTCGCGATGGTCGCGCACAGGTCATCTGCAATGGCTGGAAGCGCATGGCTGCGTACGACCTGAAGACGGGCAAGGAACTCTGGCATCTGCAATCACAGGCCGGTGGTGATATTCCCGTCCCGACGCCGGTTGTCTCTGATGATCTTCTTTACCTCACCAACGCGCATGGGCGAGTCGCGCCCATTCTGGCTGTCAAGGCACATGCCGCCGGAGAACTGCAGCTTTCGGATGCAGAGGACGACATCGCGTGGCACTATGCCGACCGGCGCGGCAACTACATGCAGACACCGATTGAGTACGGCGACCTGATCTTCTTCTGCTCAGACGCCGGCATCATGAGTTGCTACAACAAAAACACCGGAGAAATGCACTTTCGCGAACGACTCGGCTCCGGGCAGACAGGTTTCACCGCGTCTCCGGTCGCCGTCGACGGAAAGATATATTACACGAGCGAAACCGGCGAGATATACATCGTCCGGGCAGCAAACGAGTTTGAAGTCATTACGGTCAACCCGATGGGTACCGAGTGTATGGCAACACCTGCCATCTCCGACGGCACAATCTACTGGCGTACACGCAAGGGCCTGATCGCCGTCAAGCCAAAGGGTGAATGACCTATCCGAGCGGCTCATCAACGAAGTATTCCATGAGCAAATCACAGCAGACATCGATTCGCATTGGCGTAGTTCGGATGCCTTCACTGTGTGCTGCGCTGCTCGCCGCAGTTTTCGTGCACGCAATCGTCCTCACTGGGATTGCAGCGTTTTACGCCTGGTCATCGCAGGATCGCTCGCCTGCACCGCCAAAGCCGCTGTACACGATGGGCCAGCCAATTCAGGTGCAGTTGGCTGATCCGCCGGTGCAAGAGCCAGTGCCGGCGCATGAACCAGATACGCCCCCCCCTGCCAATGCGGATATGGAGCCAACCGAAACGTCCTCCCCTGATCCGACATCTGAGCCGGTCACGTCCAACGCGCTGCAACCTCATCAATCGCAGACGAACCGCGCAGATGAACAGGCACGCACGGCTGAATCGATTTGGAGACGCCGAGTCGTAACGCGCTCCATTGAGCGTCAGATCACACAAACGGCCGACTCGCTCGCTGCAATCATCGCGCGGCTTCCAGAGTTGCTCGAACAAGCCGCGCCTGAGCCGCCCCCCTTACTTTCTGAGAGTGGAGCAGATGAACCATCAGAGCCGGCATTCGCGGCACTCGCCGACCCGACGCCACCGGCAGACGAGACGGACACGGCAGCCGATCGCCCCATTGATCAACCTGACACAAGCGCCGAGCAAATCAAGACTGGGTCAGAGTCAAAGGCCAAATCGAAACCCGCTGCGACAGGCCTGACGCGTGTCGCAGCCATCCAGCGCGTGCCAACGCCGACGTATCCTGAACGAGCACGACGTGCCGGCCATGAGGGCACCGTACTTGTTGAGGTTGAAATACTTGCTGACGGGTCAGTCGGCGATGTTGCGCTGCATCAGTCCAGTGGCTACCGCACACTCGACCGCGCTGCAACCCGTGCCGCCAGACGTGGGCGTTACGCGCCAGCAATGCAAGAAGGGACAGCGATCACCGCGTGGCTGATTGTGCCCTTCGAGTTCAAAATCGAAGACCGCTGAGCGGCTTACTTCCATGTCAGGACGCGCAACCCGTCTTGCTCACGGATGACAAGTTCCCCTTCTGCGACGGCAATATGGGCCCACGTATCTGACTCAGTCAGTTGTACGTCATCGAATGGTTCGTACACTTCAGGGTTTGCCTTGATCAGACGCAGCAGGCCCGAATCACTGAGCGAGAGTATGCGATCGCCTTGTGCAACGAGCGACCAGTAGTTGTCGCCGGTCGGCGGCGATATCCACATGACCTCACCATCGCTCAACCGCGTGCAGCAGAAACGATTGCTGCGGTTCAGGAAATACGCATGGCCATTGACAACAACCGGTGACGTCATGTAGCCCTGCAGATTGTTGTCCCATCGGACCTGGACATCCCAGCCTTCTTCCTCTCGCGTCACGTCCAGCATTTGACAGCGACCACCATACGGAGCAGTCAATATGCCGCCGTCCACCACGATGGGAGTGAGTATGTTCATGCCACGAAACGACTTGATCGGCGTCTTCCAGAAGACCTCACCGGTCTCCGGGTCAACTCCGCTGAGCGTCTCGCGTCCGAGGACGACAAGTTGAGGCACGCCATCCAGTGTTGCCATGATCGGCGATGAAAACGCACTGCCCATCATGCCCCCTTTATCTTCGAGAGTTCGCCAGACGAGTTCTCCCTTGACTTTGGTGAGTTTGCAGAATGACGCACCAGCCTGCACATATACATGTTCATCAGTTACAAGCGGAGAACACACGAATCCAAAGTCCGGGTCCGGCGCACCGAGCTTCTCAACGAAGTCGAACCGCCAGTGTTCTTCGCCAGTCGCAGCGTCGAGGCAGACAAGAACATCCCGCATACCAGCAACATAGAGTCGTCCATCGCTGAGCGCCGGCGTTGCACGAATCCATGATCCGTTCTTCGATGCAAAGAACGGAACTTCCATCGCACCTTCCCAGACGACTTCCCACTTCAGTTCGCCCGATCTCCGGTTGTATGCCTGGACGACTTCGCTTCGCTCGTCGCGCGTTTCCGCCGTGAAGATCATATCTTCAGACATCACGGGTCCGCAGTAGCTTGGACCGAGATCATCGACGTACCATTTTGTCTGCACGTTCTCTGGTTCCAGCCGCTCAGGCCAAGTCGGGCCCGACCACTGGCCAGTCCGCTCCGGCCCACGCCACTGCCTCCAGAGTTGATCCTCACCCGTTTGAACGGTGCCCATCGCAAGCAGAGCGGACATCACGATTTGCAGCATAAAAACCTCCCTGTCGATCTGAAAAAACCCATCGCCCGCCTGACGCTTCGCCGGGCGGCTCGCTGGGTTTCATCTGTGAAGCCGATCTGGCTCACTCGCTTGCTGGCCCGGGCGTGCCCGCCTGAGTTTCAGCGATGCAATACAGGTGCTTATCACCTCGGATGTACATCACATTGCCGACAATCGCGGGCGTCGCATTGATGCCCTCACCGAGGCTGTTGGTTCGGACGAGTTCGAACTCGGGCGACTCACGAATGACCGCAACATCGCCTTCACGCCCGCTCACGAAGAAGTGCCCGCCGGCACCAACGATGGATGCATAGACGTTGCCCAGTTGGCCGAGCCGCTGACCCGCATAATGCTGCTCGCCTGTCTCTGCGTTGAAGCAGGAAAGAATGCCGTTGTTACTGCCGAGGAAATACAGCCGGCCATTCGCGAGCATCCCGGAGGGCACATATGGCGTACCGCGGTCATGCGACCACACGATTGCGTCGGTGCTCTCCAACTCGCCCGTGGCTTTGGCGAGATCAATCGCGAGGAGCACGCTGCCTCGGAAGCCACTCATCAGGTATGCGCGGCCGTTGAAAAGAATCGGCGTGGGAATCGCATTGACGGTCAGGCCGCGTGAACGCCAGATCTCCTCACCTGTCTTGAGGTTGTACGCGATGCAGTTGTTGGTGCCCGGCAGAATCGCCTGCGCAACACCATCGACGACCGCGATCGCTGGCGTGGCCCACGTCGTTGGTTCATTTCGATCGCGTCGCCATATCTCCTCGCCGGTGTTCTTGTTGAGCGCTACGACAAACGAATCGCCTTCGTGATCCCACGGGACGACAAGCACATCATCGTGCAACGCAGGAGAGGCACCTTCGCCGAACGCGTTTCGCGTGCGCATATCGCCGAGGTCTTTCTCCCAGACGACCTTGCCACTCATGTCGAGGCAGAACAGGCCGCGT
>CAZVXI010000047.1:0-20097 GCA_964631295.1 uncultured Isosphaeraceae bacterium
CGGGCGGACTGCGCGTGCCGTCCGGTTGGTGGGCTCAGGCGTGTGCAGATGGCGAACGGGGAAAAAGACAACGGGCCGATCTGGAGTGATCGACCCGTTGTGATTGGACAAGTTGGGATGAGATGCGCGGCTTGCGATCAGCCGCCGGCATTCCCTTTGGCTTGGAGCGTCACCTTGATGGCCTTCTCTTCGCCATCTCGAATGACGGTGACGTAGACAATATCTCCCGGATCATGCTGGGCGAGCATTTCCATCCAGCCGAGCATCGATTCGATCTTGGTGCCGTTCCATTCGGTCATGAGGTCGCCCGCTTTGAGGCCTGCCTTCTCAGCCGAACCGCCTTCGGAAACAACACGAATGGGGATGCCCGGATCACCAGTGTCGTCGTAGGTTGCGGGGACCACGCCGAATCGCACCTTGATGTCTGCAAGCCCCGGTCCCTCGCTTTGTTGCGGGCGCGGACGCGGCGCGTTGGGGTTCACGAAGGGGAAGGCCTCGGGCAGTTGCGCGAAGTCAAGCACGATGGCATGGAAGAGATCGATGGTTGCAACGGTTGCGACGCGATTAAGCTTATCGACTGTGTCGCGCGGCGTGTGGTAGTCATCGTGGAAGTCAGCGATGATTGCAAACAGCACAGGGATTTCCTTGCGGAAGAACGCTGCGTGATCGGAGTTTGACGCAACCCGGGCCGGCTGAACGACCGTGAGCGGCGAGGCCTCGTAATACGGCTGAAGCCACTCGGACATGCCTTCGCCAGTGGTTGAACCGGAAACGCTCAGACGACCATCCACAACGCGGCCGATCATATCGAAGTTGATCATGAGCGGGTGCTTGTCAAGTGGAACGATCGGATTATCTGAGTAGTACCTCGCGCCATTGAGGCCGGACTCTTCAGCATCAAACGCGATGAATAGCACACTGCGCGCGTTCGCATCAGCGGGCAGGGCTTCGTACGATTCTGCGAGTTTCTTGCCGAATAGCAGGATGCCTGCGGAACCCGATGCATTGTCATCCGCGCCGGGGTGCAGTTCACCCGGGCCGGAGCGTGAACCGAAGTATCCCATCCCCAAATGGTCGAGGTGAGCACCAACGATGATGTACTCATCTGCAAGGTTCCCCTTGCCGCGGATAAGTGCCCCGACGTTTTCTGCGTACTGAATCTTGCGTTCGATTGTCGTCGAGACCGACGCCTGCCCGCGCAAATCTATGACACCGCCACCGGCATTTGCTGAATCTCGCAGTTGCTCGACGGACTTGTCAGACGTTGCAGCAAAGAAACGTCGGGCCGCGTCGGACGACATCATCAGCACAGGGATATCGACATACGAGCCGCCGGGCGCATCGAGCGCGTCGACACGTGGATCATTGGCACCCGGGGTGTTGATGATGATGATCGCCTCCGGATTGAGATCGGCAGCGGCTCGAACCTTGCCACGGAACGACGACCGACCGGACCATGGCCCGCGACTTGACCACAGGCTGTTGCCTTCGTCGTCCATGGGTTCATAGCGAAACATCACTGCGATTTTGCCAGTCAGGTCATCATCCGGTGCGTAACTGCTGTAGCCGTCCGGCCCGTTGTTGATGGAGTAGCCGACGAAGGCGAGTTCACCAGAAGCAGTGCCCGAGCCGCCCATGCCGGTGCCAACGAAGTCCTTGCCCTGCACAAGTGCGAGCCCACGGATAGCGAATCTGGCGACGGAAACTTCTTCGGTGCTGCCGAGTTCGAACGCCTGCCGCCAGGAAGGCTCACCGTCAACCTCAAAGCCTGGCTCCAGGCCGTACTTTTCGAAGTAGTGTTCCATGTACCGCCTGGCGACTTCCATCCCGAAGGTGCCTGGCAGTCGGCCTTCCATAAACGGGTCGGCGAGCGTGGTCAGGTGTTGATTGAGCAACTGCACATCTTCGGGCAGCGAACGCAGCAGATCGGAGATTGGCGCGTCGTCGACGTTCAGCGACCGATCTGTGTCGTCCGCGAGTGAGGCCGAGGACAGCGCGACTGCGGCGGCAAGAGGCAGGGAGAGCATGCGAAAACGATTTGATCTGGTCATTTTTGATCCTGTTCTGGAGGCTCGGTGATCGCCCGGCAACGCGGGCCCACATCCATGGTATCTAACCGCAGGCAATCGCGACTGTTGCAAATGCCACAGCTCAACCGGGGAGCCATCCCGACTCTACAATCGGCGACTCATGATGCGACTCACAGCCCAACTACTCGCGATGCTCGTTTTGCTCCTGCCCGCGTCTGCACAGGCCGATCGCCTCCACCCGCAGGATGGGCCGCACGTGGATGTTCGGATTCTGATCGAAGATTCCGGCGTCACATTCAACCTGATGATCAATCTTGTGTTCGTCGATGAGATCGTCACCGCCCCGCGCGAAGACCCCGATATGCTGCACGAGGTGGAAGTGCCTGCATTGCGTGCGGCGCTCAGCGAGTTCTTCGCAGCGGAGAATACGGTTCAAATCGATGGCGTGGAAGTGACGCCCGTGCTCACCGCCTTCGAGAACATGGAGCCAGACATCTCGCTGCTGCCGCTGTTCCCGATTTCCGGCGTGCGTGGCATATCGAAGGTACGCATGTCGCTGAACTACCCGGCGAAGTCGCCTCCGGAAACAGTGGCCATGAAGTGGGGGCCGTACCCGATCGACATCTTGCTCAGTGAACCGGGCAACGTTCAGCGGCTGGAGATCGTTGCAGAGATGACTGCTGAGGGGCTCAAGTCCAACATCGTCTTCACTGAGCAGGAACCGGAATACACCTGGCATGCGACTGGTGAGACGATTGAAGATCGCTTCCTTGCCGTGCCGGATCCACATGAACCATCCTTCTGGCACGTGCCGGTTCTCTCGCTTGCGCTCGTGCTCGGGCTTGGAATCTTCATGGTCGGCGCTCGGGCATCACGTGGATGGGCGACCATTCGCAAGCCCGTCATGCTGATTGTGACACCCCTCGTTGCGATCGCAGCCGTTCTGACGCATGACATCGCCACCGTCGCGATGCCCGATCCGCTCGACGATTCAGGCGATCTGCCATCCAGTGACCAAGCACTAGCCATCTTCAAGCCGCTGCACGCGAACATCTATCGCGCGTTCGATTACACGGAAGAAAGTGACATTTACGATGCGCTCGCCCGAAGCGTGCACGGGCCGCTGCTTGATGATCTCTACAACCAGATTTACCGAAGCCTGATCCTGTACGAAGAGGGCGGCGCGGTGAGTCGCGTTGAAGAAGTAACGCAGATTACGGAGGAAGTGGGGGCGATCGGGCAGATCGATGAATACAACGATGCGATCGGCTTTCACCTGACGGCGCGCTGGGAAGTGCTCGGCACCGTGTACCACTGGGGCCACTCACACAGCAGACTCAACCAGTACCTTGCAGAATACACGGTGATCGACACCGAGGACGGCTGGCGCATCGCGGGCAATCGAATTCTCGAACAGCAGCGCATCAACCTCGATGAACCTCCGCCGACACCTCCAATCGACTTCGAAATATGAGCCAGCCCAAGCCGATCTTCGAACTCAACGATGTTGCATTCTCCTATGGGAGCAACTTCGGTCTGGAGATGCAGGAACTGCGCATCGATGCGCGTGAGCACGTCGCATGCATTGGGCCAAGCGGCACCGGCAAGACAACACTCATCCGCCTGATGACCGGCGAACTGCTTCCCGATCGAGGCATCATCACGTTCGACGGACAACCAGTGAACCGTATGACGGACAATGCGCGCCGGGCGATGCGCAGTTCGCAGATCGGCCTGGTTTTTCAGGAGTTTGAACTCGTCGAGTATCTCACCGCGCGTGAGAACATCCTGCTGCCGTATTACATCTCCAAGCACCTTCGGTTGACTCGTGAAGTGCATGATTTCGCTGATGCACTTGCAGAAGTAGCAGGCATCGGTCACGTGACACGCCGCCGCCCGAAACTGCTCTCGCAGGGAGAACGACAACGGGTCGCCATCTGCCGAGCGCTCATCACAAAACCGCGCGTCATTCTCTGTGATGAACCGACCGGCAACCTCGACCCCGACACCTCTGCCCGTGTGCTCGATCTGCTCTTTGCCAAAGCGAGCGAGGCAGACGCAGCCGTATTCATGGTCACACACAATCACTCCATCCTGAATCGATTTGATCGCATTGTGGATGTGTCAGAACTCAATCGAATGACATTGGGAGCCAGCGCATGAGTGGCGTCTGGCTTCTTTCCTTTCGGCATCTCATGCATGCGCGCATGCAGGCGATCATCCTGATCGCGTGCCTTGCCGTTGTTGTATTCCTTCCGCTGGCTTCGCAGCGCCTGATCACGCGGTACAGCGAGCGACTCGGCGCACGGGCTGATGCAACACCGATGCTGCTTGGCTCGCTTGGGAATCGATTCGACCTCACTTTGCAGTCGCTTTACTTTCGTGCAGGAGATTCAGAACCGGTACCATGGAGTGCTTACACACAGTTGTTGACACAGCGCGATGGCATCGCCATCCCGATGCATGTGCGATACACCGCCCGCAACGATATCCCGATCGTCGCGACAACCATCGAATACTTCGAGGTGCGAAACATCAATGTCACGTCCGGCCACCTGCCGCGTGGAATTGGCGAAGTTGTCATCGGCTCAGCGGTTGCGAAATCCACCGGACTGCGCGTCGATGATTCGATTTTTTCCGATCAAAAGGAGATCTACGACATCTCCAAAGCACCAGCACTCAAGATGCACATCGTCGGCATTCTCGCCGAAACTGGCGCTGCCGATGATCACGCCGTCTTCGTGGATATCAACACGGCATGGGTGCTGGAGGGCTATGTACACGGCCACGATGACCCCGAAGAAGTCACCGACCCGGCCCTTCTCTACGGCAGAACAGACGAGCGCATCGTGTTCAGTGAAGCACTCATGCAGTACAACGAGATCACCCCTGCGAACGCCCACCTGTTCCATATGCATGGCGACAAGTCGAACCTCCCGCTGACCTCTATCCTCTTCTTCCCGCGTGATGCCAAGGCAGCAACGCTGACCAAAGCCCGCATCAACGCGGATGGCGCGTACCAGATGGTCGTGCCACGGACCGTGATCGACGACTTGATGGCAGTCGTCTTTCGAATCAAGACGATCTTCGACGCGCTGATCATCGTTATGGCAGTTTCCACCGCGCTGCTCACCGCGCTGGTCATGCTGCTCTCACTTCGCCTCCGGCGGGGCGAGATTGCCACGCTGCACCGCATCGGATGCAGCCGATTCATGGTGGTTCAACTCTGTGGAACAGAACTGTTGTTCATCGTTGTGGTGAGCCTGATCATCGCAGTGGCATGCATACTCATTACCGACATTGTGCTGCCTGACCTCATTCAGGTGATATAGTCACTCGAAACCCTTCGCAGACCAAGGAGGTCCCACATGGCTTCGTTCGGAAACACAGCACTATTCATCGCGACAATCGCGGTCACCTCGCTCTCCCTGACCGGCTGCGGTGGGACAGGCGATTCGGGTAATGGTGGCAACAGTGGAAGCGCCTCTGCGTCGACAACAATCGGGCCGGAGCGAGAGCAGAATCTCCCCAAGATAGTTTACACGACGTTCTATCCGACGACCTACATGGCCAACTACATCGGCGGCGGCGAGATTGAAGTGGTCTGCCCGCTCCCACCCGAAACCGACCCGATCTTCTGGCGACCAACACCTGAACAGATCGGTGAGTATCAGCAAGCCGGCCTGATCATCATCAACGGCGCCGAGTACGAAAAATGGGTCGCCACCGCCGCGCTCCCGCCATCGCGCGTTGTTGATACCGCAGCGCCGCTTGCTGATGACTTCATCACCATGGAAACCACCACGCACAGCCACGGCTCGGCCGGTGAACATACCCACGAAGGTGTTGACGGCCACACGTGGGTCGACCCGATGAATGCCATCGCGCAGGGCGAACAGATCAAGATCGCATTCGAGCAGGTCTGGCCCGACCTTGCAGATGTCTTCAACGACAACTTCGAACAATTGAAGGTGAACTTCGAGTCAATCCATGGGCAACTTGCAGCAGCGAGCGACCGCTTGAAGGAAGCACAGGTGTTATGCAACCACCCGGCGTACAACTACCTCGCGGCACGGCTCGAACTCGAAATCACGAATCTCGACCTCGATCCCGGAGCAGAACTCACCGAAGAACAAATCAGCGAGCTTCGCGCGATTGCCGACCCTGAACGCAAGACGCTGCTGCTCTGGGAATCCAAGCCGCTTGCGTCGACCGAGCAGACACTGTCGGAAGAACTCGGCATCATCAACGTTGTGTTCTCGCCGGCTGAGACTGAGCCCGGAGAAGACGACACGGCAACAACCATCGGCGCACCCGGCCCCGGTGGGGGGGCTGCCCGGCAGACACGTGCCGACTACTACACCATCCTTGGACGGAATGTCCGCAACCTCAACGCAGCACTTCGCAAGTAATCGCCGGAACGCATTGCGCCATCCACGCGATGTCGGGGCTGTCGCGCAGCGAGCGTCGAAGCGTGACAAACGCACAACACCGCTCAGGCCGAGCCATCTTTGTGCAGGCGACTGCATCGAACGACCACGCACACCTGCATCGAAGATATCTTTCCCTGCGATGAATGACTGAGGCGACTTATCGACGACCTCGTGGCCCGCGTGCTCCTGCACCGTTGCCGCGATTGCCCGAGCGCATCTTCTCGATCTGCTCCTGGCGCTCGCGCCATGACAGACCATCGGTGATCCACGACTCGGCTTCTTCACCTCTCAGGTAGTGGCTGAACCACTCGAGAATGCGGTAGTGATAGTCCACCTGGTTCTCCTCGCGACGCAGGCTGTGATTCTCACCGGGATAGACGAGCATGATGAACTGCTTCCCCGCAAGCCGGGCTGCGTTGTACATCTCCACGCCCTGGTTGAAGTCCACGGCGCCGTCATCGTCGCCGAATGCGATCATCAGAGGCGTGTTCATATCATCGATGTTGAAGATCGGCGAGTTCTTGATGTACGTGTCAACATCCTGCCAGAACGGCCGGTCCATCCGGCCCTGGCTTTCATGGAAGATCCACGCATCGGTCTGGCCGGAGTTCCAGTAGATGCTCATCGACATGCTCATCATGTTCGTGAGCGGCGCACCCGCGACGCCGGCCGCGAACAGGTCGGTTTGCGTGACGATGAACGCCGTCTGATACGCGCCCCATGAGTGGCCGATCAAGCCGACACGATCCTCGTCGATCATGCCTGTCTCCAGCACCTTTTCCACAGCAGGCACCACACACTCAACCGCAGAGACACCCGGGTTCTGTGCGCGATAAACAATGTCCGGCTGGTAGACGAAGTACCCTTCAGCCGTGAACACAGCCGGGTTGTACGGATTCGTCTCTGACGGTGTCGAATAGTTGTGCAGCACCTGTGAACGCATCTCGTAGATGTACACGATCATCGGATACTGCTTGCCCGGTTCATAGTCTGCCGGGTAGAACAAAGCGCCCTGCAACTCATCGCCGTTCTGGCTCGTGTAGTCCACCAGCTCCGAGTGGCCCCACAGGTAGTCGTCTTGGAAGGAGTTCGTTGCGGTCACTTGTCGAACCGACTGCATGCCTGCATCCGTAGTGAAGATATCTGGCGAATCATCGAAGCGCTGCTCGACGTACATGTACACAGGCGCCTCTTCCGCCTTGGTCAGCCGACCAATGCTGCTGTCATTCCAGAGCAGGTGATCGACGTGACCATCCGGCTGAACAATGCCATACCCGGACTTCTTCGTCGTGTCGCCGTAGAGGCTCACGAGCATCGGCTCGCCCGGCACGATGAACTCTTCTTCCTCACGGTCGAGCACAACTCTGCGGTGCCGAACCTGATCATCAGCGCCAAACGTGACACGTGCATGCTCAGAACCGTCGATTGCAAAGCGATAAATGTCATATCGATCGTTCAAGTACACATGCTTGCCATCTTCCGTCCACCCGGTTGTGCCATAGGGCGGCTTCTCGTCTGTCAGGTTCGACATCTCCTGGTTGATGAACTTCGCAGCAGCATCGGCGGTGAGGTTGACTGCCTGACCGTTGGCGATGTCGAAACTCCAGACGTGCTCATCACGCACGAACAAGAAGTATTCGCCGGTCGGCGAGCCGTCGAGGACATACTTCACGCGATCAAGCACCTTGGTTCGCTCGCCGGTCGCAAGATCGATGATGTACACGTCGTTCACAGTCGGGCCGAACTTCTTCTCCTCTTCATAAGGCGTGTTGTCGAGGCCGATTGCGTATCGGTGTTCATCGAGCAGGCGGGCAGATTCAGTCAGGTCGTTGGAAATCTGCACGAAGGTCCGCGTGCCGTGATGCCACGCACCGAGGAAGTGGTCGCGGCGGATCTGCCCGTCGCGGCGCTTCTGCAGAGGGATGATGTCGATGTCGTCAGCGTGCCAGACTTCGACATTCGATGGCGTATCAATCGTCTCGCGCAGCGTTTTGGGTTTCTTTTCATCGGAACGCTCACGAGCCGCGGGCTGCTGAGTTTCCTCGCCTTTGCCATCTTCGGACGCATCAGCCGCCTCGCCCTGTTCCTCGGCCGCAGCTTCATCAGTCAGAGCCTTGGGCTTATCCTGCCATTGCTTGATGCCAAAGAACAGTGTCGCGCCGTCATCCGACCAGCGCAGGCCGCTGTAATCGACAATGCGCATCTCGGCCGGGAAGTCGGTCGCTTTCGTCGGATCGAACTCTCGGCGCAGCCCGATGCCGGCCAGATCAGACCACATGATGACTGCATGGGTGATGTCTTCATTATCTTCGTACGTCATCTCGCGCATCACAGCCAGATCGGTCGACTCCTCGCGCCAGGTGAGTCCTTTGTAGCGCTCGTTTTTTGAATCGAGCGTCCGAAGCGTGCCGGTTGATGTATCGAACAACTGAATGCCGTTGCCTGCTTTGTCTTCCGCGTCGATGACCATGGCCAGCAGGGTGCCATCCTCGTTCCATGCCGAATCACCCACGTTGCCAAAGTTGGTATCAATGCCTGTCTGAATATCGCGGATGATGACATCCACGCCGCTGCTCGAGCGCCCTTCAATCCGCGACCGACGCATGATGAGATACTGGCTGCCCTCGCTGAACGAAGCGCTTGTGACGCCTTCGATCACTTCTTCTTCGCCGGTCGTCAGGTTGCGCACGCCAATCTTCGATGGTGCCGAGCGGCCGCTCGATTGCAGTCGCTCGCGTTCCTCATCGGAGATGCCGATCGAATAGGTCACCCAGTTGGAATCATCAGAGAACGTCGGCCGCCCGCCATATTCGACGACTTCCTCCGAATCGGCCGCGAGCATCTTGATCCGCAGCTCAGACTCGCCATCCACCCGCCTGATCTGGTACGCGAGCCACTTGCCGTCAGGTGAAAGCGCGCTGCCGAAACCGAGCGATTCCCACTTGCCGTAATCCTCGGGGCGGACCGGCCGCTTCTCCTCGGCCTGTTCCTGCTTCTCGGCGGTCGCGGGGGTCTCAACTGCCGGAGCCTCCTGAGCCTGGGCTGCGCCGCCCAAGAGGCCTGCAAGGATAAGCGAACTGGCGATATGCGAGGATCGAGCGCGGGTGATACGTGGCATGAAAGCCCCTCCTGATGCGTGTGGTTCTGCATCCAACGTAGCGTCGGCATGTGCGGGTTCAACCAGTTCCTGCCGATACACGTTGCGATCGGCCTGTTCAACCGACAATCGTCGCGCTGCGCGGCAATCTGGGCAACCCTACAGTGCAATCACATCGCCATCAGTCTGCACTCAGCAACGCTTGTCGCGCGTGATCTCTGCGTAGGCGTTGTGGCTGTGGATCGACTCGAAGTTCTCGCTGCGAATGCGATACCAGCAGATCCGCTCGTCCGTATTCAACACAACGGCCAGATCGCGGACGATGTCTTCCACGAACTTCGGATTGTCAAACGCTTGCTCGGTCACGTACTTCTCGTCCGGCCGCTTCAGGACGGAGTAGACCTCGCAACTCGCCGATTTCTCCATCATCTCGACGAGGTCTTCGATCCACACCAGCCCATCGAAACGGGCATCGACAGTAATCAACGTCCGCTGATTGTGCGCACCATACTCGGAGATTTCCTTCGAGCAGGGACAGAGGCTCGTTGCCGGCGCCGTGACGGACATCACCAGATCGTCGGTGCCATTCGCCGTGCAGTCAAACTTCACGCGATAGTCCATCAGCCCCGGCTTTCCGCTGACTGGTGCGTACTTGTTGATGAAGTACGTAAACTCCATCTCGACGTGTGCATCCGCCGCATCGAGCCGCTCGCACAGGCAATGGCACAACTCCATCAGGCGGTCAGGCTGAATACCCTCGCGATACTCGTTGAGCACCTCAAGGAACCGGCTCATATGAGTGCCCTTGCGGTCAGCCGGGAGCGAGACATACATGTTGATGTCCGCCACCGTGTGGAGCGTGTCACCGCATGGCGTGGCGAGCGCGATCGGATACCGAATTCCCTTCACGCCCACTTTATCAATGGCAACGCTCCGCTGATCTTCCAACCCCTGCACATCAGGCAGCGGCGTTCCTGTGAGGCCGTCATTGACTTGGCTTTGCTTGCACTTCTGATTCACGAATATTCTCTCTGATCGGTTCCGTTGTGGGACGCCATGCATTGGAGCGAATGGTATACGAAAGCAGTGCTCTGATCCCCCGATTGGTTCGATGCGATTACTCATCGGATGCGGCAAACTTGCAAATCATGCCGTCGTTGAGGCCGCTTCAGCGTTTGCAGCGACGGATTGGGTATGCTCTTGCATCACATGGTCCCCTACGAGCCGCGCAATCCGTTTCACGCAGCACGACTGCCCTGGCTGGCCCGCCTCCATCGGTGGGGATTTCGCCACGGCCGCCATGGCACACCCGCGTTGATTCGCGGCCTCGCTCGGCTTGGCTTCTACGCGGGAAAGTACCTCGCGTTCTGGAAGCCGATCGGCATTGTACAGGTCGACTGCAACGACGGCCCACGCGAAGCATCGTATGATGCGCGCAATCGAATGTTCAGCGTGTTCTACTTCGATTCGTACAAGACTGGTATCGAGCCGACTGTCAGCACGATCATTGACCTGCTTGTACCCGACGATGGCGTGCTGTTCGACATCGGATCGAACTGGGGCTATCACACGATCACGCTCGCGACGAGACCGGGCTTTACCGGGCACATCCACGCATTCGAACCGCTGCCTTCCACGTTTCGCGATGTGCAGTCGATGGTCGAACAACTCCGTCTTGGCGAAACAGTCACCTGCCACAACCTCGCCGCTGGCAAAGCTTCCGGATCCGGTACGATGCGCGTTGGCAGCAACAGCGGAACGGCACACCTGACAGACTCCGGCGGGCGAACCGTGCGGATCGCAGCAATCGACGAACTCGATCTTCCTCCGCCGACACTTATGAAAGTCGACACCGAGGGGCACGAGGAGCAGGTCTTTCGAGGTGCTGAACGCACGCTGCGCGCGCACCGGCCGCTCATTGTCTTCGAACATCGTCTGCTCATGATGGAATCACAGCAGCAACTGATCGGCCCGCTGACATATCTCGAGTCGCTCGGCTACCGCTTGTTCCTCCCGCAGTTTCACACGTCGACAGACGAATCAAGCCAGTCGATACTGCAGCTGACGGCATGCACTTCGGAAGATCGCAGCGAACATCCCGGGTTCCCCGACCTGCTCGCCTGCCATGCCAATGAACTGCATCGCCTCAACGATGCGCGCGGGATCATCCGGATCGACTGACACAGCTATGGCACACCCGTCTGGCAGGTGGTTCGAGCTAACTCAACTGCGGCTGTTTCGCGTGTGCCGGAGCATTCACCACCGGCCTGCCGACTGAGTAATAGGTGAAGCCGAGGTCTTCCATCAGGTGCCGGCGATACAGATTGCGCCCATCAAAGATGACCCTGTTCGCAAGCACATCGCCAATACGATCGAAATCAGGATTGCGGAACTCATTCCATTCGGTGCAGATCACCAGCGCATCACAGCCCTGCAATACCTCGTACTGGTCGTCGACACATGTTGCCCCCGGGAACTCCTGCGCGAGATTCTGCAGCGCTTCCGGATCGAACGCACGAACCTGCGCGCCCGCATCAACCGCTCGCTGCATCAGCGAGACCGACGGCGCTTCGCGGATGTCATCGGTTTCGGGCTTGAATGAAACGCCCCAGAACGCAAGCGTTTTGCCCTTCACGTCTGAGCGGAAGTGCTCCTCAATCTTGTTCCAGAAATGCTGTCGCTGTCGTTGATTCACATCGTGAACTGATGCATTCAACTGGCAGTCGAAACCAGTCGCTTTGCCCATGCCGACAACCGCGAGCGTGTCCTTCGGGAAGCAGGATCCGCCATAGCCCAGCCCGGGATAGAAGAACTGGTTGCCAATGCGTGTGTCCGCGCACATGCCCTGCCTTACAGCGCTGATGTTCGCGCCATATACCTCGCAGAGGTTGGCCATCTCGTTAATGAAACTGATCTTACAGGCCAGCATCGCATTGGACGCGTACTTGACCATCTCCGAAGACCGCACATCGAACACGAGAATCGGATTGCCCTGCCGTACAAACGGCTCATACAGATCGCGAAAGATATCGCCTGGCTCGTCCTCATCCACGCCGCACACAACACGGTCGGGCTTCATGAAGTCGTTGATCGCCGCACCTTCTTTGAGAAACTCAGGATTGTTGCCAATCCAGAACGGAACATCGGTCTTCTGGCGGATTACCTCTGCAACGCGATGCGTCGTCCCGACCGGCACAGTCGACTTCACAATGATCAGTTTGCGGGCGGCGTCCGGGCCGAGCCGCTCGAGTTCGTCAGCGATGTCCGACGCAACCTGCAGCACGTATTTGAGGTCGGCAGATCCATCTTCATCCGAAGGCGTGCCCACGCAGATGAAGATCACATCCGCCTCGCGATACGCCTCGGCCTTGTCCGTTGTAAAGTGAAGCCGCCCGGCCTTCATATTTCGTGTGATCAGATCGGACAGCCCCGGCTCATAGATCGGCGATTCACCGCGCTTGAGCATGGCGATCTTCTCCTCATCCACATCAAGGCAGATCACATCATTGCCGGTGTCTGAAAAACATGCGCCTGTCACAAGCCCGACGTATCCCGTGCCAACCATCGTCAGTTTCATTGGTTCCCTGCGGGCGCGAGCCCGCGCTCCTTCGTCATTGTTTTTGTGCGTGCGAGGCAACAGACCCGCGTTCCAAATCAAGCAGCCACCTCTTGCGTTGCAGCGAGAGACTATCGCCGCTCGTCGTGCCAGCATAGCCGTGCAGTTTTCCGTCCGAGCCCACAACGCGGTGGCATGGCACGATGACCGGCAGCGGGTTGTTTCGCATCGCCTGGCCAGCAGCGCGGGCCGCGCCCGGCGAACCCGCCCGGCACGCCAGTTCGCCATAGCTGATCGTCTCACCAGCCGGAATCAACCTGCACTCATTCCAGCAGCGTGCGTAGAAGTCCGATCCTGTCGGCGTCGGGATGTCATCGAATGATGCATGCTCACCGGCAAGATAACTGCCCAGCCTTTCGACCACTTCCGGCGGCACCGGCTTGGATGTCTCGAACGCGTCTTCACAATCCGCATCAAGCCACGCAGCGTGCGTCTCGCCGGACTGCGTCAGATAAATCGCCAGATCGCCAACAGGTGTGTGCAACGTATGCATCGCGATTTCACTTTCAGACTGCCACGTCCATCGTCTGATCAATGTTGACATCACGCTGCCCGCCATCCCGCCTCGATCGAGCACGCAGCACAAGGCCGTGAATGATGTAAAGGATGAGGAACACAGCGAACGTGATCGACGCGCCTATGACCAGAATCTGTTTGCGAACCTGGCTCGCCTCCGCCCAGGTGCGTGGCGTCTTCATGAGCACGATACGGTCCTCAGCCGGTATATCCGCATCGGATACCACCGATGCATTGCTGCATCGCAACCGGTACGTGCCCGCTTCCTCAATCTTGAGAACGCCGACCGCCTTGCCCGACCAGCCATCGAGAAGAAGCCGGTAACTCTCATTCTCTGGAGGAGGCGTGGGCCTCATGCGATCACCATATTGGTCCACCACTTGGAACAGGTACTCGGTGGGCACCTGAACGGGCGATTCGTAATACACGATGAACTCACCATAATCGAGATCAACATCGCCCCATTGCCCAACCGGAATCGCCGAACCAGTTTCCTTCGCCCAGTGCCGAATCTGTCCCTCGCTGATGATCAGCGTGGTCGCACCGCCGATGAGAATCGTCAGCAGCGCGAGGATGTTCCAGATGGTGTACTTCTTCATGGCATCGCCTCTGTCTCACTCTGATTGCCGCCGCCTCCTGGCGACGACCCATCGTGCCATTGCAGGTCTGCAACGAGCGGAAAATGGTCCGATGAAGCCATCGTAGCATCTGCCGACATCTGATGCCGGGCGAGTATCTCTGGCGACAAATCTCGCGAGTCAAACACGAATCCCTCGACCATCCCGAGGCTTGATCCGCTGAACAGAAGCCAGTCCAGCCGACCCGGGACGAACGGTTGATCGGAATCATGCCAGGTCGCGTTCGTGCGGCCGTCCAGTTGCAACAGGTCGGCAATGATCAGATCACGCCCGTTGATGTCGGCGCTGGCAGCCAGTTCATCGAGCGGATCGCGAGAGCCGACGAGGTTCAGATCCCCCGCGATCACCATTCCATCAACCGGATCATCCGCAAGCGCCCGAGCGAGCGTGTCTCGCAGCAACGCGACTTCCATCAGCCGGGTCTCATCTTCGCGCGAGCCTGCCGACCCGCAGCACTTCAGATGCGACGCAACGAACAGGATGCCGCGGCCGTCGAACTCGGCCACTGCGCCGGCAACTCGCAACTGGCGGTCAGGGCGATCCGGAAAAGGCACTATGCGAAGGGCCTCATACTGCGTGATCGGCACGCGCGACGCGATCGCGCATCGCAGGTTGCCTCCGCCTTCCCCAACGATGACCGACCACTCATTATTGTTTGCCGCGTCATCAGACATGTGCTGCTCGAGCCACGCATCAACCATCGACGCCGACTGCGAATCGCGCAGCTCCTGGATCAGCACAACATCAGGCTCAATCGCTGCAAAGGTCGCGGCGAAGGGCAGGGGATTCGCCAGCATGGCGCCGCGCTCAACATTCCAGTTCATCACGCGTACAGAATCTGCGGCAGATGCCGGTATCGTGCGCGCTGTCTCAGCAAATGAATCTTGTCTCGTCAAATCGTGCGTAAACAGCGTGGTCTCATCCAGCACACGCCCCTCGCTGTCAATGAGGCGCAGATATGCTGAAAACGACTCTCCCGTGAACCACACCGGCGTCGTCGCTGCCTGCGCGCCACGCTCTATGCGAATCTCTGCGAACTTGCTCGCATACGTCGGCGCGAACGCCAGGCCGACGTCATACGGGCTCAACCGGATCGGATCGGGATCATCCGGATCGGGCGTGTATGTCGTCGACTGAAGTCCGATACCCATTCTCGGTCGGTTGCCCTGCTTGGCACTGAAGGTGATGATCGCATCAGCCCCGGTGATCGCATGCGGCTCATCAACACCGGTCGCATCCAACCCATCCACGTCAAGCCACAACTCGATCGATGCGCCATCTGGCAGCACCTGAAGATTCGCGGCGCTGCCGAGGTCGAGATTGAGGAACAAGAACTGCTCATCATGCGTGACCCGAACCGGGCCGAGATCGATCGGCGAGCCGCCAGTCGTGTCGCCTGCCGGTTCGTCAACCGCCGGCTCGATCGCATTCCAGTCGTCGAAAACGCCGTCCAGCACGATCGGCATCTGGCTCGACGCGGACTCCGGGGCAATGTCTGAGCCCGATGCCCCCTGCGGCATCGCCCCCGAACCCGTGGGATCAGAATCACTCTGGCCAGAGCAGCCAGCAAGAAGGTGGGCAGCGAGGGTCAGCGAACACAGACCGATTCGATTGAGCATTGGCATCATGTTGGCGTGTTTCTCCAGCAAACCGGTATGCTACGACCGCGCCCGACCGGGACCACCCATCAACAGAATCTTCACAGCTCGGCCGTCCGATCCACGTTTCCTGCACCGCGCTGCGGATACGACCTTGCGCGGCGCTGTGGCGAGTTGGACCGATTAGTGTCCGCTGACAGGGCGCTGCAACGAATGCGGATTGCAGTTTCGCTGGTCGAATATTGTGCGACTCGATATCGCCAAGCCGCGGATCCTCACCGACGACGAGATAGTGGTCTTCTTCAGTCCTGCCCCTGTTGGCGCAGGTGACGGTGCGCGTGCTGACGAATGTCGATGGATTCCTGGAGGAACTCATGTGAACCGGGCTCCCCTGATCGGTGCAAAGCACCGTCCGCTGCTACTATTGTCAATGACAATGACGACGACCGAACCGCTCACGCTCGATGCAATCTCCACCGCGCTGATCGACCTGCTCACGAAGCAGGATCCTGATGTCGCGCGGATTCTCGCCGATGAGGCAGCCCGGCAGGAGCACACGCTGGAGTTGATTGCGTCGGAGAATCACGTGACGCCTGCGGTCATGCACGCGATGGGCACGTGGATGACCAACAAGTACGCTGAGGGCTATCCCGGCAAACGTTACTACGGCGGATGCGAGTTTCATGATCAGGTGGAAGATCTGGCCCGCGACCGAGCCAGACAACTGTTCAAGTGCAAGTTTGCCAACGTGCAGCCGCACTCCGGCGCGAACGCCAACATCGCTGCGTTCATGGCGCTGCTCAACCCCGGCGATACTGTACTGTCCCTGCCGATCAAGTCAGGCGGGCACCTTTCGCATGGGCTCAAGCCCAACTTCTCCGGCACGTTCTACGACATTGTCGATTACGACCTCGATCCGGAAACGGAACTGCTCGATTACGATCTGATCGAGCGCCTCGCGAAGCAGCACAAGCCGAAGATGATCATCTGTGGCTACAGCGCGTATTCACGTGTGATCGACTTCGCGAAGTTCCGCGCGATTGCCGATGCAGTCGGTGCGTATCTGATGGCTGACATCGCTCACATCGCCGGACTTGTCGCAGCGGGCGTGCACCCTTCCCCGTTCCCCCATGCGCACGTTGTGACGACGACGACACACAAGACCCTGCGCGGCCCACGCGGAGGTCTTATTCTCAGCGATGATGACGAGATCGCGAAGAAAGTCGACCGGAAGGTCTTTCCCGGATCACAAGGTGGCCCGTTGATGCACGTCATCGCGGCCAAAGCCGTCGCATTCGGTGAGGCCCTTCAGCCGTCTTTCAAGCAGTACAGCGAGCAGGTGGTGGAAAACGCGCGAGCCCTCGCCGATGCGCTCACTGAGCGCGGTTACCGTTTGTGCAGTGGTGGAACGGACAATCACCTCATGCTTGTCGACCTTCGCCCGCGCGATGAGAATCTCACTGGGCAGGATGCAGAAACCTGGCTCGAAAAGGCCGGTATCATCGTGAACAAGAACGGTATCCCCAACGATCCGCGCCCGCCCATGGTTACCAGCGGTCTGCGGCTGGGAACGCCGGCACTCACAACGCGCGGTATGAAGGAAGATGAGATGCGCCGCATTGCAGACCTCATCGATCGCGTGCTCGATGCATCAGGTGATGACGCTGCATGTAAAGCTGTCAATGCCGATGTGCGCGCATTGTGTGCAGTGTTTCCCATGCCACATTGATGTTGTGGGTGCCAACGCGGGTTTGTCTGGCTACAATCATCGTCTATGGCTTTGATTGTGACCGGAACCATCGGGATCGACACCGTCCACGCGCCGACTGGCTCAGCAGAGCGCGTGATGGGTGGATCATGTGCATATTTCGCAGCGGCGGCATCTTTTCAGGCGCCGGTTCGACTCGTCGGCGCTGTCGGCGGCGACTGGCCGGACGACCACCGTGCGATTCTCAGCGGCTTTGAGAATGTCTGCACAGAAGGCCTCGAAGAGCGCCCCGGATCGCAGACCTTCGCATGGGGCGGCCGCTACTTCGACAATATGAACAAGCGGGAAACATTGTTCACGGAACTCGGTGTGCTTGAAGAGGATCCGCCTGCCGTTCCGAGTCACTATGCCGACAGCAAGTACATCTTCCTCGCCAACACGCATCCCGGCGTACAACTCGCCCTGCTCGAGCAGTTCCCGAATCGTTCGTTGGCGGTTGCCGACACGATGGACCTCTGGATCAACATCGCACATGATGAACTGCTCACGCTGTTCCGAAAACTCGATGGCATCGTCATCAATGATTCAGAAGCTGAGCAACTGACCGAGATTCCCAATGCAGTATCTGCAGCACGGAAGATACTCGACATGGGGCCGAGTTTTGTCGTCGTGAAGAAGGGCGAGCATGGCGCAATTCTCGTTCACGGCGATGGTGTCGCCGCCATACCCGCGTTCCCCGCAGAGATACATCATGTCGTCGACCCGACCGGTGCCGGCGACAGTTTTGCAGGTGGGATGATGGGACACATCGCAGCCGTGGACAAGACAGACCTGCACACGCTGCAGAGCGCCATGGCGTGGGGCACTGTCACTGCAAGTTTCACAATCGAATCGTTCGGCCTCGATCGCCTCACGAGCATCTCGCGGGCAGACATTCATGAACGAATGCGACAGTTCCAGGAAGCGGCGCGCATCGCGTAGTCATGTGCCTGTGCCGCGAACATACCTCGCTCTGCTGACTGCGCTGCTCCTCGGCGCAGTGCTTTCTTTCGCAGCCGAAGCTACAACAGACGATTCCAATGATCATCCGTTTCGCTTCGATGGTGAACTGGCGCGACGCGGTTCGCTGACGCATGCGCTTGAGCCAGTCGATCCGGCAGGTCTTGCTGATGCACCCATGGCACACGCCCTCGCGGGCGCGATCGCATCACTGAACATCCGCGACATTCGCCGACTCGAGCACGCCATCGTGCAGCCGCCAACAATGGATGCCGCACTGTCGGATAGTCACGTGATCTGCTGGCTGCATGTGTTTCATGACACACGAGTCCGCACCTTTGCAATTCGCGATGTTGGCGATGAACGCCACCTGCTTGCCGCGCGCGACGAGAAGCCTGATGCAGCATTTGGCATCAACCGTCGCACGCTCGCGCCGCTGCTCGCGCCTGCGCCTCATTATCGCGGATGTTTTGAGCCGTTGCCGTTCGACATGCAACCGCAGTTGGGAGATCGATCGTCGGTATTGCTGCCGCCGTATGAAGCGTCGCCGGTCACGTTCGATCAAGCCACGATGAAGCTTCGGCTGTACCATGGCATGAACGTGATCAACCCAGATACGGACCGCGATCTGTCGCAAGCCACGATTCGTGTGCGGGAACCGCAGAGCTACAACCCGCGCGAGCCAGCAGGGCTGCTTGTCTGGGCGAGCCCCACACCGTCAGGCGAGATTCCCCATGCGATCATGCAAGCTGCCGATGCAATGGGCTTCGTCTGTGTCGGCGTCGATGACGCCGGCAACGCCCAGTCGAATCAGAACAAGTTTCAGTTTATCTTCGATGCGCTGCACAATGCCCAACGACAGTTTCATATTGACTCCGAGCGCATCTACATAACGGGGCTGTCTGGCGGGGGGAAAGTCGCGTCGATCCTCACGGTCTGTTTTCCCGATGTGTTTCGAGGCGGAATCCCGATCGCAGGGCTGGCAACCCATGCCACGCTGCCACTGGCGTTCGAGGAACATCGCTTTCCATATTTCACGCTGCCGCGAGGGCGACTGCTGCTGACTGCCCAGCAGCGGCCGATGGCATCGATCACCGGGCCACGGGACTTCAACTACGCAGAGATCAAAGAACGCTCGCGCCGACTCGCTGCCGAAGGTTTCAAACATGTGAAGCTCTTTGAGTTCGAGGGGCTCGGCCACGAAATGCCCACGCCCGAGCAGTTTGATCAGGTGCTGCGGTTCGTGGATCAGCCGTACAAGCAGAGCAAGACGGAACGTATCAAACAGGCGCGTGCAGCACTCGATGCATATCAGGCTGCCCGCGCCGAACTTACGCCGCAGACCGACCGCGACCGCGAAGCACTGCTCACGATCGTGCGCGACTTTCCATGGACGCCCGCTGCGTGGGACGCGCTGATCTTGCTTGATGGGTCGACCGCGGCAAACAGCACAGCCGAGGGT
>CAZVXI010000048.1:0-19764 GCA_964631295.1 uncultured Isosphaeraceae bacterium
TCAGATTCCATCGGCCAGAGTCCGGCAGTGGCGAGCGCTGATCGCCTACCGCTGGGAAAGAAACGGGGTCGGGAGTCGTTTTTGGCTGAGATGTCTGTTGCTGTCATGTTACACGCTCTTTCCTGGTCGGCCGATGGGACGCAGCGATGCCTCGATCCCCAGCTTTGTGGCCACGCGGCGTGTCCATGCGTCGTCGCCGTATGGAGCGCTGCGCGCGACACACCGCCGAACCGCATCGAGTTCTGCATCGGTCATCGGCGTATTGACATGACGAACCCAGGAACGCGGGCGCGGGATCGGCCACCGGCTCAGCGTTGGGAGTTCCGCGTGGCGCACTGCGGGGCTGTGCCGACTCTGTGATCGCCAGAGCGAACACCATTGCCACGCTTCGGCATGCCTTACGAGATTCGCACGCAGCGCGTTTCGTTCGACGTACCGAAGCACGGTGTAGAAGTGGTCGTCCTTGTGGATCGGAAACGACTTGAAGCGCCCTTGATAGATCGGCCCTGTACCTGATGAATGGTGGTGTGCATGCCACCGCTGCGTGTGTGTCACGGTGAGCCATCGCATGAACTCGCTCAGATCTCCATCGCGTCGCGGCCAGAGCACAAGGTGCCAGTGATTGGGCATGATGCAGTACCCGAGGAGGCGAATGTCGGGCTGCCGGTCAACCGCTTCGCGAAGCACCCGCTCGAAGGCAGCGTAGTCATCATCGGTGTCGAAGAGCGTCATCCGGCCGACACCCCGGTTCAGCACATGGTATACGTAGCCGCCGCTGCTTACTCGTGGTCGTCTGGGCATGCGATCACTATATGATGGGACGGCACAGAAAACGACTCCCGACCCCGTTGTTTACGCAGACCTGCTGATGGTCCTCTCCAACTGGGGAGCCACTTTATGTCCATAAGTCGTTGACGTCTGCGAGCGAACATAACTCTGCACACTGACAAAGCCCACGCTCGGGGGTGAGCGTGGGCTTGTGTGATCGCAGCATCGATCGCGTGGACCGACGCTGGTCTCACGGGATCATCCATATCGCGTCGTTGCCGATCACGGATCGAGGATCTGCCACGGGCTGACCGGGCTTCCGCCTGGTCCCGGGTTACCGGAGAACGCAGACCAGAACGTCGGCTGATCAGCCGTCAGCCTGATCTCGTTGTCAATCCAGTTCCAGCCCGGTCGCGCGACCGCGAGAATCAAAGCGATTGTCGCAGAGCGGCCCGAGCGGAGCAATGGTGCATGCAGGGATTCTCATTATGGATTGCTGCGAGACTGACACACTGCGCAAGCATGTCAATCTGGGCTCCACCCTTGAGGTCTGATGAACCATCGCGCGCGACAAGAAAGAAGCCCGCGGCCTTTTCAGGTCACGGGCTTCTGGGATCAGATACGTGTGTGATGGGCGCCGCGTTGCCTAAGCAGCCGCGCTTTTCCTCGCCACGCGATTGCGCCCGACGGTGCGCTGCTCTTCCGTAGCGCGGCGATCGGCGAACTGTTCGAGATTGTCGATCAGTTCCGCGGGTGTCCTGGCCCACAGGTCTGCGCCGATTTCTTCGGCAAGCCCTTCCGCGCGATTGAACACCCCCCCACCAACTGCAATCTGCATGTCAGGCGTGGAGTTCACCGAGCGAATCGTGTCGATCAGCACGCGGATGTTGGGCGCATCAGTCGGGCCGGATGAGAACATCAGCAGTACATCGGGGTGATGGTTCCCCACTTCCGCGAGAACTTCATCGTTGGCGATGCCCCCGCCGCCGAAGAACACTTCGTATCCGTCCGCTTCGAGCAGGTCGGCCGTCATCTGCCCTGCCAGTTCATCCGCTTCGCATTCGCCGGAGAACATGAGGATCTTGCGCCCCCGCCGTGGTTGCTGTGCAAACATCGCCTGACACTGGTCAGACAGTGATCGCAGCAGACGCATCGCGTAATGATGGGCAAGCGTCGATAACTGGTCGGCGCGGAAGAGTTGATTGAGCAACTCCAGCGACGGCCAGAACACATTGTGCGCAAGTTCCTCAGCACTCACACCCTCTTCATCTGTGCATTGACGAATGATCGCCCGCGCAGATGTGCGATCGCCGGCGCACAGCGCCTGAAACAATCGTTCAACAGTCAGTTCGTGATTCACGAGATCGTCTCCTGTGATGTCTTCCCAGCAGCTTCATGCAAAGATCGTGGCATCGGGGTCCGTCCCTCAGCCACGACGCATGGACCATGTGACCGGCTCCGTCCGATCAACTCAACGTACGCCGGCGATC
Organism: uncultured Isosphaeraceae bacterium; assembly: GCA_964631295.1. Lineage (GTDB taxonomy): Bacteria > Planctomycetota > Phycisphaerae > Phycisphaerales > SM1A02 > CAZVXI01. Next base: position 2,259 of record CAZVXI010000048.1, read on the forward strand.
CGCTTCGCGTTTGGCGTGCCGGTTCATCGAACCAAGTGAACAGATCGCTGGAGCAATGCGCACAGTTGCACATCACTGTGCGCTATCGGACCGGCACAACACGCAGCACGACGGTTCAGCATCGATAGACGCGGGTCATGCGCGTCCGATAAGTGTCGGCGACACAAAGACGCGCCGCGACAATCACTGCTCGTGCTTGGGCTTGTATAAAAGGTCTGGCACGCGCTGGCGCTTGGCCTCAACCTCACGCAACGGCTCCACCTCGGTGGACGTCGCCAAGTAGCGCCGGGCGAGATGCTGGTAGTGGCCGGTCCCTTCGCTCTTCCAGCCGATCTCCTCGTCGGACAACTCACGCAGCAGCTTTGCGGGGATACCCGCGACAAGGTGCCGATCCGGAACCTGTGTCCCGGCCTTGACAAACGCCATTGCCGCGACGAATGCGCTCTCGCCAATCACCGCATCATCCATGATCACTGCATTCATACCGACCATGGCGTTGCGTCTGATTGTGCATCCATGCAGCACTGCGCCATGCCCGATGTGGCCGTCCTCTTCGATCACGACATCTTTCCCGGGAAAGCAGTGCACCGTGCAGTTGTCCTGCACGTTCGAGCCGGGCTTCATCATCAGCCGCCCGATATCGCCACGCAGCGACGCACCGGGCCCGACGAGACAGCCCGCACCAATGATTACATCACCAATCAGTGTCGCCATCGGGTGGACGTACGCTGTCGGATCAACAACCGGACGGATACCTTCAAACTCATAACACGGCATGCGCACGAGTGTACCGCGCCGCGCGCAACACTGCACAGAATCGTTGAACTACACCCCGACCGGCGCGGCGACCTGCACCGGCACACGGCTCTGCACCACTCGGAAGCGCGGCGCCACGAACGCAACATCCGTCAGCGTTGCATTGCCCGACGGGTTCGCGCCCGACACGTGGTAATCACTGAACGCGGCAGACTGATTGACGAATATCTGCCCTGTCAGGTTGCAACTCACCGGAACGCCTGCATCGGTCAGAGCATCCTCGGCACGGGCAAGGACATCGGAGTCGGTGGAATACACGGCAGCCGTGATCGCCCCGAGCTCGCGCGCGCTTTGTGACGCAAGCTGGATGCTCTGGTTTGTGTCATCTGTCGCGATGATGTACACAATCGGGCCGAACATCTCGCGCCAGTACAGATTGCGGTCCTTCGCATCCACTTTCAACACGAGCGGCGAACAGACACGTGCATCGGGAAAGTGTTCATTCTCGATTGGCCCGGACTCGCGCAGGACCTCGCCGCCCTCAGACACCGCTTCGCCCACTCGCCCGGACGTGTGTTCATTTTGCACCGCGCCGAGTATCTCCGCGCCGCGCTTCGAGTCGCCGAGCAGCCAGTCAATCCCGCCGACAATCGCACTGGCGACTTCATCGAACGACATGTGCTCGCCCCCCGCATCGATGCCATCGCGCGGGATGTAGATATTCTGCGTCGTTGTGCACATCTGCCCGGAATACAGCGACAGTGTGAACGCGAGATTGCCCGACACCGCGCGCATGTCGTCAATGCTGTCGATCACCGCAGAGTTGACGCCGGCCTTTTCCGTGAACACGACGGCCTGCTTCGCGTTCTGCTCGATCCACTCGCCGAATGCGGACGACCCCGTGTAGTCGACGATGCGCACATCCGCGTGTGTCACCAGGTCCTTTGCGATCGGCGCATCCGGCTCATCCGCCGCGAGCGTGATGATGTTCGGATCGAACCCCGCGTTCGCGATGACCTCTCGCGCGATCCTGACAGTCAACGCGAGCGGCAACACTGCACCCGGATGCGGCTTGACGACCACAGCATTGCCTGTCGCCAGTGACGCAAAGATCGCCGGGTAGCTGTTCCATGTCGGAAACGTGCTGCACGCAACGACAGCCGAGACCCCTCGCGGAATGATGCGGAAGGTCTTCTCGAGATGCACTGTCTCGGTCTTGCTCACCTGCTTCGACCATGTCGCCTGTTCGGGCACAGCGTGCATGGCATCGTACGCATACGCGACGGCCTCGAGCGCGCGATCCTGCGCGTGCGGCCCCCCCGCCTGGAACGCCATCATGAATCCCTGCCCGGTCGTATGCATCACTGCAAACGCAAGTTCAAAGCTCCGCTTGTTGAGGCGATGCAGAATCTCCATGCATATGCCAGTACGCTCTTCAGCGGAGGCGTGCTTCCAGCCGTCCATCGCTTTCGACGCCGCCACGAGCAGGACATCAAGGTTCGGCCTTGGATACCGCACGTCGAGATCGAATCCGAATGGCGACCTTTCCGCCCCGACCATGCCATCTGACTCCGGCTGGTCGAGATCGAACGGCGACCCCATCGCGGCCTTGAACGCGGCCTGGCCTTCCTCCCGAGCGTTCTCACCATAAATCTTCCCGCTGGGAACTTCCGGATACGCGCTGAAGTACTCGCGTGTGTGAATCGCGTTGATTGCTTTGTCGAGTGTGTCGCGGTGCTGGTCAAAAAGGGAAGTCACGGCTGGCCTCCATCGGTGGTGAGTCGTTGATTGAAACACTATGGTAGCCACAATGCCTGCGATCGAATTGCGACAGATCAGCCATCGCTACAGCCGCCGCGTGCCCACGCTGCGCGATGCATCCGCGTCGTTCGCGGACCGATCACTCAACGCGGTCATGGGGCCGTCCGGCTGCGGAAAAACCACGCTGCTGCGACTCATCGCAGGGCTCGAAAAACCCTCAGAAGGAACAATCCTGTTCGACAATGAGCCGGTGCTCGCCCGCGCACCTGATGCGCGCGATGTGGCCTTTGCCTTCCAGGATGCTGCGCTCTATCCGCACATGACAGTCCAGCAGAATCTCGCGTTCGTGCCGCGAATCCGAAAAACGAGCCATGCTGAGATCGACCGACGAACTGGCGATGCGACCGACCTGCTCCGCATCAGCCACCTGCTTGATCGCAAGCCACACGAACTCTCAGCCGGCGAACGCCAGCGGGCGGCACTGGCCAAGTGTTTTGTCACCCAGCCGGGCATCATGCTGCTCGATGAGCCGCTTGCGAACCTCGACGCACATCTGCGCGCGCATCTGCAACACGACATTCGGCTTGTTCACGAGCAACTCGGGTGTACGACCATCTGCGTGACCCACGCATGGCGAGAAGCCTGCGCGCTTGCAGACACCGTCATCGTCATGTCGCCCGGCCGGATCGAACAGACGGGGCCACCCGATGCCATCCTGCGCAATCCGGCCACCTGGCATGTCGCGCACGTCGTCGGCGATCCATCAGCGAATCTGCTGCGCGTCGATCTGGCTGATTCACAGCACCCTGCGCTGAGTTCGCTTGGCGACAAGGCGCGCGTTGTTCTCTGCTTCGCGCCCGCGGCTGTCAAAGTCGGAACTTCCAATGGCCACGCAATCCCGCTCACCGGCCGCATCCTTGTCAGTCATCGCGACGAACTGCTGGTGGAGACGCCGCTTGGTCGCATCGCCACTCGGAGCAATGAAGCAGCAGCAGGTCACCGCGCTGGCGATCCGATCAGCCTTCATGTGAACCTATCGGACGTGTCCATCTTCGCGGACGATGACACCGGCAGCCGAGTTTGGCCAATCGATGCCGACTGATGAACACTGCTGGTACAATGAATCTTCAGGCGAGGGTGGTGCCGGCATATGACCAACCGCGACGATCAACGGAATCGCGACGCAGACACAATCGACGGCGCCGCGACGCCCGATGCAAGCCAGTCTGCGCCGCGCGTTGATCGTGAGGCAGCGACGATTGATGGTGCATCGGCAGGGGCGGCGGGGGATACCAACCGAACCGTTGATCGCGACGCACCGACGCTGGACGGCACGGCGCCGCCATCGCCGAGTGCAGCAACTGACCCTGCCGATCCCGACGCGACGGTTGTATCGAGCCATGTCGGTGCTGCCGAGACGATCGCAGGTGAGGCAATCCCCGCGGCGATGCCTGAGCGTATCGCGGGCTACAAGTTGATCCGCCCGATCGCGTCCGGCGGGATGGGAACCGTCTTCCTCGCAGAACAGGAACATCCACAGCGTCTCGTTGCGCTCAAGGTTATGAAGCAGGGCCTCGCGTCGCGGTCGGCGCTGCGACGCTTCGAATACGAGTCTGAGATTCTCGGCCGACTGCGCCACCCCGGCATCGCTCAGGTGTATGAGGCCGGCATGCACGATGACGGCTCCGGAGGCGTGCCGTACTTCGCGATGGAGTACGTCGCCGACGCGCGCATTCTCACCGATTATGTCACCACCAATCGCCTGAACGAAAGCGAATGCCTCGAACTGTTCGTCGACATATGCGATGCTGTCCATCACGGCCACCAGAAGGGAATCGTTCACCGCGACCTCAAACCCGCGAACATCCTCGTGGATCTTACCGGCCAGGTGAAAGTCATTGACTTCGGCGTCGCCCGTACAACCGACGCCGATCGTACTGACACGCTGCAGACACAGGTCGGCCAACTCGTCGGCACTGTTCAGTACATGAGCCCGGAACAGATCGAGGCTGATCCCAACGACATCGACACGCGTTCAGATGTGTACGCACTGGGTCTGTGCCTGTACGAGATGCTCAGTGGCCGCTTGCCGTACGACCTGGAAGCCCTGCCACTACACGAAGCAACGCGGATCATTCAACACGTTGAACCACGCCGACTCAGTACGTTCGCGCCCGAAGTTCGAGGCGATATCGAGACAATCGTCCTGCACGCGCTTGAGAAAGAACGCGACCGCCGTTACCAGTCCGCCCATGACTTCGCAGCCGACATTCGACGCTACCTGAAGTATGAACCGATCGTCGCGCGTCCGCCGAGCACGTGGTACATAACGACGCGATTTGTCCGCCGTAATCGGGTCGTTGTCGGGTTCGTCACTGCGCTGTTTCTGGCACTGATCGGCGGGATCTTCGGCATCAGCGCTGCGCTTATAAAAGCTGAGAACGAACGGGAGATCGCCGTCGCCAACTGGACCCGCGCCGAGATCGCCCAGGGAATCTGGGATCATGCGATGGAGCAGGTCACGGCACGCGAGGGTGGAACGAACAATGCGCGCATTGTTGACCTGCTCGATGTCATCGATGTGGAAATCGACACGACCGTGCAGGATCAGCCCGATGTTGAAGCGCACATCCGCAGGTCCATTGGAAATGCATACAAATCTGTTGGTGAGTATGTAAGAGCGGCGCGGCAGTTGCGGGCGGCGCTGCGTATTCGCAGAGAACTGACACCCGAACCAACTGCCGCACTGGCGCTGCTGATGCGCGACCTCGGATCTGTGCTCTGGTTTAATGGTGAGTTTGCGCGTGCAGAACCTCTGTTCCGCGAGTCGCTGGAAGTGCTGCGATCTCTTGACGGGGATGAAGCCAGTGATGAAGAAACCGCCAACGCGCTGAACTACCTCGCAGCATGCCTCAACTCGCAACAGGACTACCCACGCGCCGAGGAGCTGTATCGGGAAGCGCTCGACATGCGGATGGCAATCCTTCTGAATGCGTCCGAGGCTGCCACGCGCGCAGATGCGCGTGAAAAGATAGCCCGCAGCAAGAACAATCTCGCCACATCACTCATGTCGCAAGGCAAGTATGAACAGGCGCAGATGTACCTTGCAGATGCAATCGACATCGTCGCAGAGCTGCGCGGCGGCCGCGATCATATTGACGTCGCGCGAGGACTCTCTAACCTCGGTCGCTGCATGGCCGCACTTGGCAAAACTGGCGAGGCGCGCGATGCATTCATCGAATCACTGAAAACAAAGCGCGCTCAGTTGCAGCCCGGTCATTCCTCAATCGCAGCCACACTGCACTACCTCGCCGAGCTGTCTTATCGCGAAGCTCAGTACGCTGATGCAGAGAACGAGGCGCGCGAAGCGCTTGCGATCCGACAGGGTGCGTTCCGCCCCGGGCACCGAAGAACATGTGAGTCTGCAGAACTGCTGGCAAAGGCGATCGAGGCGCAGGGGCGCTGGGAAGATGCTCACGTCGGCTGGCTCGATACTGTGGCGTGCCTCGAAGCGCAGAATCCGCAGCGAAGTTCATCCATCGAACTCACGCGACAGCATGCAGCATCAATGCTGATCGAACTCGATCGGGCACCGGAAGCTGAGCCGGTCATGCTCGCTGCTCATGAGGCGATCGTCGCGGCACAGGATTCGGTCGCGGCCGACATCCGCACGTCCTGCGATTCCATGATTCGCCTGTACGAAGCGCTTGATCAACCTGAACAGGTCGCCCGCTACCAGCAGATGCGCGATGCGCTTGCCGCGGATGGGGACAGTGATCCATGATGCAAGTTGCAGTATGATCCATGCCACGGACCTGACACTCATCGGCAAGGACATCTCCATGGCACTTCCAGATCTTCGACCACAGCAGCACCTGCGCACCGGCAATGCCCTGCTTGCGCACATGAACGAGTTCAACCTCAACCTGCGATTCTCCGCGGGCATCTGGTTTTTCTCACCCGCCTTCAGCCGGTTCCACGACAAGTATCAGGACGACCTCACCATCGAGCAGCGGCTGGATATCGCCGCCTCGCTTGCTGATGACGGCCTCGTCGGACTTGAAGCGCACTACCCCAATGAAGTCAACGAGGACAACATCGACTTGTGGAAGTCGTTCAGCCGTGACACTGGCATCCGCCTGATCACGGTCATTCCGCTGCTGTTCTGGGACACACAGTTCGAGTTCGGGTCGTTGTCGAATCCGATCGATTCTGTTCGCCGCACTGCGATCGAACGCACAAGGCGTGCTCTTGAGATGAACCGCGAACTGGATACCGACTTCGCAGTCGTCTGGCCGGGCATTGATGGCTACGAGAACCCGATGGGCATGGACTTCGCTGCTGCCCGGCATCGCTTTGCCTCGGGTCTTGCGCAAGCCATGGACGCAGTGCCCGCAGTGCGCATCGCATTCGAACCGAAGCCATACGAGCCGCGTGGCCGCATCCTGTTCGGCACGACTCCGGAGGGTGTGCTGCTCGGGCATATGGTCGAGTCGATGCTCACCCACGCGGACAATCGGCGGCTGCTTGCTGAAGACCACACACTGTGCTGCATGAACCCTGAAGTCGGCCACGTCCTGATGGGTTTCGAAGACCTCGCGTATGCGTTCAGTTGGCCTCTCAGTGAAGGCCGCCTTGCCCACTCGCACTGGAACAGCCAGCCGCTGGGCAACTACGACCAAGACCTCAACGTCGGTGTGATCTCACCGGAGCAGATCGAAGCGCTTCTTTACACCCTCAAGATGCACGGCTACGGCGGCTACTTCGGCATTGATGTGAACCCGGAACGCATGCCAGTCGCCACCGCGCTGCGCAACTCGATGGATGCGATCCGCGCAGCCAACGATCGTGTAAACGCACTTGACCATGAAGCAATCATGTTCGCGCACAACAACCCACAGGATGCCCGCGGCTGGCTGGAGGCATACATGATCCGCCAGCGCGCTCCACAGTCGAGTTTGCTCCGCGATCTGCCGAGGCCGTGCTGAGTTATCAGTCTGACAGGGGATGCACCGCTGAGTGCGCAGAGGGCGCTGAGAGTAGAGAGGCATTGACATGCAGTTGACTCTATCCAACAACGAGAGGACGTTCGTATCGATGACGCTCGCGCTGACTGTGAGTGATATCGACTCATTCATTCGTCTTCTGACCGAACTCAAGCACGATCCGACGCAACACTTACACGTAACTTCCAGTGACGATGCGTATCTTGACATTGAAGTTGGCGTGCAACCTGACGATCAGGCAAGCAATGGGACCATACTCGGCTTGGCAATAGACCCAGACGATGTCTGACACTCCGCGCCCCAACTCCTCGGCGGTACACTCTCCTCCATGGCAAGCTCAAGCACACATGTCATCGGTATCGACGTCGGCACGGGCGGCGCAAAGGTCATCATCATCGACGCGGCGGGAAATGTCGCGGCGAATGTGACGATCCCGTATCCACTTTCCACGCCCAAGCCGCTGTGGTCGGAGCAGTCGCCCGATGACTGGTGGAACGCCACTTGCGAAGGCATCAAGCGCGCAGTGCTGGAGGCACATCTCGCGCCCGAGCAGATCGCGGCCGTCGGCCTGACCGGCCAGATGCATGGGCTCGTCATGCTCGACAGTGCAGGCGACGTGCTCCGCCCTGCCATCCTCTGGAATGATCAGCGCACCGGCGCGCAGTGTGATGCGATTCATGAGCGCGTCGGGCTCGAACGCATGATCGAGATCACCGGCAAGCCGGCGCTCACCGGCTTCACCGCGCCGAAGATTCTCTGGGTGCGCGACCACGAACCGGACGTATACGCGCACACGCGCACGATGCTGCTGCCGAAGGATTTCGTTCGCAGCCGCCTGACCGGTGGGTGCTTCAGCGATGTGGCGGATGCGTCGGGAACGTCTTTGTTTGATGTACGCAACCGCGACTGGTCGCAGGAGATACTTGCTGCGCTCGATGTCCCGCGTGATGTGCTGCCTGATGTCACGGAAAGCCCGGTTGCGAGTGCAACGATCAGTGACGCTGGCGCTGCAGCAACAGGGCTGCTCGAAGGTACGCCTGTCGTTGCCGGCGCAGGTGATCAGGCGGCTGAGGCGATCGGCTGCGGGCTTGTGGAAGGCGGCGCGGTGTCGGTTGCTGTGGGAACATCGGGCGTCGTGTTTGCTGTGACCGATTCGATGCGCACAGACCCGGCAGGCCGATTGCATGCCTATTGCCACGCGATGCCCGGCATGTGGCACGTGATGGGCGTGATGCTCTCAGCCGGCGGGAGCCTGCGATGGTTCCACGACGCAGTGTGGCGCGCCGGGGATCGTGATGAATATGATGCGCTCGTCGCTGCGGCAGCATCAGTCGAGCCGGGATGTGAGGGACTCACGTTCCTTCCCTATCTGACAGGCGAGCGCACGCCCCATGCTGATCCATATGCACGCGGCGCGTTCGTCGGGCTGACGCTCCGGCACGACCGCGCTCACATGGCCCGGGCTGTCATCGAGGGCGTGACGTTCGGCCTGATGGACAGCGTCTTGCTGGCGCGCGAGATGGGTGTCGAGATTCCGCGTGTGCGCGTCTCTGGCGGCGGGGCACGCAGCGCAATGTGGCGGCAGATCATGGCAGATGTGTTCAACGCAGAGATTGCGACCATCAATGTCTCGGAAGGAGCGGCCTTCGGAGCAGCCATCCTCGCCCTCGTTGGCGGCGGCCTGGCAGGCGATGTGCCATCAGCATGCGGATCCGTCGTGCGAGAAACGGCAGCAACCCAGCCTGCCGAGCCCGGCCGGTACGAAGACGCATATGAGCATTATCGGACGCTCTACCCTGCCCTCAAGCCGCATTTTCGGTCGCTGCACAAGGCATGAGAGCCGCCTTCAAGCAGTCCAGACGACGATTCCGTGCAATAAGGTCGCTCTTGTCCGCGTTTCACCGTTGCCATCCGGCGAACAAGCGCCGATGATTGGAAGGTCATGCCGACACGTTTCTCTCACAGACTGATTGCATTCCTGCTGGCGATGTTCATGCCGCTGTGCTGCTGCAGGCTGCACATAGTGGCCGGGCACTTCGAAGGTGCTTCCGTCGCGGCTGCGCACGCGCAGCCCTGCTGCTCCAAGTGTGAGACCGGTGCCCAGAATGGCGAGCCTTCTGAGGAAAACCGCAGTGGCGGATGCACGGGCTGCTGCACCAAGTTTGCCGGCGGATCGCTCGACTGGTCGCCGCCTGTTGATGAAATCGGCAGAGACCTCCCCGCATGGTCGTTGGAGATTGAGACTGTCGAAGCAGATTCGATCGGTTTCGCTGCGAACACTTTCGCTCGGGCCGGCCCGCTGCAACCGACTCGACGAGTGTCCTCGCTCGTGGCCATGCACTGCGAACTGCTCGTTTAGCACGTTCATTCAACCACCGTCGCATGTTCGGGCTCACACCCGGCATGCATGTTCCATGCGCTGTCTCTGGCGCCTGATGTGTTGATGAACGAGCATTTTCTTGTGAACTACAAACGAAACGACCAACCACGCGTGGTCACGGTGATGGCGCTGCTGTCGACATTGCCACTGATTGGCTGCGCATCGCTTGATCCCACAAACGATATTGCCCGCTCTGCTGCGCTTGCCTCCGAGCGCACTGGCGTTGCTGCTGACTGGTCAGCCGCGTGGGACGAACCTCACCCTGCATGGGATGGCGAATCACCGCTGACTGCGGACATCGCCGTGCAGGTCGCGCTGCACAACAATCGCCCGATCCGGGGACAGGTCGAGCAAATCTCCGCGATGCGCGCCGACTATGTGCAGGCGCATCTGCCACCCAATCCGGTGATCAACCTCGCAGCAGGTGCAACACTGGACTCGCTCGGTGGATCACCATTACAAGTAGCGCTGATCCAGCAACTTGCGTGGCTGTGGCAGCGCGATGCAGCAATCAACGAGCGCGACAGTGAACGCCTGGCAGTCATCCTCACCACGGGTGATGCAGCCATCGAACTTGCCTCGGATGTACGAACTGGCCATGCACGAATCGTCCATGCTCAGCGTGCAGTTGCAATCCGCGAGCAGGATCTCGCCTCCAGCGAGCGCGTTGAACAAGCCCTGCGCGACTTGTATGCCGCCGGCGAAGCATCACAACTTGACCTCAACCGCGCATCGCTCGACACGCAGACCGCCCATGCCGCACTCACCTCTGCCTGGTCCACCTGCGAGCGCGCGAAGCGGGCCTTTCTGGAAGTGCTCGGGCTTGCCAACCACCACACACAATGGGCGGCAACCTGCAGCGAAGCCTCCATTGATCTGCCAGCCAACGAAGAAGTGCTCGTCCAGCGAGCGGTCGCGCAGCGGCTCGACATTCAGGCCGCTGCCGCTCTGGAGTCTGCGCGGGCAGCACGCATCGGCCTCGCCGAAAGGCGGCGTCTGCCCGATGTCGCATTCGGCATTGCGTATGAGGAAAACTTCAATGATCGACCGGCTGTTATCCCCTCGCTGCGCATCACACCGAAGATCTTCGACGACGGCTCTGCTGCACTTGCCCGCGCACGCTCTGAGTATCGGCAGGCCGAGATTGAAACCAACCGGGTCATGCAGCGGGCCATCACACAGACGCGGGATGCATTCATCGCACTCACGACAGCCGACAAGAACGCCAGGCGATTCGCGGAGCAGATGATCACACTCGCCCAACGCAATGCCGTCGCTGCGGAGCAGGCGTTTGACGCTGGCACGATGGACGTCGCTGCCATGTTCAACATCCGCAGACAAACCTATGCCGTGCAGTTGCGGCTCAACGAACTGCAGTTGGAACGCCGCCAGGCATTGTTTGCGCTCGAACGCGCGATCGGAGGCACACTTTCTGCCGACAGCCATGTCGCGTCCGGTGAAGATGCGTCATCGTCGACGAAAGGAGCATCATCATGAACTCCATCCAGGCACTTCGTTCCGGATCGACCGACAGTGGCAACACGACACAGGCGACTGTCAAGTCGCCGCCGCGCCGCTGGCGCACGCGCATCGGCCTGCCCGCACTGCTGCTGGTACTGGTGGCGGCATTGCTGCTCATCTCGTCATGGCAGATCATCGTGCCCGCCACACCGGTGCAGGTCGTACCTGTCATCGTCAAAAGTGTCGAGGGATCGGCCGGCTCCGTCACCGTGCAGGCACCCGGGTGGCTTGAGCCCGACCCGCACCCGTACTATGTCGCCTCGCTGATTGACGGCGTCGTCGAGGACATCCTCGTGCTTGAAGGTGAGTCTGTCGCCAAGGGGCAGATCGTAGCGCGACTCGTCGATGAGGATGCAATCCTCGCACTGCGACGAGCCGAAGCATCTGTCGGCCAGCGCGAAGCGGAGCTTCTCGAAGCGCGGGCTGCCCACGCTGCGGCGACCGAGACGATAAATACACTTGTCGATCGTCGGCGCGATCTTGCCACCGCACAGGCAGGGCGTGATGCAACGCGTGCGTCGCAACGGACGCTCGAAGCAGATATCGCCGCGGCGGAGGCCAACCTCGAAACGATCGACGATGAGCTGACGCGCAAGCGACCACTGGTCGAATCCGGCACGGTTTCCGCTGGTGCGCTGCGACGCCTCGAACTTCAACACGCAAGCCAGTATGCAACAGTGAACTCGCTCAAGTCGCAGCGTGATGGACTCGAAGCAGCACTTGCTGCAGATCGCGCGACTGTTCATGCGATCGAGCAGCACATGGAACTGCTCATTGAGGAGCGCAAGGCACTGGACACCGCGGCAGGCAGGCTTGCCCGAGCGGAGCACTCCCTGGAATCGGCCCGCACGGATCGTGATGAGGCGCAGCTGACGCTCGACAGAACGCAGATCAAGTCGCCCATCGATGGTGTCGTGCTCCGCCGTTTTGCATCACCGGGTTCATACGTCGTTGCCAGCGGTCCTGCGGAACACTCTGCCCACGTTGTGCACGTGTACGAGCCAGCCCACCTGCAGGTTCGGGCGGATGTGCCGCTCGTTGACGCAGGACAGGTCGGAGTCGGGCAGCGCGCCGAGGTCGTGGTTGATGTCCTGCCGGACCGCGTCTTCGACGGCGAGATCACACGAGTCACGCACCAGGCAGACATCGCCAAGAACACGCTTGAAGTCAAAGTGCGCATCGAGAATCCGACGGGCGAACTCAAACCAGAGATGCTCGCGCGCGTGCGCCTGCTTGCCAGCCAACCACAAAATGCTTCAACGCAGTCCGTGCGACAGCGCGTGTTTGTGCCGCGATCACTCGTGCAGGGCGAAGGTGATGCTGCGACCGTGTTTGTGACAACCAACGTAAAGAGCAAAAAGGGCATTGCCCAGCGACGCCAGGTCTCGCTCGGAACGACACGACTTGAGAACTGGATCGAAGTCAGAAGCGGCCTTCAGCCGGGCGATCAGATCATCGCCACATCCAACGTGGAAGACGGCCAGCGGATTCGCATTACTGGCGAAGCGGCGATTGCCGGAAATGGAGGTTCATGATGACACTCATTGAATGCAGACAACTCACGCGTACGTACAAGCGTGGTGATCAAACGATCACGCCGCTTGAGAATCTTGATCTTGATATTGAATCGGGCGCGTTTCTCGCGCTCATGGGTCCATCAGGGTCAGGAAAGACAACACTGCTGAATCTCCTTGCAGGGATCGACCGGCCAACCTCCGGCACACTGACGATTGACGGGCGGGAGATCAGCAAGCTCAGCCGCGCTGCACTTGCGGACTGGCGTTCGACCGCTGTGGGTTACATCTTTCAGTTATACAACCTGGTGCCCGTCCTCACCGCGTACGAGAACATTGAGTTGCCGCTGCTGTTGCACAAGCTGCCTCGTAAGGAGCGGCACACGCGTGTGACGACCGCGCTCGAACTGGTTGGCATTGCAGATCGGTATGACCACTACCCCCGACAACTCAGCGGTGGGCAGGAACAACGTGTCGCCATTGCGCGGGCGATCGTCACCGATCCGACGATCATCCTCGCGGACGAGCCGACCGGCGACCTCGACAAGAAGTCGGCCGCCGCGATCATGGAACTGCTTCAGCAACTCAATGAAAAACTTGGAAAGACTCTGATCATGGTTACGCACGACCCGAAGACCACAGATTTCGCAAAGCAGACACTGCATCTTGAGAAAGGACAACTCGTTGAGCAGACAGAAGACATGGCTGCCGATGAGCATGCAGTGCTCGCAACATCAGGAGGTGCATAATGCATCCGAAGTACCTGCCATTTGTCATCAGACACATAACCCGCCACCGGACACGATCAATCCTGACTGCTGCAGGTGTTGCCGTTGCCATGTTCCTTTTCTGCGCAGTTCAATCGATGCAACAGGGCGTCGAGGCAGCCACGCAGGTCAGCGCGGAGGACACAACACTTGTGGTCTATCGGGAAAATCGCTACTGCCCGTTCACCAGCCGGCTGCCGCAATTCTACGAGCAGCGCATCGGCGCGATCGATGGAGTGCGCAGTGTCATGCCGATGCGGATTATTGTCTCCAACTGTCGCGCATCGCTGGATGTTGTCACATTTCGAGGCGTCCCGCGCGATGTGATGCAACATGAAATGATTCGCGACTTTGATGTGATTGATGGCTCCATTGAGCAGTGGTTGCGGCGAACAGATGCAGCAATGCTCGGCGAATCACTGGCTGCTCGCCGGAACGTAAAAGTTGGTGACCGATTCAGTGCTGCTGGAATCACAGTCTTTGTCGCAGCGATCGTTCGATCAGACCAGATGCAAGACCAGAACGTGGCGTACACACACCTGACATTCATTCAGGAGACGGCGCAGCGTGGCGGATCGGGCGGCATTGTCACGCAGTTCAATGTCAAGGTCGAGGATCCAAACCAACTCGAAACCACGGCGGCGGCAATTGACGCTGAGTTTGCCCACGAGCAGGATCCGACTGCCACGTATGCAGAGAAGGCGTTCGTCGCCCGCGCTGCGAAGGACATCCTCGAACTCGTCGAGTTTGCAGCATGGCTTGGCTGGGGCGCGATGGCGGCCGTGTTCGCACTCATTGCCAACGCAATCATCCTCGCAGTGCAGGACAGAATACGCGATCACGCAGTCCTGCAGACGCTGGGCTTCTCCAGTTCGCTGATCGCCCGACTGATTGTGACCGAGGGCCTGCTGCTGGGCGGTCTCGGCGGCCTGATCGGCGCGGCTGGCGCGTTCGCGGTCGTTCACTTCGGTCGATTCACAATGACGATGGAAGGCCAGAACATCGAGATCATCGCGAATCTGTCGACCGTACTCATCGGCCTGGCGCTTGCCGTCAGTCTGGGTGTGCTTGCCGGGCTCGTACCTGCCTGGCAGGCCTCGCGGCGCGAGATTGTGTCATGTTTCCGAGCAGTCTGACAGGAGAACACCATGCGCCTGCTTCCATTTGATTATGCAGCCCGCAATCTGGGGCGCTCACCTTTGCGCAGCCTGCTGAGTGTCGGCGGGGCAGCGCTTGTGGTTGTGCTTGTTCTCGGCGCGGCTGCGTTCGTATCAGGGATGACGCAATCGCTCAAAGTCAGTGCATCGAAGAACAATGTCATCATCCTCGGCGCGGGTTCCGAAGAGAGCGTGGAGCGCAGCGAGATCAACATGCGCACTTCAACCGTTCTCGCGGCGAGCATCAGTGGGATCCGAGAACAGCTGAATGTGCCGTATGTCTCGCCGGAGATTCATATGGCGATTCCGGTGATGACAGCCCGCGAACAGGCCGAAGGATCACTCGGTGTGATTCGCGGCGTGACGCCCTCGGCGTTTCTGGTGTATCCGCAGGTGCGCATTGTGGAGGGTCGCGCGCCCGAAGCAGGAGCCGACGAAATCATGATCGGCCAGCTTGTGCCCGCGAAACTCGGCGTGGATGAGAGCACGCTGACAGTCGGTACAGAGATCTGGATCGACGACCGGCCGTTGACAATCTCCGGCTTGTTCGAAGCACCAAGCACCGTCATGGATGCAGAGATATGGATGCCGTTGACCGATCTTCAGGTCATCGCGCAACGCGATTCACTGTCATGCGTCGTCGTCACGCTCGATGATCCCGATGACTTCGCCGATGTGAGCGCCTTCGCAGCGCAGCGGCTGGATCTTGAAATCGTGGCGATGCGCGAGGCGGATTACTACGCGCAACTCTCAGATTTCTTCGGACCGGTGCGTGCCATGGTGCTGGTAACCGCCGGGCTCATCGCAATGGGCGGTGTGCTCGGCGGGCTCAACACAATGTACGCAGCATTCGCGTCGCGGGTGCGAGAGCTGGGCTCACTCCAGACACTCGGCTTCAGCCGCCTTGCCATCATCATCTCACTCGTGCAGGAATCGCTGTTGACCGCCGCGGTCGGATCTCTGATCGCATGCACAATCGGGTTGCTCGTATTTGATGGCGTGGCGATCCGTTTTTCTATGGGCGCGTTCGGGCTTGTCGTCGACGGACGCGTGATGACTGTTTCACTGCTTGCCGGCCTTGCGCTTGGTGTCATCGGAGCGTTGCCACCTGCATGGCGATGCCTGCGCCTGCCGATCACCGATGCGCTGAAATCCGGCTGAGATTGACTTTTGTTCCTATGATTTTCAAACCCTTGAGGAGTTCATTATGAGATTGATCACAAGTACAGCATGTATTCTGACCGTTGCCTTGCTCACCGCATGCGGCGGGGGCGGAACGGAGCAGGCGGGTAACTCGAACGGGACAGACAAGCCCGTTGAGAAAACCAGCGGCCTTCCGGCGAACCTGTTCCTGAGTGCGCCACCTGACAACGTGATGGCACTCGGTGCCGTCAAGCAGGACGCGGCGATTGGCGATGAAGTTGTCTTTGAAGGGCGCATCGGTGGGCGCGGAGAGCCGTTCGTCGATGGACGCGCAACCTTCTTGATCGCGGACTCATCGCTGAAGATCTGCAGCGAAATCCCCGGTGATACATGCAAGAAACCGTGGGACTACTGCTGCGAGCCGCGCGACAACCTGCTCGCGAACACGGCAACCGTGCAAATCGTCGATGGTGAAGGTAATCCGCTGAAACTCTCGCTCAAGGGCGAGCAGGGGCTCACCGAGACCGCAACTGTTGTCGTGACCGGCAAAGTGACCGCGAAAGATGCTGCTGGAACTTTCGTGATTGACGCAACCGGTTTGTATGTCCGTCAGGGTTGATCCCACCGGACCGGGCAAAACCACACCACTGAAGCGCCGGCCATACGAAAGGCCGGCGCTTTTTGTGCGCGTAACTTGTTGCTGCGCTTACATTTCCGATGATCGGCGCCGCACCTGACTGACTCGAAGGGGGGCGCACGATTTTACCCACATTGTCAGGTTTCTTATTCCAACCTTCGCACACGCGCGGTAGAAGGGCCATGGTAACTGAAGTGTGACGTCGGGACCGACGTTCGGCCGGTCGGCACACTCGGGTGAGTAAAGGGACACGGGGGATAAGCGAGGATGACAATGCGAGGCTTATGTTCACTGGCTGGATTGGTCTTGTGCCTGTTGTGTTGTAACAGCGCGTGGGCACAAGGAGGCGGAGACGACTTTGGCGCATGCTGCCTGGACGGCGGATGCACGGATGTCTTCACGCAGAACGACTGCGAAGCGATGGGCGGTATCTTCCAGGGTGCCGGGACGACATGCGAGAGTGATATCTGCGGCGCGTGCTGCCGATGCGATGGTACCTGCGTCGTTGTGCAGGAGACGGACTGTCCGCCGCCGAACGTGTTCTTTGCATTTGAAACGTGCGACACGATCATCTGCCCGCCCACCGGCGCGTGTTGTCTGCCGGACGGAACCTGCGTGAACCTCATCGAGCCATGCTGCGTTGATCAGAACGGCTCGTACTTCGGCGATGGTTCATCATGTATGAGCCCCGATGTTGTTTGTGAGTCCGGCGCGTGTTGCCTGCCTGATGGTTCGTGCGTTCAGACAACCAGTGATGGTTGCGCCGCGGCGAACGGGACATCGTTCTGGCCGAACGAATCATGCGGCGGCTTCGGCGCGTGCTGCCTTGAGGATGGCACGTGCGAGAACGTTGCAGAGATCTGC
>CAZVXI010000049.1:0-18724 GCA_964631295.1 uncultured Isosphaeraceae bacterium
GACGAGGCGAAGCGATGGACAATCGCGCAGATCGAGCCGAGCATCAATCGCTGGACGGAAGAAGATTGGGCGCTCGATCCTGCGCTCATTGAGCCACCCACTGAGCGCAGCGAGCACCTGCAGGAGCCGCAGCCGGTTGTGCTCGCGTTTGAGCGTCCCAATCCGATTGGCGGCGAGCAGCAGCGCGGGTTGGTCGTTGCTTCGGGCGGTTGGATGCTCAGCTACATCGCTGATTCGATTGTCGATCTCGGCAACGGACGGGTCGCGCTGACGAACCCGGGCAATCAGGAGATGATGCTTGCGTCGATCGCCTGGCTTGCCGGCATGGATGAACTCATCGCGCCGAGCCCGGTGAGCCGTCAGGTCGCCCGGCTGGAAGGCATCGGCACCGCAACGTGGCTGACATGGTTTTCAGTCGGCGTGCTTGGCTTGCCGATCGCAGCGCTCGGCATGGGTACCGCGGTGTGGATGGTGCGGAGGAACTGATGCGAACGCTGCCTGCGATCATCACCGCGATTGTGGCCTTGCTGAGCATTGTGCTGGCGGTCGCTCTCGCGCCGGGAATCTCCGATGCGCGAGAGCAGCGTGAGCGCGCCCGACCCCTGCTTGCCGATCGAATCGATGTCGGAACCGTGTCGCGAATCACGCTCACCCGCCCGGACACACCGACGCTTGTCTTCCAACGAACCGATGACGGCCAGCGATGGACGCAGACGAAGCCGTTCACCCATCCGATGCAGGCATTCTCAATCCGGCAACTCGCGGTGCTGGCCGCATCTGTTGAGTATGTCGGTCGGATTGATCCTGCAGATGCCGATGAGTCGCTTGATGCCGAGACGCTCGGCCTGGCGCCGCCGCGAGGATCAATCGCATTCGAGCACAAGGACGGTCGCGCTGTGACGCTTGAACTTGGGCGGCGGGGGATCGCTGGCCGCGCGTACGTACGCGTTGACGATGACCCGGCAATCTATGTCGTGGGGCAGGCGATGCATGATCGCGCGCTTGGCATGAACCCGCTGGAGTGGAGGCAGCGCACGATCTTTCGCGATGTCTCGGTCGATGCCGATGCGATTGCATGGTCGCAGGGCTCGCAAACGAGTGTGCGTGTCGAGCGGACCGGACGCGAGTGGAAGCTCACGCAGCCCGTGCAGACACGCACGGATGACGTCAGTCTCGAGGACTACATCAGTGCACTCGCGCGTGCCGAGCACGCGGGATTCGTTGCAGATCAGCCGGGAGATCTCGCGAGATTCGGGCTCGCGAACCCTGCGTTGTCGCTCACAATCACGAACTCTTCCAAGATCGTTGGGGATGCTGGCGGCTTGGTCGACCACACCAGTGAGCAAACGCTGCTTGTCGGATCTCGTATTGGCGGCTCATCTCAGGATCGCTTCGGCATGGTGGTCGGGACGCCTGTCGTGGTTCGCCTGCCATTGCCGGTTCTGCAGTCATTGTTCCGTGATCCGCGCCTGCTGGCAGACACGAAAGCGAGCGGGATGAACCCGGCGGACGTCAAGACGGTTCGCATCAGCGGTCCGGACGGTGAGTTTCGCTTGCAGCGCGATCTCGAGAAGTGGATTGCCATCGACCATGGCGGCGGCGAAGTTCCTGCCGGTCGCGTTGATGAGCTGTTGCGACAGTTGACATCTCTGCGCGCACCATCACTTGGGTTTGAGCCATACCCGATGGATGAGCACGTAGCGAACGTGACGTTGACCACCTTCACCGGCCGGCTCGATACGATCCGTATCGCGTTCGATCCGGCACAGGGCCAGTGGAAACTGGAGAACGGCGATGATGTGCTGCGTGTGCATAGCGAAGCACTCCAGCCGTCGCTCACGCCGAAGGATTTCGGCCTCGGCCCTGTCAGCGACTGACGAGCCAGCGTGTCATCACATCGCCGCCTCGTGCGCGGTGATCAATCAGTTGCATGTGCTTGCCGTCGGCGAGGCGAGGCGAGGTCAGACCCCGGACGGCAGGCTTCGCCTGCTCATCGCCGAGTAACAGAGGCGCGATGAATACCCACGCTTCGTTCACAGCATCGGCTGAAAACAGCCGCCCGAGCAGCCCCGGCCCGGATTCAACCAGCACATGCATCATGTCATATCGCTGCACGAGGTCGATCAGCATCGCGCGCATTGCTTGCGTTGAATCGTCCGACAGTTCAATCCCGATGACATCCACACTTGCATCGCGCAGAGCTTGGGCATGGCTGCTGTGCGCCATTGCGTCCATGCAGCACACCGTCACCGGGACGTCGCGCGCCGTCTGCACGAGTTGTGATTGCATCGGAATCTGTAGTTTCGGGTCGTATACAACTCGCCGGGCGACTCGCCGGGCGCGAACACCGCGTGCCGTCAGCAGCGGGTCATCCGCGAGTACCGTCCCAATGCCGGTGAGGATCGCATCCACGCGTCCGCGCTTGCGATGAACAGCCCTGCGACTGCGCGGCGAACTGATCCACTGACTTTCGCCCATCCGCGTTGCGATACGACCATCCAGTGTCTGTGCCCATTTGGCGATCACCCACGGAAGCGATGTCTTCACGCGATGCGCGAACGGATCAGCCGGCGCGATGCCTGGAAGCAGGTCGTCACGAAACGCAACAGTGACCCCGGCATCCCGCAGTCGCATCGCGCCGCCAGCCGCCTCGGGGTTCGGATCACGCCTCGCAATGATCACTCGAGCGACACCTGCGGCGATGAGTGCGGCTGAGCATGGCCCGGTCTTGCCTTGATGATCGCAAGGCTCGAGCGTGACATAGCATGTTCCGCCTCGCGCCGCTCCACCAGCATCACGCAGCGCATTGACTTCCGCGTGCGCCTCGCCGAACCGCCGGTGCCAGCCGGTCCCGACAATCCCCCCGGGGGCGTTTGTAATCACACAACCGACCATCGGGTTTGGTTCGACGAGGCCATGCCCGCGCCACGCCAGCCGGGCAGCAAGTTGCATGCAGCGTGTGTGTTGTTGCGACTCATCACGTTCAGGCACGGCGACATCGTAGCCGCACAAGGCTAAAAGGCCTGCGCACCAATTGCTGAGTCAGACATCTCATCGCTGTGTTGGTTCCCGTCGAGGTTGGCGATTCGCAGGTTGTTCAGCGTGATCGCAGCGATGAGAACATCATCCTCCGCTCTGCCGTCGCAGTGCTTGTCGACTGCGGTCGCGATGAAACGCGTCCAGTTGCGCGGCGGAGTATCGAAGGAGACTGTCTTGTGCAGTCGGTCGATCCCGAATCGTTCGCCGGTGCCGTTTCGAGCTTCAATCGCGCCGTCCGTGTACGCGATGATAACATCACCGGGATGCAAGGTCGTCGACTTCTGGCCGGGGTCGTATTCTTTGTAGGATTCGACACCCATGAGCATCGTCGTTCCACCAAGCTGGTCGACCGTGCCATCGCCTCGGCGAATAAATGCCGGCGGATGCCCGGCGTTGACCCATTTCACTTCGCCAGTGCGGCAGTCGAGCATGATGCATGCACCGGTCGCGAAGAGTGAGTAGTTTGACATCGTGAGATAGATGTAGCGGTTGAGCAGCGCCATAACTTCGTTCGGCTCTGCGTCGCGATTCTCGGCGCGAACTCGCTCAAGTTCGCCAAAGAGCCGATTCACGGTGAGCGCGGCTGCGAGTCCGTGTCCTGCAACATCAAGCAGTGTGAGGTAGATACGATCGGTTTCTTTGCAGTAGTGAATGTGCACGTAGTCTCCGCCGATCTCCTGCATCGGCGCGTAGCTGTAATCAAACTTCACGTGACCAAGATCAAACTCCTGGGGAAACATCGCATCATGCACGATGCGCGCGCGCGAGAGTTCACCGCCCATCGTCTTGACCTTTCGCCCGAGCAGTTCGCGGTTGATGACGTCCTCGAAGTGCCGATCCTTCCAGACGGTAATGATGATGCCAGGCAGAAGTGTGGCACCTGCGAGGATGATCGTCACGGCTTTGAAGACAAAATCGCCACTTGTCTGCGGCAGCCCGATGATGATCGCGAAGATTGCCAGCAGCGGCAGGAAAGGCGGTATGGCTTCCTTCGGTTGCCAGGGCAGCAGCGCGCAGGCCAGTGCATGCAGAACAAGCAGATCCACCGCACCGAAGACCATGTAGTTCGTCACGACTGCCTGCAGCGGCCAACGCGATGCCATCAGCAGCAGACCCACAACAGTCACGAGCATCGTAATGATGCTGAGCACAGCCTGGCTCGAGTGCATGAGCCGATTCGGAATCGCGAGCGAGCCGCCCAGAACGGCCATCGTCAGGCCGAACGCGCCGATGCGCAGCCATGCAAGGTTGGCATGATCTGCCCAGACTTCGCCTGCCGTCGTGATCAGGAAGAAGATCGCTGATCCGAACGTATACGCCATGTATGCAGCGATCAGGTAGACGAAGTTTCGGCGATACGAGACCTCGCGCTGCCGCTGGTACTGTTCCTCAAAGGCTGCTTGTGTGATGGTCCGTGTCATCGACCAAAAGTTTCCTGGAGCGAATCGCCTCTGCACGGTTATTCAGCCGAGCATGCAACAGCGATGCGACTCCCTTTGAATCGCTCAAGATACCAGTCCAACGAACGTCGGCCGGTATCAGTTCATTGGGATGTGGCATTTCGCGTTTGTCACCGGTGCGTGTCGCAAAATCACCGTTTGGCGACGTGCTACGAATGCGCAAAAACAGCCCCGATCGCGATTGATCGGGGCTGGGTTGCTTCAATCTGTTGCTTGAAAGATCACACCTTGGCGAGAATCTCATCTCGCAGGCGTTCGGGCATCGGCCGGTACTCGGCCGGTTCCATGGAGCTTGTCGCACGGCCCTGCGTCTGGCCTCGCAGGACAGTGGTGTAGCCAAACATCTCAGACAGCGGCACTTCCGCCGTGATCATCCGGACATTGCCACGCAGCTCTGAATCGAGGATGTGACCGCGACGGCTTGAAAGGTCGCCACTCACTGTGCCGAAGAATTCGTCCGGCGTCACGATCGACACACGCATGATCGGCTCCAGCAGCGCCAGACCCGCCTGGGTACACGCTTCGCGGAATGCGAGGGCACCAGCCTGCTCGAACGCCACCTGGCTGGAGTCGACATCGTGGTACGAACCGTCAACAAGTTCGACAAGGATATTCTGCATCGGATACCCGCCCAGCACGCCCGATGTGGCCGCATTGCGGATACCGACTGCCACTGACGGGATGTACTCCCTGGGGATCGCACCCTGCGAGATCTTGTCGACGAAGGCGATGCCGTTCTTCATCTCCACATTCAGTTCTTCGGTCTCGGCCTTGGTGACCGGGCGGACGTTGATGATCGCATCGCCAAACTGGCCGCGACCACCTGTCTGCTTCACGAACTTGCCGCGGACATTCTCGGCATTGCCGAGGATGGTCTCACGATAGCTCACGCGCGGCTTGCCCACCTGCACGCCGACCTTCATGTCGCGCAACAGCTTGTTCTTGATGATTTCGAGGTGCAACTCACCCATCCCGGCGATGACAGTCTCGCCAGTCTCATCGTTGTACTCAGCACGGAACGAGGGGTCTTCGCGGCGAATCGTTGTGAGCGCCTCGGAGAGTTTCTTCTTGTCGTCCGCAGTATTCGGCTCGATAGACATCGAAATGACCGGATCGGGGAAGTCCATGCGCTCCAGAACGATTGGATCGTTCGGATCGCACAGCGTGTCGCCAGTCATCGAGTTCTTCAGACCGATGACAGCGACAATCCGACCTGCACCCACCTGATCGAGCGACTCGCGGTCCTTTGCGTGCATCTCGAAGATCCGACTCACATTCTCGCGCTTGTTGTTGACCGGGTTGAGAACACGGCTGCCCTTATCGAGCACGCCCGAATACACGCGGATGTAAGTAAGATCGCCGTGCGTATCTGAGACAACCTTGAACACAAGTGCGGAGAATGGGGCATCTTCACTGTTCTGGCGTGTCAGTTTGACTGTCGAATCCTTCGGATCCGTCCCTTGCATCGGCGGGACTTCCTGCGGGTTGGGCAGGTAATCGATGACGCCGTTGAGCAAGCGCTGCACGCCGATGTTCTTGAGAGCCGAGCCGCAGAACACGGGGTAGCACTCACGGGCAATGGTTCCCTTGCGAATCGCTGCGCGAATCTCGTCAGGTGTAATTGACGATTCATCCTCGAGGTATTTCTCAGTCAGAGAATCGTCGAGTTCCGCCGCCTTCTCGACCATGTCGTGGTGCCAGAGTTCGGCCATCTCCTGCATGTTCTCAGGGATGTCGCGCTGTTCCACACGGGCGCCAAGTTCGCTGGCGTCGAAGTAGTACGCCTTCATTTCCAGAAGGTCGATGATGCCCTCGAAGTCATCGGATGCGCCGATCGGCAACTGGACAGCAATCGGATTAGCGCCCAGTCGATCCTTGATCGTCTTGAAGCTGAACTCAAAGTTCGCGCCGATCTTGTCCATCTTGTTGATGAAGCAGACGCGCGGAACACGGTACCTGTCGGCCTGTCGCCACACAGTCTCAGACTGCGCTTCCACGCCTTCCTTGCCATCGAACACAGCAACCGCGCCGTCGAGCACTCGCAGCGAGCGTTCCACTTCAATCGTGAAGTCGACGTGGCCGGGCGTGTCAATCAGATTGACCTGATAGGAGTCGCCGTTGTACTCCCATGGGCAGGAAGTCGCAGCAGACTGGATGGTGATGCCACGCTCCTGTTCCTCGGCAAGGAAGTCCATGGTCGCGGTGCCTTCATGCACCTCGCCCATTTTGTAGCTCTTGCCGGTGTAGAACAGGATGCGCTCGGTCACCGTCGTCTTGCCCGCATCAATGTGAGCGCAGATTCCGATATTTCGTACTCGTGTCAGGTCGGTCGCCATGGCTTTCACTTGCTTCCCGGGGAATGCCACCGGCCGATCCGTTGGCAGGCTCCCACGTTTTGATCACAGTCCTTCTGCTGCGGAGTCACTTCGCCGCCACTGGACGACGATGGATATCTGGTTCAGAGCCGTGGTTCTCCGCGTGATCGTCGGAAGTTCGATCGCTGCCGCCGAGACCCTCGGTCTTCGTTATCGGGCAAATCTCAGCGGTGCTGAAACCAAGTCTCAAAAGAACGATGATCGTTCCACCGCGTTCAGATCTGTTGCCGAGTTGATTTATGGACGGTCAGGAGTTTCGCTTCGCGAGACTCCGTGAGTTCTTGTCGGCCTGCCGACGCCGAACTCAACGGGGTTCGAGGCGCGAGCAGGCGGGGTCTTCTTCATCCGACACCGCTGTTCTCCTTGAATTTTCGTGCTGGTACAGGTTTGCCGACACCTGCCCGAAGCCATTGAGTATATCAGCTGTGACACGGTCGTCAAACAGGGATTCCCGGAGACCGCCGTCAAATCGGCTGTTTGTGCCGATCAGCCTGCCGTGGTCAGACGCTGCGAATCAGCGCCCGCCGCTCGATACGCAATGTTTTCATCACCGGAGCAATCTCCCGGACAAACCGGCGACCATCCTGCACATACCCGGCCGTTGGCTTGAGTTCCGGAAGGTGCTGTGTGAAGAATCGGTTCAGGCGGAGCATCAGCAACTCTCGCACGTACTTGGCGGTCATGGATGCCAGCGCGACTGGAAGATGACGCTGCTCAGCCCCCTTGACGAAACTCACCGTGATCTCTCGGCGGCCGTCGCCAGAGCGGAGGTGGTACCGGCTGAGGTCATCCGACTCAGCGATGATCTCGACCTCGGCATCGGGCCACCCAATCCGAAGCGCCTCCGTGTAGCGCGTTCGTCCACTCTGGCGGTCGACGATGATCCGCGGGTGATCATTGGGAAACCGCTGCCAGATCTCCTCAATGATCTGCACGATGGCGTGCATGTTTACAGCAGCCTTGTTGCCGATGCGCTCGATCCGATCGTTGAATGGCCCTGCGTCAATCGCTCGGCAGCGGATCATCTCGCAGCGGATATTCGCCCGTTCGAGGCCACGCTGCAGTCGGCTGGCGTGGATGCGCAACTCTGCCGGATGCTGGCCGACCGGCAGATTGGTGTTCGACGCATACCAGGCTTCGTGGATCGGCTCGACGCCGAGCAACTTCAGCAGTGTGTCATCCTGAGCCGCATCGCGGACGAGATCGAGCCCGCCGGGCAGGAAGGCCAGCACGCCACGTTCAAGATGCAGCAGCGGGTGTGTCGAGCCGCCGGACTGCCCCTTGAGCAGTTTGGAATCGTCGATGCAGATGCGCCTGGCAGCATGCCGCTTCGAGCGGCACACATACGAGCGGAGCATGCTCCACAGTTTCGGCGCTCCGTCGGCAGGGTCATGATCCGGCAGGACGAAGACAGACCCCGCCACGCACAGGGGCCCGAGCATCGGCCCGTATCCCGCTTCGTCGATCCCTGCGTAGATCAGCATCGCTGCGAGTCTATCACACGGGCAATGCCGCGATCACGCGACCGTCAGCTTCCACGCCGGATGCTCAGGTCGCGTCAGTCTCGCGCCTCTTCATGAAGCGATATCATTGAATGGCAGTGGCCTCATTGCAGACCATTTCGTATATCATTGAACGATGCCCGAAGTGCGACTATCCGCTCACCGGACTGCCGCCAAACCATGCATGCCCTGAGTGCGGCTGTGCCTACGAAGCGGGCATGTTTCAGTTGTACGGATGGTCGCTGGCAGGCTTCGGCTTGTCGAAGCGCGGAGTTGCCACCGGTGGCGGCGTGTTGATTGTAATTGCGGCAAGCTCGCCCCTGCTCGGTTTCGGCTGGTCATGGTTCGCAGCGATGCAACTGGCGTTCTTCGCGGTGGTCATTGTTGGTTTGCTGTACGCGACCGTTGCACTTGCCGAGTCGCGCGGGCGCGAGCACTTTGTCCGGTATCTCATCTCCAACGAAGGAATCACTGTCGATGGTGATCGCCTGTTTCCCTGGAGTTCCTATGCGCACATGGTGCTCCTGCAGGAAGGCCCGGATGCGTATCGCATTCACATCAACCCCGGCATCTGGCGGGCGATGCAGCGCGTACCCACCATCAACGTCGCCTTTCGAGCCACGTTCTCCGAGGCGGAGGCGCTCTCCAGTGAGTTGCAGCGGCGGATGAACGAAGCGCGCGATCGGCAACGCTAGCGAACGATGCCGTGCAGTTTGTTCCACGCTTCGATGTACCGTCCGGTCTGACGATGCCCTTCGGTCCATGTCGGCGGATCATCTGCGTTGGCGAGCTTCTTGAGCCCGAGCGCGACCATCCGAGCCGCGGCTGCCATGTTGTCGTAATCGACCAAATCCCAGTGATCGCCCGCGCCGTGGTAGTCCGGAAAGATGAACGCCGTGCAGAATGTATGGGCCGGTATGCCGACTCGAGCGAAAGCTGCATTATCGCTGCGAGCGAAGAAGTTCGCGCTGTTCATCGGATGGTGATCGACATTGAAGCCGATCTGCTCGCCGGCTTCGACGAACGGCTCAACCGTGCTGGAGTAATCAAACCCGGTCGGCATTACCCGATTGACACTCGGGCCTTCTGAATCATCTGTCCGTCCCATGTGCTCGAGGTTGATGTTTGCCACGGTCTGCTTCAGGGGGACGATCGGGTTGCTCACGTAATGCCGGGATCCGAGCAGTCCTCGCTCCTCGCCGTACACGCACATGAAGATGATCGACCGCTTCGGCGCGGCGTCGAGGCCGGCCATCGCGGCGGCAATCTCGATCACGCATGTCGTACCGCTGCCATCATCGTTGGCACCGTTGTAGATGGCATCGCCGTCGACAGGCGAACCAATCCCGACATGGTCATAGTGAGCAGTGACGATGATGTACTCATCAGCCAGTTCCGGATCACTACCGCGCAGCAGGCCGACGACATTGCGCACCGGCACATCGACTCGCTTGGGCGTCTTGTACTGCAGGTCGATCGTCCACGCGTCATCTGTGAGGTTCCACCCGTCTCTGATAGTCAGACCGAGTCGCCCGGCGATGTCCTCGCTGTGGATCGTGAATACGGCGGGCCAGCCGCCACGCCCAAAGCTGCGGCTCCCCTGCGATGGGGCTTCGCTCTCGGGGTTCAGATCAAGGACCGCAACGACGCCGAGATCGCTCATCTGATTCATAAACGCGCTGTACTTCTGAAAGTACTCACGCCGGCGCTCGGTTGGGACTGCGGAGGACGGTTCGATCGATGTCATGACGACCAATCCGTCCGGCGCATCGATCTCGCCCACTTCCATTGTGAAGGGCAGTGTCACCGCAGGCAGGTTCGTGATGTTCAGTTCCCTCTCAGCGAAGCCCACACTGACGCGGTCCATGGAAATACTGACCGGTCCATCGGTCGTTCTGATCGTGGCCTGAAAGTCGTTTGGTCCCGGGCGGTCCGCTTCCACGCTCGCCGTCTGGAAATAGCCATCATCGCCGATCGGCTCAAGCCCGGCCCGCATGAACTGAGCGGCAATGTACTGCGCTGCGATATCGAGGCCTTAGGAAGGCGTGTCGCGGCCCTCGAGCAGGTCGCTGGCGATGAACGACAGGTGCCCGCGCATCGAATCAGCAGATATGCGGTCGAGCATCGCCTGTTCCGGCGCGGTCAACGATCGCTCCGACTGAGCATGCCCGGATGATGAAATTGTCGCTGCGATGGCGATCGCCATGGCACACAGACTGGTTCGCTGCATTGGTGGTCCTCTCATGCGAATGTTGCCACAAGGGTACCTACAATCCCGGCTTGAGATGGCTGCAAACGGTCCCAAGGTGCTCGTGGCGATGTCCGGCGGAGTTGATTCTTCTGTCGCAGCAGCGCTGCTCAAGCAAGCCGGCCACGAGGTCGTGGGGTGTTTCATGCGCCTCGGATCGCCCGGCGAGACGTTCGACCAACTCGAGCCATACGACTCGGCAGGCGTGACGTGCGATCCGACGAAGATCCGCATCGGCAAGCAGGGGTGCTGTTCGATTAATGATGCAGCCGATGCCCGACTCGTCGCCGCAAGGCTCGATGTACCGTTCTATGTTTGCAACTTCAAGAAGGATTTCGGCCGGATCATCGACTACTTCGTCGGCGAGTACAACGCGGGCAGAACGCCCAACCCATGCGTGCGCTGCAACGACTGGCTGAAGTTCGGCAAGCTGCATGACTACGCAAAGCAGATCGGCGCGCAGTACGTCGCGTCCGGTCACTACGCCCGCATTGACCGTACAGATTCTGATCGCCCGCGATTAATGCGCGGCGTTGATCACAACAAGGATCAGAGTTACGTACTTTTCGGTGCGCCGCGCGACCGACTGAAAGAGATGCTTCTGCCGATCGGCGCGATGCGCAAGCCTGCCGTGCGCAAGCTTGCCGCCGAGTTTGAGTTGCCAGTGTTCAACAAGCCCGACTCTCAGGAAATCTGCTTTGTGCCGGACAATGACTATGCGGGGCTGGTCGAGCGGCGCAGCCCGGACGACGTTCAGCCCGGCCGGATTGTTGACACCGCAGGTAAAGACCTTGGTCAGCATGAAGGGCATCAGCACTTCACAATCGGCCAGCGGCGCGGCGTCGGGGTGGCGCTTGGCTACCCGATTTACGTCGTTCACAAGGATGCGCGATCAAACACCGTGACGGTCGGCGATCGCGATGAGTTGCTCTCAAGCGGTTGTCTCGCGCGGGAAACGAACTGGTTGGTGGAACCGGCCGACGACTGGCAGCGGTGCCTCGCGAAGATTCGTTACAATGCCGATCCGGAGCCGGCGCAATACCGTGCGACGGAGCTCGATGAACTTGAAGTGAGATTCGACGAGCCTCAGTTTGCCATCGCGCCGGGGCAGGCCGTCGTGTGCTACGAGCCCGATTCGGGCGAAGCGGTCCTGTGTGGCGGCTGGATCACGCAGGCTATTGACTGACTCGCGAGCGTCACCGTGACGCAGTACGCTTTTATTCGTGCCAACAGAACTGACAGACATCTTTGCCATGCTTGGCATCTCGCTCGGCCTCGGGCTGCTCGTCGGCTTGCAGCGCGAGTGGCAGGATGAACCCGTCGCCGGTGTTCGGACATTTGCGCTCATCACGCTGCTGGGCACCGTCATTGCCATGCTCGCAGACACCATGGGCGGCTGGGTGCTCGCGGCCGGCATCATTGGCGTTGTCGGAACCGTTGCCGTGGGGACAACAATCAGCGCGCGCAAGGGAAAGGCAAAAGCCGGGATCACGACAGAGATTGCAACGGTCCTGATGTTTGGTATCGGCGCGCTGCTGGTCGTCGCGCCGTGGAGCGTGGCTGTCGCGCTTGGCGGCGCTGTCGCAGTTCTCCTGCAGTGGAAGCAGCCACTGCACCGCTTGATCGATCAACTTGGCGACAAGGAAGTACGGGCGATTATGCAGTTTGCGCTGATCTCCCTCGTCATTCTTCCCGTCCTGCCGGACGAGACGTTCGGCCCGCTGGATGTCTGGAACCCGCGCAACATCTGGTGGATGGTCGTGCTCATCACGGGGATCTCGCTCGGTGCGTACATCGCCTTCAAAGCATTCGGCGAACATGTCGGCATGGTGTTGGGCGGCTTGCTGGGTGGGTTTATCTCCAGCACTGCGACGACCGTGTCGTTTTCACGCCGCGCGCATGCGCGCAGCGCGACTGTCCTTCCCGCAGCGTTTGTGATCATTCTCGCCTCGACCGTCATGTACGCGCGCGTTCTTGTTGAGATTACCGTCGTCGCACCGCAGCACCTCCAGCAGATGGTCTGGCCGATTGCAATCCTTGCGGCTGCGTCCATCGTGATGGTTGGCATTGTCTGGTTCCTTGCGCGGCGCACCAGCACGGAGTTTGCTGAACCAGAGAATCCAACTGAACTCAAGTCGGCATTGTTCTTCGGCGCCATGTACGCAGTTGTTCTGCTGGGGGTCGCTGCTGCGGAAGAGTATTTTGGACAACGAGGCATCTATGCCGTCGCGCTGTTGTCCGGGCTGACAGACATGGACGCGATCACACTATCATCAGCGCGTATGGTCGCCGACGGGCGCGTGGCCGCAGACACTGCGTGGCGTGCGATCATACTGGCTGCGCTGTCGAATCTGACGTTCAAACTCGGAATGATTCTTGTGCTCGCAGGAGTGCGACTTGCCCGCTGGATGGCAGCGTTTCTGTTGATATCGGCCATGGTCAGCGCAGCGCTCATGCTGTTCTGGCCCGGCTGATCTGGTCGCGCGTGATGCGATGCCTTTCAGTCAATGCCAGTTCAACCACATCTGCTGCCAGTTCGACACCGCTTCGTATTGGTAACTGTGCTTTGAGCGCCGCAGCGTTCCGGGCGTACGACTCATCTGTCAGGAACCGTTTGACCAGCGCGCGCAGTCGAGCGGCTCGCACGCGTTGTACCGGCAGAACCTCGCCGCATCCGAGCCATTCCACTCGACGCGCGACACCCGGCTGATCATTCGTCACCGGCAGGCAGATCATCGGCACGCCGCGAACCAAACACTCAAGCGTCGTATTGAGTCCGGAGTGGGTCATGACGAATGCAGCGCGATCGAGCAACTTCAGTTGCGGTGCGCGCGGCACCATGATGACATTGTCAGGAAGGTGGATCTCGAGTTCACCTGCTGCACCACCACGGCTCAGAACGAGTTGCACCGGCAGGTCGCGGACCGATTCCGCGATCGCTCCGAACACATGCTGCTGATTATTCTGGAGTGTACCCATGGACGCGTAGATCATGGGCACTGCATCATCGAGACGGTCCCACGGGAAGTCGTCATCGTGATCATCGCGTCCCTCGGCGTGCCACGGTGCGGTAAAGTGAAAGTGATCCGGATGCGGTTGATCCGGAAACTCGAACACAGCGGGTTGCTGCGAAATGCGGGCAAGACCATGGTCGTGCTCAAAGATGAGATGTGTCGCGCGCGTCCCGATTGCGCGCGAGCCAGCCATCCACTCATAAAACGGCTTGATCGTCTGCCATGCCACACGGTTGCGCCACCGTCCGACCGCATCGCCGCGGTATCGCCAGGGCAATGGTGGCGGGGGAACAGTCGGGCCGTAGTGAATCGCCAGCGCATTGGCCGCAACGACGAATGGAATCTCCCGCGCAGTCGCTGCCGGGACCGCTGCCGGTGATACCTGGTCAATGATCAATCCGTCCACAGGATTCGCATCCAGCGCTTTCGGCAGATCGTGCTTCAAAATGAGCGAGGAGTAATACCACGCCCGGCCGCTCTGCCACATTGATCGCACGCCACTGAGTTGTCCGAGCCGCTGCCATGCCTCGATCGATCGTGCCGACAGGTTGTCTGTGTCACCGAGCGCGACATGCTCGAGCCCCTGCCGTGCCGCCAGTTCATTGGCAATCGCCCCAGCAAACACAGTGACAACATGGCCGCGCTGCGCAAGTTCAT
The DNA here is from genome assembly GCA_964631295.1 of uncultured Isosphaeraceae bacterium. Classification (GTDB taxonomy): domain Bacteria; phylum Planctomycetota; class Phycisphaerae; order Phycisphaerales; family SM1A02; genus CAZVXI01. The sequence continues at coordinate 14,296 of CAZVXI010000049.1, forward strand.
GCCCGAGCGATGTGAGCGGGTTCAGGTGGCCGTACAGATCAGGGCAGATGAGACCAATCCGCACGCTGCGGCTCCTTTTGCACGCCCGAAACGTCAACAGGATCATACTGATCGGCCACTCATGATCGGGATGTTGAGCGAGGCTGCGCGAAAAAGCACACACAATCTCAGCGCTTGCACAGCATGAGGTACATTCGGAAGAACTCGCGGACCTCGTCCTTGAATGCACCACCAAACGTGATGCCCGTGATCTCGGCGACGAGCGAGTCGTCATTCTCCAGCAGGACTGCCTCGCCCCCACCTGCCTTGGCGATCTCCGGGAAGTGCTTCACATCTCTGCCCGCCGCCTGGATGACATGCGTCACGCACTCATTGTCGTAGGCAAGCCTGGCCATTCGCTCGCATTTGGATCCATAGCCAATGTGAGGTGGCGCATCGCCGATCAGAATCAGCATGCGTGTGTTCACCGGGTTCCAGTCGAGTTGCGTATAGGCAGCGCGCAGTGCATCGTACACGGCCTCGGGTGTGTCGCCGCCGCCATCAGCGCTCAGCGACCACAGCCGCTTGCGCACTTCGTTGATATTCGTCGAGAATGGCCAGCCTTTCGTCTCGAACAGGTCGCGCCGATCGCGATACGCCACAATGCCGACGCGCATGGATTCAACCAGATCGTTCATGAACAGCATCAAGTCATCCACGCCGCCCTGTGCTTCTGCAATCTCGCGGTACATGCTCGATGTGCAGTCGATTACGATCGCCAGATCGACTGTGCGTGCGGAAATCTCTTCGAGATATCCTTCGAGCCTGACAAAGCTCTCCGTGTCGAGCTGCGCGATCAGCGATGGTGTGATCGTTTCTGCAGAGTTCTCTGGAATGTAGTGTCCACTCTGCGCGCCAAACTCGCGGCCCTGGTCGCGCAGCCAGCGCTGCCAGTGAGTCGGCCGACGATATGCGGGCGCGCTCGTGATCCATGCGATGCGCTCTGCAAAGCGGCCTGCATCGATCCGGTCCATGCGCAGGATGAACTTGCGCAGCGTTGCACTGGCAAGCTCACGCAGTTCCGCATCGCCGCTTGCTGCTCCGAGTTCAATGCCAAGCATCTGCTGATCAACCGACCGCGACCTGCACAGCGTGCGCACCGCGTTGCTGAGCTTCTCCGCATCAAACGCATACCGGCAGCGCAGCGCTGTCCGAATCACGCCGACATCTTCTTCATCTGCAAACCAGCTCGCCTCGCCCGGAACACGCAGCCGCCCGAGCGTCGCCACGGCATACGCGCGGACCTGCGGCGATTCATCCTTCAGCAGATTCGTGAGGATCGTGCGCGATTCATCACACGTGAAGCGCTCCAGCCGCATCCCGCCGATCGCACGGCGAGGCCAGGAATCAGCATCGAGCATCGCGCGGAGTGTTTTCGTCTCACCCTCCGGAGCATCAGCCAGGGCGCGCTGCTCGGTTGCCGCCTGTGCTGGCTCCTGATCCTGCTCGCCGGGCGGCGGGGGATCTTCCAGCATCTCAGGCGGAAGCGTCTGCCCGCAGCATGGCCCAGCGACCAGCAAAAGCCCGGCAAGAACGGCCACAAGTGTGCAGAACAGCGATGGTGGGCGTGTGTGAAGCATGCGTCTGATGAGTTTAACCGTCTGAGGCGCCGCAAGTTGGCGACTCGCTGAACCGCATCGCAGGCATTTCCGGAGCATTTGTGTTGCCAAACCGGGTCGCCTGGTATACTATGTGACGCATACTAGGTGTCGCCGATCCTGAGGAGCTCTTTCATGCGAGTGGAACGTGAACTGATGCGTGGTGCGGGGCCCGTCGCCGTCCTCAAACTGCTCGAAGCCGGCGAGAAGTATGGCTACGAGCTTGTGCAGGCACTCGAACGCCAATCCAACGGGGCACTCGCGATGGGGCAGTCCACGCTCTATCCGATGCTCTACAACCTCGAAGCCAAGAAGCTCATCACCGCATCACGCAGGCAAAGTGATGTCGGCCGCATGCGAAAGTACTACAAACTCACCGAGCGCGGGCAGAAGCACCTCGCCAAAGAGACCCGCCAGTGGAAGGCCCTCGCGGAAGCCATGGCATCGCTCGGCATTCTCGCAACGCGAACGAATCTGCCCTCTCGCCTCGCGCGCGGAGGTGTTTCATGAGCAGCGCTCACACACACGATCTGCCGGAACACCGCAGCAATTGGGCGCGGACCGGGCGCACAACACTTCGAGATGCAGCCCGTTTGCGCTTCGATGTCGAGCAGCACATTGAAAAAATCATCGCCGCAGCACAGCTTACAGCGCCGCTCGCGCAGGTGGTTCGGCGGATCAGCAACGACACCCGCCTGCTCTATGATGAACGCCTCGCCGTCGCGGAAGAACTCGCTGCTCACTTCGCTGACGGTGTCGATGCTGGCGAATCTCCAGAACAGCTCGCGAAGGATTTTGGCGATGATGCCCAGGCATCGAAGCTCATCCGCCGCGCGCAGCGCCGCAAGCGCACCGGGCCGCGGCGATACATCATCCTCAGCGGCAAGATCGCAGGCATCTGCCTGCTCCTGCTGCTGTGCATCTACGCCTATCTCGCCGTGCGATTCTTCTTCGCATCGCCCAGCCCGTCGCACGATTACCTCGCAGACCTGAACAAGTCAGTTGTTGCAACACCGGCCGACAACCACGCCTGGCCCCGCTATCGCGAAGCGCTACTCATGCTTGAAGAGCCGCCGATGATGCACTCCGTGCGCACGCCCATGCCCGGCGAGCCGGGGTGGGAACAACTCGCTGATTACCTCCGGCAGGTTCAGCCCGCGATGGAACGCTTTGCACTGGGCGCTTCCAAGCCGATACTCGGCTACGAATACAACTTCGGCGTCCATGCAGAGGACGCCGCCATCTTCCCCGGGTCGACGCTTGCCAGCGAACTCGAAGCCACGGATGAGCCGCGCACGCTGATCGGTGTGCTGTTGCCGCACGCAGCAGTGCTTCGCGCCGCGGCCGCCATGATCGGCGATGATGTCCGCCGTGCCGTTGCAGATGGCGATCTCAATGCAGCAGCCCGCAACCTCGAAGCGCTGCTCGGCATGGCGACGCAACTGCTCGAAGGCCCCACGCTCATCGAGCAACTCGTCGGGTATTCAATCGCCATCATCGCTGCCGACCGCTTCGGCGAGATCAGCACCGACACGCCGTGGACATCGCAGCAGCTTGCGCGCATCGACGATGCTCTGGCCCGCTTTGGCGGCAACGAGCGCATCATCACCAACATCGCCGGCGAGCGGCACATGTTCATGGATGTCATTCAGCATACCTACACGGATGATGGCAAAGGCGATGGTCGCCTCACCTGGTCAGGCGTGCAGTTGTTGGAAGACTTCACGAACTTCAGCAATCTGCCCGAACGCGATGAGTGGCTCGAAGATGCGGTTACCAGTGCCATGATGCCCGCCATGAGCGCTGTCGCTGCATCGCGCAAGCAAGTCGTCGACAAGTACGATGAGCTTCTCGCAGAACTCCAGGCCGAGGGCGCGCAGCCGAACTGGAAGCGAGATGCGCAGTTTGATCACAAACTCGAGCAGATGATTCGCGCGAATCGGTGGGAGTATTACCCGATCGCCGTGCTCATGCCTGCCATCAGCAGTGTGTTCAAGCATGCTGATCAGATCACGATGCGACGCGATGGGATGCGCATCACCATCGCTGCGATGCAGTATCGCAACCAGCATGGGACGTGGCCGCAATCGCTCGATGCGATGATCCCTGCGGTACTTGACCAGGCACCTGTCGATCAATACACCGGCAAGCCGCTCGGCTACGCGCTGCGCGATGGCCAGCCGGTTGTGTACAGCGTCGGCAACGATGGTGATGACGATGCAGGCAGGCCGGCCAAGGCGCAGAAGTACGCGCGATGGTCGCCGCACTCAAGACGCTGGGCAGGGACGGAACAAGGCGAAGGCGACTGGATTCTCTGGCCGCTCATCACTCCGCCGAGTGATCTCGAGTACGACGAAGATCAGCAGAACCACATGTATGCGCTCGGACAGTTCACGCATGAGGGCGAACAGTCCGGCTCGGACGACGATGCAGGCACCGGTCGTGCGCCTGATTCTGATTGACCGCGCCGCGTAGCCGCGCCCCGAGGGAAGCGCTCCGCGATCGCATTCCGACGCGCTCGCCTCGCATTTCGCGGCTACACATACGTTTCGCAATGCGCTCGGGTGAGCAGTCCGCCTCGCGCATCGGCTTGGAACTCATCAATCGCAGATCATGTACGTCGATCGACGTCCAAGCCGTGCAAACTCGCGGCTCTCGGCAGCGCCAGGCGGGTTCGGGACGGCGCGCAGCCGCTCCGCCATCGCTCCACCTGGTCCAGCGGAAGTTCCCCTTCGTCCAGTGGAAGTCTCCCTTGGCCCAGTGGAAGTTCCCCTTCGTCCAGTGGAGGTCTC
>CAZVXI010000050.1:0-15802 GCA_964631295.1 uncultured Isosphaeraceae bacterium
TTTATCCACGTGATTTTCCGTAACCCACGGCTTAATAAAACATGAGGAATGAGCGGTCGTAGTCGCCAAGCGTTACACCCATTTCATTCCAAGCGCTCGAACAACCAGCAGCTTCTGCCAGATCAATAAACGTGTTATCGCCCTGATTCATCCAGAGGTGATTCGGCAGAAAGTCGACCGCAACAAAGATGTCCAGCCACCCGTCTTGATTGAAGTCGAACATGACCGGCTGCCACGGAGAATCGCCTGTGTTGCCAAAGTTCGACGATCCTGTGATGTCGGAGAAAGTCCCATCGCCGTTGTTCAACAACAGACGAGACTCACCAAACCACCTCGCCACGCACAAATCAAGAAAGCCATCATTGTTGATGTCCCCTGCGCACATTCCAGCGCTGTGCACGATCTGCTCAATCGTTTCAGGAAAGTCAAGACCAGCCGCAACTGTCACATCAGTGAACATGCCATCCGCTCCCTGCTCATACAAGGTCACAGGTGGCACCGTAATATTGAGTTCCGCAAAGTGATCATGCTGAACGATCAGATCAAGATCGCCGTCGCCGTCATAGTCGAAGAACAGCGCGGTTCGGGCTCGGTTTGTCGAGGCGAGTCCGACGTCCGCCGCAACATCCATATAGTTGCCTGTGCCGTCATTCTGATACAGCCGATTGGCCGCACCTTCGCGGGTTGGCACAAAGAAATCGATATCGCCGTCATCATCGAAATCCGCAGCAGCAAGCCCTGCCGTGAAACCGGCTTGCGGTTCATACGTGCCGACGCCGCTCAGCACCGTCACATCGTCAAACTCAAACCCCTGAGCGAGACATGGACCTGATGCATGAACGCAGCCAATCGCTACGACGATGATCTTCACTCTTTTGAACACCACGACCGACATCCTCCACCTCAGCCGGTACGCTGAGGCGAGCTATTTCAGCATAAGTTCTCGACGTTGTCCAGAGTAAGCTTGCTGCAATGCGCTATCCACCCGACACCATGCGGCCCATCGTCAAGATGGGTAACAACAGCGCGATTGCGACAGCTCCGATAATTCCGCCCATGATCACGATCATGGCCGGCTCGATGTAGGCCGTCGCCTGCTTCACGGACGCATCCAACTCTTCCTCAGCAAAGTCCGCAATCTTCTGCATGACCTCGGCGAGCCGGCCGGACCGCTCGCCAGAGTTCACCATCGATGCGACGTTCGCCGGAATGAACGGCGACTGATAAAGCGACTCGGACATCTGCTGCCCCTGGCGAACACCATCTTCGATACTTGTCCACAGCATACCGAAGTAGTGGTTATTGGTAATGCCGCGGCAGATCTCGATGATGTCCAACAGGTTCACCCCACCGGCGAGCAACGTTGCCATCGTGCGCATCGAACGAGTGATATACAACTGACAGTACATCTCCCGAATGATCGGTGTCCGGAGGCGCAGCCAGTCAAAGAACTTTCGACCGGATGGGCGCGTCCGCCAGAACAGCGTGCCGAGTACGATCGTTCCGAGAATCGGCCCGTAGATCAGGTATTGCGAGGTGAGAAACTCACTGAACGTTAACAGAATGCGTGTCGGTATCGGCAACGACGCAGCACGCGATGCATAGATCGACGCAAACTTCGGAAGGACAAATGTCAGGAGAAACAGGCTCAGACCCACTGCCATGAAGATCATAAACAACGGATACGTCACAGCACCCTTGATCTGTCGTGCAGTCCGCCGCTCCTTGCTGAGATACTCGCCGATTCGTCCGAGCATCAGCCCCATCGAACCCGATGCTTCCGACGCCTTGATAAGGCTGAGCATGATTGGCGGAAACACCCGTGGCCAGCGACCCATTGATGACGAGAGCGATTCGCCCCCCTGAATGTCGTTGCTGAGAACGCTCAGCACCTGTCTGAAATGTGTGCATCGTGTCTGCTTGGAAAATGAGTCAAGCGCTTCTGCCAGTGGAACACCGGTGTCGAGCATCACCGACAACTGCTGGCAGAATGCAATGACGTCTTCTCGGTTGACGCGACGCGCTGCCTCGCTGCGCTTGATCTGATCCGCATTGAGCGACGCAGCAAGCGGCTTATCAGAAATTGCAAGGATCGTTTTGCCCTCAGCACGAAGCCGGGCGCCAACCTGCGCTGCGCTCTCCGCAACCAGCGAACCGGTGCTGACCTGTCCTGATCGTTCACGAACGCGAAAACTGTATGTTTGTGCAGGCATGATCCGCCGTCCTCCGCCAGTCAAAGCGTTGATCAGATCGTCGTCGCGAAGAAGACCTCTTCAGCGGTGGTGAGTCCGCTGCGCGCCTTCTCCATCCCGTCTGCGCGAAGCGTGACGAAACCACTGTTGTGGAGGATCTCGCGCAGCTCCTGCAGGCTCGCCCCGTTGCCGATCGCAGTCAGTATCTCATCGTCTGGAATAAGCAGTTCAAACACGCCGATGCGTCCGGCAAATCCTGTACTGCGACATCGACTGCACCCGCGACCGCGATACAACTGCTCGAACGAGCCAGCAAGTTCTTCGACTGTTGCACGCAGAATCGGGTCTGGTTCATATGGCTCATTGCAGTGCGGACATATCTTGCGAACAAGACGCTGCGCCAGCACGCCGCGAATCGTTGCCGCCACGAGGTAGGGTTCGATTCCTATGTTGACCAGTCGCGTGATGGCACTTGGCGCATCGTTCGTGTGCAACGTCGAGAAGACAAGGTGGCCAGTCAGCGCTGCCTGCGTGACAATCGCGGCTGTTTCAGCATCGCGCACCTCCCCGACCATCATGATGTCCGGATCCTGCCGCAGCATCGCGCGCAACGCAGAACCAAACGTGAAACCCGCCTTATCGTTGACCTGCGACTGGTTCACACCAGGAACGTTCGCCTCGATCGGATCTTCGATCGTCGAGATGTTCACTTCCGGTGAGTTGATCATTCCGAGCACTGAATACAGCGTCGTCGACTTTCCTGATCCGGTCGGACCTGTGACCAGAACAACGCCGTTCGCTTGCTGAACAATCGACTTCCAGCCCTCAAGCATCGCTGGTGAAAAGCCGAGCTTGTCGAGCGTGACATTCGCACTGCGATTATCGATGATTCGAATGACGACTTTCTCGCCAAACTTGCCCGGCATCGTGGATACGCGCAAGTCGATCGGCCGGCCATCCATCATCACATGGATGTCTCCATCTTGCGGAATACGGCGTTCCGAGATGTCGAGATTGCTCATGATCTTCAGGCGACTCGTGATTGCCGCATGCATTTTGTGCGGCGGGCTGATCGTCTCATACAACCGGCCATCCACTCGAAACCGAATGCGCAACTTGTGATCATCGGGTTCGAGATGAATATCAGATGCGCCTTGCTGGACGGCAGAGTACACCACATAGTTGACGAGCTTGACGACAGGGCTCTGCCCGGCGACTTCTTCAAGATCCGTCAGCTCCGTGACCTGGCTCTCGATGACGCTGAAGTCTGCATCATCAATGTCCTCATAGATATCGTCGATCACGAAGACATTCGCTGAAGGCAGATACGAACGAAGAGCCGATTCAAGTTCAGACGCGGTCGCCGCAACAATCTGAACTTCACACCCACTGAGGCGCTGAATCTCTTCAATGAGATACAGGTTCGCAGGCTCGCAGACGGCAACAGTGAGCACATCACGGACGTGAAACAGCGGCAACACACGTTGCTCTTCGATGAACTCGCGTGGCAATATCTCTAAAGTTTTCGGGTCGGCAATGCGGGCTGCATTCGTCAGAAATGGAATGCCGTAGCAGTCAGCGAGGACTTCCATCACCTGCTGCTCACTGAGCGCACCCATATCGACGAGAATCTCGCCAAGCAGCTTGCGCTCACTTGCTATCGACTGGCGTTCGAGCGCATCCTGCAACTGTTCAGGCTTGATCAGCCCACGTTCAATACAGATCTCGCCAAGCGCCATTTTTGGCTGCGTGTCAACAAGTGGCGCAACCGGTGATGCATATTGGTCGTTCATAGCGCGCCTCACTCAGCTTCGCAGACTCTTGGCAGCATTCTCAATCGACTCGTGCGTGTCGAACCGACGGTCCAGCCGGGTGATGCGCAGCACTTCGTTCAACACTTCGTCAGGACGAACCAGACGCAACTGTCCGCCGTGCACACCAGCTTCATCCTTGAGCCAGATCAGCAACTCCAGCCCTGCTGAGTCGATGTGATTCAAGTGCTGGACATCAACAAGCACATCGCGCACGCCTCGGGTGAACCGCTCGTTGCACGCGCGTCGAAAAGCGTCGGCCTGATCAGAGGTCAGTTCCCCGCTCAGTGTCAGGACTGTGATCTCATTGTGATCCTCGTAACTGAGCTTCATGCCGCGTTCCCCCTTGCTTCCGACGGTTGACGCTCTGCAGCACGGTGCAATGCAACCAGTTCGTCATAGTGTGAGAAGTCCAGTTCTGTGAATGGACCAACGAGATCGGGGTCGAACTGAGTTCCCCCGCAGTCGTGAATCTCCTTCAACACAGCACCGCGCTCAAGAGCGCAACGATATGTTCGCGTCGAACTCATCGCGTCGAAGGAGTCAGCGAGTGCAATCAGGCGTCCGATCAGTGGAATCTCGGTGCCGGCGAGCCCTCGTGGATATCCACGGCCGTCCCATCGTTCATGGTGATGCATCACGCCGGGCAGCACATCTTCCAGTTGTGGAATGTCTTTGAGAATCCGATACCCGATCTCCGGGTGTTGCCGAATCCAGTCGAACTCTTGTTCAGATAATCGCCCGGCTTTGGTAAGCACCGATTCGGGCACGCCGATCTTGCCAACATCATGAACAAGGCCGGCAATATGCATGCGCTTCGCTTCTTCTTCGCCCGAACCGATCGCGACAGCGAGCTGTCGGGTGAGATCAGCAACTCGTCGTGAATGCCCACATGTGTATTTGTCTTTTGCATCAATGGCGGAAGTCAGCGCCTCCAATGTACCCAGGAACATGCCATTCAGATCATCATAGAGAGACGCGTTGAGAAGAAAGATCGCCATATGACTTGCAGCCGCATCGAGCAGCTTCATGTCAACCGAAGACACATCGCAATCCGCGCCCTGCTTCTGGCCGGCCATCATCACACCGAGCACTCGCGCCCCGTTTGTCACAGGCTGAACGACAAGCGGCACACCAAGCTCTGAGAAAAAGTCGTCACTCTCAAGCGCACCGTTCATGACGAGCGGCTTATCGGAGTCCACCTTGTCCAGCAACTGTCTTGTCATCATGCGCAGCTCTTCAAAAGGCAACGGCAGTTCTCCAGCAACAATGAGCCGACCTTTCAAGTGCGGAAGTCGCAGGGATTCATCTGATGCGAGTTGCGTGGCAATCCATTTGTATGGAATCGTCTCAATCAGTTCGTTGCAGGCAACCTCGATGAAACGATCCGGGCGCTCGCTTACCCGCATATTCCGAATGATCGTGTAGAGCAGATTCATCTCCTCATATGATTCAGCGAGTTGCTGCCCGACGCTCTGCATCGCAGCCTGTTCGCCTGAGAACCGCATCTCGTCGATTTGTGTGATAGACACCAGTTCTGCAAGGCGCGGCACATCCTCCGCAGCTATCGGAGGTAACTTTTCGAGTTGGTGTCGGCAAAGCGTCAGGTCCAGTTCTGCCCCCTGACACATTGCAGCGAACTGTTCCGAACCAAGCAGTTCATAGCACAGCATCGCTGCGACAATGAAACCCACCCGTTCCCGGCGCTGCACAACCTCACATGGGCACAGCCACAGACCTGAAGTTACCTCGATTGGCTGAGGCCGCTCCTGTGACACCCACTGAGTCGCAGCGTCAGCAAGCCAGCGCCGCATCAGCATCGGCCGGCGCACGAGGCGACACAGCCAATCCGAAGCGTCCGTCCCGACCGACGATACGATTTCGCCACCGAGATCAACCGGCATCAACACAATGCCGGCTCTGCGCCACTTTCCCGCGAGACCAGGCAGTACCCGCGAGAAATCGGTTTGGAGTGCAGTCTGCGTCACGCAGCCTCCGTTGTGGATTCACTCTCTGAGCAATCCGCGAGAATGCTCCGGACCTGGTCAACAACGGCGCGCGGGCTGAATGGTTTGCTCAATACATCACGGATGTTCCCGATCGCAAGATCATCGTCAGCCAGGGCATAGCCGCGTGCTGTCAACATGAGGATCGGAATATTTTCTGTGACTGGATCAGCCTTGAGAGCCTTGCATAGTTCAAGGCCGGTCATGTATGGCATCTGAAAGTCTGTGATGATCAGATCCGGGACATCCTGCTTTGCGCGATGCATCGCCTCTTCGCCGTCTTCTGCCTTAATCACATCGAATCCAGCATTGCCCAGCTTAAGCGACAGTACCTGCAGGATGTGCACTTCATCATCCACGATAAGAATTCGTTGACTCATTCCGATCTCCCCGATCATGCAGCAGCCTGCGATCCCGCATAGCGCATCGGCACCGAATACCAGAAACGCGACCCCATACCAAGTTTCGACTCAATGCCGATCTGTCCGCCGTGGACCGTCTCAACAATGTGTTTGCACAGACTCAGGCCGAGTCCTGTACCCTTTGCCACTCGTTTGTAATTTTCAACACGGTAGAACTTGTCAAACAGTTTCCCCAACGCGTCGGGCGGGATGCCCAGGCCCGTATCTGCGACAGACACGAGCACGCTTCGCGTCAGGTTATCCGAATCTGCAGATACAGTGATGCGGCCACCATCCGGTGTATACTTCACCGCATTTGACATCAAATTCAACACAACCTGAAACAGCATGTCTGCATCACCCTCCACTGTCAGGTCGACTGGGGCAATCTTTTTGTGCAGCGTGATGTCTTTCTCGCGCGCTTGCGGCTCGATCGTATCGAACGCTCGATCGATCAGCGCGCTTGTGTCCACCATATCCCGGTCGATCTGAACAATACCTGCTTCAATCCTGCTGATATTCAACATGTTATCGATCAGGCGGCCAAGCCTGTCGGTCTCATTCTGAATGATGCGATAGAACTCCTGGCGGGATTCCTCGTCCTCCGCTTCTTTGTCGACCAGCATCTCTACATATGCCCGGATAGATGACAAAGGTGTGCGCAGCTCATGGCTTGCTTTGGATACGAAATCAGTTTCACGCTGAGCGATCTCGCGTTCACGGGTGACATCATGAAAAATAGTCACAACCCCCGCGACTTCATTCTTGTGATTTTCTGCACAGACAAGCGAAATGTCATACACACGCGATTGTTCTGGCGTGTCGCCATACTGAATCCGGCGCTCAACATGCCGAATATCTTTTGTGTTTGCAGACTCACGCGTATCCAAGATGAGGCGGCACAATTGCTTATCCGTCAGTACGGCCTCGATGCCACGATGCTCAGCACCGTCCAGATCAAACCCGAGATACTTCGCGGCTGCATGGTTGGCGATGATGACTTCGTTAAATGCATCTGTCACAATCACGCCATCAGTCAGCGTATCGATCGCGGTACGAATCTGCCGATGCTCAGCTTCCGCGACGCGTCGGCGGATTTCCTGATCGCGCAGTTTGCTTTTGAGCCTCGATTCCCGGTCCTCGAAACCCCGCAGCGCATCTGTGAATGTGGCAGTGATCGGCTTCAACCATCGCGGTGCAAGGAACGGCGTGCTCCCCTCAGACGTTTCTGCTGCATCCTCGATCGACGAGCGAAGCCGCTTCATCGTCCGATCAAGCGCATGACCGACAGGTACAAGCAGCGCCAGAAATGCCAGAGCCTGCAGGCCGACAACTGCCATCCACGCCAGCGCAGGGGGAGACGACGGCACGATATCCGTGAACATGACGACGGCCTGAACGATCGCAGCACATGCCACGATCGCAACAAGCAGGCACAGACTGGCCCCCTTCCCCGCCTTCATCTTCCATTCCCCTCTCTGCGAATCCGTCCCGATCGATCAATGCATCATCACTGATCGAATACCGAGTTCGGATCCACCGATGTGATCGCCGTACTCGCGTCCCCATCCTTCCGCAGGCGTGTGAGCAGCATGGCTGCTTCACGACTGTCTGGGTCCGTCTTCAATGCACTTCGGTATGCCAGCGACGCCTCTTCACGCTGACCAAGGAATTCGAACGTGTGTCCGAGCATCACATACGGCAATGGCAACTCAGGTGCTCGCTGTGACGCATTCCAGAAATGCCGCACCGCTTCTCCATGGTTTCCCTTATTCCGCGCATGCACCCCCTTGAACAGATAACCCTCATATCTTTCGGGAGCGATGGCGACCAGCCGAGATGCGCACTGCGACACTCGCATGAAGTCGCCCATCTCCCAGGCGAGGAAACCAAAGTCCTTCCAGAGTTCTGTATCATCCTCTTTCACATATGTAAGCTTGATGTACAGGTTTCGGGCCTCTTCCGTCTGACCCAACTGGGCAAGGCACTTGGCTTCGAGATGCGTCAGGTCCGGGCGGGCCTCATCAAGTGTGGCCTTCCGTTCGCGCACGGACTGAAGGCACTCACCATAGAAGCCGGATTTGAACTGCAGTAGTGCAAGCTCTTCGAGGAGTATGGAATCTTCAGGATTCATCAACCGAGCTTCTGCGAGCAGTTCGGCTGCACGTTTCGGCTGATTCGTCAACATCGCGATCTGCCCCTCCAGTACGCGGAGAGCCACATTGTGCTCAAAGTGAGCGCGGTGTTCATCGATCAGCGACTGCGCATCATCAAACTGTTCGAGAGCGATGAGCGACTCGATGGTTGCTGTCAGGTAGGGTGCGTGTGAGCTTTCGAGATCGAACGCAGCCTGATAGGCCTCTTGAGCCTCATCATGCTGAGACCAACGCTGAAGGATGATCCCGACGCGGTAGTGCGGCTCTGCGAGTTCTTCATCGAGTTCCATTGCATCTTCAAAGCACTTCATTGCGACATCAAGTCGGTTGAGCTCAAAGAGGATGCGGCCACGCAACAAATGAAACTCCGGCTCCTCCGGGTATCGTGCAATCGCTGCCTCAACTTCCCGCAGCGCACGATCGAACTGCCCGACTTCGAACGACTGCTGCGCCTGATCAAACGTCACATGGCTGTTGACCTTGTCGAGGCGGTCGCGTGCATGCTGTCGAGCTTCGATCCCGGCTTTGGTCGGGCCGTTGCATCCACCCATGAGAAGAGTCGAAGCGGTGAGCGCGACGCAGACGATCGAGATGCGGCGGGGTGAGAGGAACATGTTCAGAAACTCCTGATACAGATGCAGAAAAGCGTGACGTTGCCGCCACGCTCCCTGGTGATTCATTTCGTTGAACTCGACTCGGCATCAGCCGAGCTGTCGATCAATCCGGAAAGTCACTGTCGGCTTCGGCAAGGTCGACCGATTCTTCCGGTGAGGTAAGCGGAACTTCGTCCGAGGACGCGTGGCCATCGATATAGGACCATCCGTAGATCCAGTCTGTTTCGTAACCCGGCAATCCCAGCGCGTTGTAGAAGTTCTGAAGGAACCGCTCATACTCATGACGCTCCTCTGCGGTCAATGACTGAATGAATGCCATGTCATCTGCTGTGTAGAACTGATACGGATCAATCTCGATGGGCATCGATGCCGCATCCGTGCCTGCAAACTGCTGGCCGGCCCCAACTGACTCGGAGTTGCCCGACGCAGTGCTCCCGGCACCATAAACATCTTCTTCCATCACAATCTCGGGCATCGCAATGGGCTCTGTGGTTGACTCCGACGAAGCCGGAGTCGACGCTACATGCTCCGCCATGCGTTCCCGCAGGACACGAACAATCTCGTCAGGCTCGCTGGAGCTGTCAAAATGGGCTTCCAGTTCGCCGAACTCTCGCTCCATGACGCGCTCGAGCATACTTCGTTCGTGCAAGTCTTCGTTCTGGCCAGTCACACGCTCGCGGAACTTGCGCATGTGTGGCTGATTCGAGTTCAGACGCAGTGAGTTGTTGACATGGTAGAGAGCAGCTTCAGCGTCGCCTTCGGCGAATGCTGCGATAGCTTCTCGGTTGTAGCTTTCGGTCTGCTTGTCGCGGCTGAATGGCAACATGCCTTCACGAGCACCAACGAGTGTATCGTACGTGTAATCATCAAGATTCTGACCGATCTCAAAGAGGCGTTCATCTTCAACGATTGTTGGTGTGATCAGGAAGATGATTTCATCACGTTCCAATGTATCATCGTGGCCTCGGAAGGCAGCACCAATGATCGGCACATCGCCAAGACCCGGCACCTGCCGACGACCACTGGTGATCGATTCTTTGAACAGACCACCGAGAATGACAGTTTCACCATCACGCACGCGGACATTTGTCACGATCTGGTTCGTGATTTCATCAGGAATGGTGATGACCTGGCCGTTTGCATCGTTCACATCACGAAGCTGTGCTTCGGAGATGCTCGGCGACAGTTCGAGGCGAACCATGCCGGATTTCGAGATGAATGGACGGAAGTTCAGCTGAATACCAGTATCCAGAAACTCCACGGTTTGTGTGGTCGTGGTCTGCGTCGCGGTGGTCGACAGGTAGCCGACGCGTGCACCAACGAGAACCTCCGCACGCTGACGGTTCAGCGCGAGGATCTTCGGCCGCGCGAGGACAGTCGTGTCAGTCACGGTATCCAGCAGATTCAGGAACGCGGAAATATCGTTGTGCACGACGCCAATCTTGAACGTGCCCGGTCCACCGGTGTTGCCCGGTGTACTCTGCAAGCCATATCCCTCGTTATCCGGCGGCTGGAAGCCAGTGTTGGCATCGTTGCCGTTGAGGATATTCGAAATCGGGTTCAGCGGCGCAGTAAGGTCCGTGAAGTCGATGCTGCCGATGACTGAGAAGTCGACGCCGAACGCATTGTTTTCAGTAAGCGTTGCAGAGAGGACGGTCGCTTCGACAAGCACCTGCTGAGGCGGTGTATCCAGATCCTCAAGCAGCGATGCGATGTTATCCAATACGTCCGGATAGTCGTTGACAACCAGCTTGGCGTCGAACGCGTAGGAATCGGCACCAACGTCGGCCAGATCGGGCTCGATACCCGGCTGCACATCACCACGGAAAGCGGCCTGGCCGTCTTCACTGAGCAGCGGAGTGATGAACTCGTTGGCATCGAGTGCGGAAAGATACTCAAGAGTGTAGATACGGCTTTCGGTCTTGCGCATCGACGCCATGAGTTCTTCATACTCAGCCTTGGTGTACACGTAGATGAAGTTACCATCTTCGATGTAGCGGTAGTTGTTCGCCCGCAGAATCGAATCCAGCGCTTCATAGAAAGTGACATCGTACAAGTTGGCCGTCACCGTTCCCGAAACAGCCGCGCTGGTGACAATGTTCTTCTTGCTCTGAATCGAGAGCATCTGAAGAACCTTGGCCAGATCGGTGTCCTGGACGGTGATGGAGACGAGATCTGCTTCATTGATCTCGACGCCCTGGCTATCCTGGCCTTGCCCGTATGCCGGCATCGCCAAGAGGGCGCAGGCGGCGCAAACCGTACCCAATCGCCATACGATTCCCATGTTGTGAATGACCTTGTTCATTGTAGGAATAACTCCTGCCTCGCTCGGAACCCGTGAGACACGCCCCTGACTCATTACCCCCCAGGCGGCGCCATCCTTAGTTCAAACCGGTGCCCGTCATGCGAGAGAATGACGGAACGGTTTGCGACCTCGATCAACTCGAACAGCAGGTCCGGATCAGCACTTGGCTGGACGGTGTCGCCCACGCGGTACATCTGCCCGCTGATGACAGCCATTGGTTGCTCGGTGGCACTCATTGCTGCATCCAGTGTCAGATCGCTGATCAACGCCCGCCATTGGGCGATTCGCCGCTGCTCGGCTTCCCAAGGGTTTTCGGCCTGATAGTCATTCGACTTGCCACCATCTCCGGTGATCTGGTCAATCTGTACAGGTTTGGGAAAGTGCCGGTCTGAAATCGCGAATGGATTGCGCTCCGGAGAACGGTCGAGTTCGACCTGCAAGCGTGGGCGCGGCACGTTATCGGCCAGCAGCCCGCCGGGCGATGTTTGCGCTTCCTCGTTCGATTCGAGATTCGGCTGCGCGATTGCCGTGCGCGGCGGCTTTGAAATCACGATGATCCGTGCCCAAAGCAACAGCCCGAGACAGCAGCATGCGCACAGCAGACCAAACCTGCGGCGATCCGCAGTAATCTGAATCCACATTCGCTGAAGCGCAACCATCATCAGGGTGCCTCTTCCGGCGTCACGCCGCTGTCATAGATCGCTTCGAGAACCACCGTTGCGTTCAACAACCCGCGATCAAGAGGGTTGTCATCGTCTTCTTGCGTGTGAACATGCAGCGAAGCCACACGAACGAGCCGGTCCATCGACTCAGCAATGCGAATAAGTGCAAAGATCGAATCGAAGTACGCATCCATCTGAACGGTGAGCGGCAGCGCCTTCTCGGACGTTGGCACGCCCTCGATTGCATCGCCCTCGGCACCGGCCGTGAGCATTTGGTCCCGTACCGTCCAGTCATCGACACTAAACTGAAGCTTGCGCATCAGCATGGGGACATCCGGAGATGAGGGGATGACTTTCATTGTCGATGCCATTTTCTTGCGCAGCTCAGATCGTTCGTCGACAATTTCCTCAAGTTCTGTGGTGAGCCGGGCCATGGAGTCGTGCATGCCTTCAAGGCGTGTGATCTCGCTTGACGCCGCCGCCGCCGCCCGATAGTTCGGCCAGACAAGCCCCATCACGCCGACGCCAAGCACAAGTGCAGGTCCAATAACTGTGATGAGTACATGGTCGCGGTTCATGAGTCACCCCCGGCTGATGCATGGCGTTCCACAACGTCGTAGTTCATATCGAGGTCGACCATGAAGCTCAGGCGGAACTCCCGAGCGAGTTTGCCGCGAACCATGCGCGTGCGCGTGAAGTCGATGCTCACTTTCTGAAGCGGCGGCAGCCCCTGCAGGCGTTCGACAAGTTCCGCGATATCGGTATCGCTGACCGCGAAGCCAGCCAACTCGCACGTCAGTCTGCGCGGCACGGGGCCTGTGTCCTTCTGGTGTCGAGCATTCCGCGCGCTGGTGGAGCGCCGCCGCGCTCCCGCGTCAAGTTCGATCGAATCGAGCGACACGGACTCGGGGAGCTCGTTCACGACTGATGCAATAACGGAACCAACAGGCAAAGGATGCGCGATCCGTTCATACAGTTGCAGCGCCTGCTGATCGTCGAACAATGCTCGCTGGTTCTCGACCTTCTGCTTGTCGAGTTTCAACACCTGTGCAGCATGAGCCTTCGCATCGGAAAGTTCTTGTCGCTTGCTGTTACGCTCGAGCGTCGAATGGGTAACCAGCGCGACAAGCGCAGCACCAGCGAGCGTGAATGCGACGAGTGTCTGGCCCTTTCTCGCTCCTGCCTGGCACTGCTGCCGGAGATCTGCCGGCATCAGGTCGATCATGTGCTGCTTCATGCCGCCGCCCTCCGAGAGTGCTTCGGGGCAACCTTGCACTGCATTGCGCGCATCGACAGACCGACAGCGACAGCCCAATCGCCAGGTGATCCGGCCGCTTTGCCCAGCTTTGCCCTGACTTCCGCCAGCAGCGATGCCAGCGTGTGTATCTCATCGTCATCGAGGACGGTCACGTTGCACGCCTCTGCGATGACTTCACCCAGGCGTGGTTCTGTACTTTCGCCTCCTGCAAGAAGCACATGCTTGGGGGCCGCCCCACGAAAGGTCACCCCGTAGTAACGCATACACATCGTCAACTCGCGCGCGAGATTGCCCATGAGCGGCCGAATCGCTTCAAACACGGCGCGCTCCGTTGACTGATCAACCGTCATTGCGTCATCCTCGCCATCATGGCTGCTCGCCGCATGGCGAAGACGCGTCTTGCGGAGATCAGCCGCTGAGTCCACATCAACCTGAAGATGCTCGGCAACTGCGCGATCAAACTGCTGTCCGCCTAGTTCGATCGCTTTGCACATCGCGATCTGATTTCCTTTGAGAATGAGCACGGTCGACCCGCCATAGCCAACCTCAAGCACCGCACGAGTGTCTTGCTGGTCTTTCTCGCGACGCGCGCGTCGGCTGAAGGTTCGTCCGAGAGCAGCCGCCGAGACGTCGATCGCGATTGGTCGCAGTCCGACATCAATGATGGGTTGGACAATCCTGCGCACAGCCTCGGCTTCAGCGGCAAACAGGAGCACCTCTTCCCGGATCTCCTTGCCTTGCAGAGTCGCGCCAGTCCGAATGTAGTCCGCAACGAGCCCATCATGTTCCAGATTGAATCGCTGGGCCGCTTCCCATCGCGCGGCCTCTCGAAGTTCATTGTCATCCATTGAAGGAAGTCGAACCGCCTGCACATGCATGATTTCACGTGGAATGGATACGACGCACGATCGACCCGTGAATCCGCCAGAACTCAGGGCGTGCTGCCATCGCGCAGTGATCTGATCAGGTGTTGCGTCCTGCGCCGGGGCATCGAACCGGGCTGCTCCCACGACTTTGAGCTCGCCGTGGCGCTCGCGCAACTGCAGCATCTTGATGTTGCGCGCACCGATATCGATGCCGACAAATCCGCTTGACCCAAGTCGCCCATTGAACACAACCACCCACTCCTCAGGAGTGCGGCACGCATACGGTCGCGTGCTTACAACTCCGCCACTGTCAGCTTGCCCGTGAACGGCGCAACGCTGATCTGGTAACTGAACTCGCCTGATGTCACGGTGATCGTGCCCCCAAGCCCGGGAAGCCCGCCGGACCGGATCGTTCCGCCCAGCGGGTCGAAGATCAACTCATTGCCTCCGCTATCGATCGACGCCGCGATCGACACATCATCAAATCGGTTGTCCTGCTGAAAGTTGACGATGTACAACCCTGCGTCGTTGCTCAGCGGATCAACGATGTAGTCCGCGGTGTCCTCGTCGTACGCCGTCGCGTAGTTCGAGTCGGTCACGCGCGTGATGCAGTAACCGCTGCCGTCATCAAAGAAGACGACCTTTCGGTACTCCTGGTGAGCCAGCGCATCATGCTGCGCGAAGATCATGTCGGAGATCATCAATCGCACTGCGGCTTGCGTGTTGAGCGAGTCGCCAGCGACCATGTTCGGGATGAGCAGCGCGCTCGCGATCCCCAGAAGGGCGACAACAATCAGAATCTCAATCAGCGTGTATGCGCGTCGAGATACCTGGCGGAATGCATGTTGTGATGCGGACATCGGATTCTCCTTGCCTGCGAGCGAGGTTCATCCACCCGAGCCGCGAGACTCCGCAATCTTGATTTCATCGAGGTTCGTGACACGCACGCGCAACTTTCCGCTGCGCATCAACTCTGAGTTTGCGTCCACGGCGTCGCGCACGAGCTTCAGTTGCTTGATCATCTCGACACGCAGTTCGTTGTCGTTCGTGAAGTATCGCTGGCGCTGGTCCTTGTCCTGCATTGGCTCTGCAATCGCTTCCTGAGCGCCAATGGGATTGTCAATGACCTGAACGACCAGGAACAGTGTGAGCAGCACGGCATTGGCCGCGAGCAGCACGTTGAGATACTTACCTTGCGTCTTGCTCATGATTCTCCACTCCCATCCCGGTTGGACAGACATGTCTGGCGAAGGTCCGACACAGCGGACGTTCTCGTGGATCCATCGGACGTTTCACTTGCCCATATCAGGGTGATCCGCGCTTGCGAACCAGTACGGGTGGCAGAGTTGACGAGGTATGCAGCCATGTCCGATACGCCGGTCATGATGAACTGCGGGCGTACATGCACGGAACTGCACCAGCCATCGATGAAACGATCCGGATGGCATACAACCTCTTCAACTGCAATGGGTCCGAGATCGCACTCATGGCCGGGATCAAACGTATAGCGGAGTATCGATCGCAGGATCGG
>CAZVXI010000050.1:15902-18558 GCA_964631295.1 uncultured Isosphaeraceae bacterium
GATCGCACTCATGGCCGGGATCAAACGTATAGCGGAGTATCGATCGCAGGATCGGTACATGACGGATCACGACCACTTCGTCCGGATCGACGAGCCCGATATTGACATCATCTTGTTGCCAGAGAATCACTGCGGCTGAGCCATGATTGGTTCTGGCTCTCGCATGCAGGACCGTATGAGCGCTGGCGACAGCCTGCGCGAGTTGCTGAGTAAACTGAGAACGGATGTGTTCGTCGCCGTATGGAACCCTGGTCACCTGAGCAACGATCTGCTCGGGTCGGAATACGTGCCCGACGGCCGCGAATAGAACGCCGATCGTGAGAATCCAGCGCGCTCGCGCGGGAACGCGAGCCATCGCGTCCCGAATCAAACTGACCACAGCGACTTCGTGCATGAGGATCCAATCAACCAGCCACCCTCATGACTTCAACGGGTCACCAACCCGCATCAACGCTTGATGTGATGATGCCGGTCGTGTTGTCGTAGGCCCAGGCGCCCGAACCGGGATGGACAGGCATCTCTCCGAGATAGCCATCAGTGACCAGTTCATTCAGATCATTCGGCCAGCTACCTTCGCGACCCTGGTAATACGCGATCTGTGCACGCAGTGTCCGAAGACTGCTGCGGACTGCAGATTCCTGAGCGTTATCGCCCGCGTCCACGTAACGAGGCGTGACGATCGCAGCGAGGATGCCGAGAATGACAACGACAATGAGAATCTCAACAAGCGTGAATGCTCTCGCTCGGCGTGATGCTTGTCGCAATCGGTTCATGACATCTCCTCCCCCGCTGAGAGACCGCCTGGCCTCACATTCGAGCAAGGCAGCCGATCCGGAAAACATGCCGGGACGTTTCCGCCCCAGCATGTGTGTCAGCAATGACGATCAGTTGATCTGATAGATCGGCTGAGCGCTCGTGTCGTACGTCGCTGCGAAGCCGGCCGGAATGGTCGGGGCTTCCTGCAGGTAGAACGTGCCGTCCGGGGCCGAACCATCCCACAACGATGCGAGGTCAGCCGGATAGGTACCGTGGCGGACACGGTACAGTTCGAGCTGCGAACGGACGGTCTGCTCGATGGCGGCAGCGGAGTTCGCGTTGGCATCATCGGATGCGTTCGTGAACTGCGGAATGACGATCGCGGCAAGAATGCCGAGAATGACAACGACGATCAAAATTTCGATCAGGGTGAAGGCGCGACGGCCTCGCTTGACAATGCGCGTGTTCATGACTGCACTACTCCTTGACAAATCCGAAGACTGAACTTCCGGCCGCTCCTCGCGCCCAGATGACTCCCAAACACTTCGATGATCCTCACCCGTGAGGAGTGCTGATCCCTCCGACAGCACTCACCCCCACGGCGAATCTCATCGCCGAAGTGAAACTCACGATTCGTATCGACGTGTTGCAAGTGCTGGTCGAGTGTTCACAATGACTTGCGCGCAGCGATGCCCGCGCAAAGCACACTGCTTGCCTGACTTGTTGATTTGGGGCTTCCGCCCAAGGCAGTTCACCGCGGGGCGCACGTCCGATCACGCGGCGCGTCGATGCTCAACCTGTACTGATAACCGCCAGCCATCCGCGCACCGCTGGCATCGAACAACAACACCATGTCGCTTCGGCATGCCGAAACCCTCGAACTGCATGCTCACGCGCATCCCAGGCTCGATGGGCTCATCGCATACCAGGCCATAGCCAAAGTCGGAGTGGTCGAGCAGAGTCGCATCATGCGAGCGGTTGAATCGCTCCGGGGCAAGTTCTGCGATACGGACGCGTCCCCGCAATGGCCATCGGCCCGCTTCCCGCCGCTCGAAACGCAGTGCTGCTGACGACGGTGGTTCCGATGTTTCATGCTCAACTGGTGTGCCAACCAGACGCAATCGTGGGTTTGCAGGCCTACCGCTCATGACGGCTCTCCTCTGATGCGCAAAAGACGCTAACGATCGTGTCGGTTGAGCAGGCAGGGCAGATAAGGCGAAGTGCCGAAAATCGGACCAGAAGGCTTCCGGCATAGAAGCTGCGACGTGAGTACACTTGCCGACTTCCGGGATTTGCCGGGATCAATCGAGACCGAACACCTCCCAATCATGCTACGAGTCCGACCTTTTGAAGCCATCCGCCCGCAACCATCGCTCGCCGCGCGGGTGGCAAGCCTCCCGTACGACGTGGTCAGCACCGACGAAGCCCGGGCACTTGCGGCTGAGAATCCGCTCAGTTTTCTGCATGTCGTGCGCTCGGAGATTGATCTGCCAGCGGATACCGACTCGCACGACGACGCGGTGTATGCCAGTGCATCCGAGAACTTCAAACGGCTCATCAGAGACGATGTACTCGTGCGCGAGGCGGAGCCGAGCATCTATCTCTACCGGCAAGTGATGGACCACCACCCCCAGATCGGAGTGGTGTGCTGTTGCAATATTGATGACTATTTGACCAACATCATTCGGAAGCACGAGCACACGAGGCCGGCAAAAGAGGACGATCGCACACGACACGTGCAGGCGATCAACGCGAATGCAGGGCCAGTCTTCCTGACGTATCGCGACTCTGCTGCCATCGATCGACTTGTCCACGCCGACACGAATCATCGACCGCTGTATCATTTTGATGCGCCGGACGGCGTGACATTCCTGCGGCTGCAGAAAGCCGTCAGCACCAT
>CAZVXI010000051.1:0-3150 GCA_964631295.1 uncultured Isosphaeraceae bacterium
TGTCGGCAAGGGCAGCGTGCCGTATGGTGATCATCACCCGTGGATCGAGAACCACGATGACAACGGCAAGAACGGCATCGCAGCGATCATGTTCAACCTGCTGGGCGATGCGCAGGCGGCGGAGTATTTCTCGCGCATGAGCGTGGCCTGCCACGGCAGTGAGCGCGACACCGGGCACACGGGCAACTTCTTCAACATGCTGTGGGCGATGCCGGGCGTGGCGCTTTCCGGTGAGCATGCGGCCGGCGCGTGGATGCGGGAGTTCGGCTGGTATTACGACTTTACGCGGCGATGGGATGGTACATTCCGCCATCAGGGGCCGCCGCAGACACGGCACGACAGCTACCGCAACTGGGATGCGACAGGTGTGTACCTGCTCGCGTACGCGCAGCCGCTGCGGAAGATATATATCACCGGCCGGCAGGACAGTCATGCCGAGCAGGTCACTCCTGCCGAGGCGCAGCGATTGATCGAGGATGGCCGTGGCTGGAGCCCGCGATTGAAGCTCGCGCAGTACGCGCAGCGCAGCGATCGGGAGATTCTCAATGGTCTGCGAAGCTGGTCGCCTGTGGTGCGGGAGCGATCAGCAATCGAGCTGGCCCGGCGTGAGGACGATGCGACGCGGCAGCTCATCGGGATGCTGCGCGATGATGATCTGCATACGCGGCTGGGCGCGTGCCAGGCGTGCATCATGCTCAAGGGTCGCGCTGCGCCCGCGGTTGCAGCGCTTCGGCAGGCGCTGGAAGCAGATGACCTCTGGCTGCGCATCAAAGCGGGGGAGGCGCTGGCTGCGATCGGCGATGCTGCGATGCCCGCGCTGCCGAAACTGCTCACGCTGGTTGTGCAGTATGATGCCGAGCAAGATCCGCGAGGTATGCAGCAGCGGTACCTGTGCTTTGCGCTGTTTGATCAGCGCGGCGGTATGTTGCGGCGATCACTTGATGAAGTGGATCAGGAAGCGCTGCGGGCGGCGATCAGAGCCGGGCTTGGCAATGAGGATGGCAGAGCGCGCGGAACGATCGGTTCGATCTACAACCGATTATCATATGAGCAGATCCAGCCGTTGCTGCCTGCGATTTACGAAGCGGTCGTCGAGCCGGCACCGAGTGGGATCATGTTCGCAGATGGTGTGCGCCTCAGTGGGTTGGAGGTTCTTGCGAAGAATCACATCGCTGAGGGGCTGCCGGAATGTATCTCACTGATTGAGCCGGACCGCTGGGGCATGGACAATCGCCTGAAGCGATGTCTGAACATCCTGCGCATGTATGGCGGCGCTGCCAAGCCGGAGATCCCGCGGTTGCGCGAACTCAAGGCGCAACTTGCCGGGAAGGGGTGGAATGATGAGAGGCTCGCAGAGCTTGGCATTGATGCATTGATCGCGGCGATTGAAGCGGATGATGATCCGCCGGTGTTGCGGCCGCTTGAGCAGGCAGCATCTGATTGATGATGTGTGCGCGGCAGGCTGGATGTGTCAGCGATTCAGATACCAGAACCCGGCGTTGAGGTACGTTGCGAAGCTCACCCACAGCGCATACGGAACAAGCAGCAGCCCGGCCGATGGCCGGATGCGATAGAAAAGAACGGCGGTGGCGATGATCGCCGCCAGCAGCACGACGATCTCGATGAGCGCGAGGCCCGGCTGTTGCAGGCCGAAGAACAGATACGACCACAGCGCGTTCAATGCAAGCTGCGCGCCCCAGACGCCAAGCGCGATGTGTGATCGTTCCGGCGATTGCCAGACGACGAAAGCGGCGACCGCGATGGTCAGGTACAGCAGTGTCCACACAGGGCCGAACACCCAGCCCGGCGGTGTGAGTGCGGGCCGATCGAGTGCGGCATACCACGGCCCGGGCATAAATCGTGATCCGATGAACGCAGCACCAGCGACGAGCGCGATGAAGAGAAGCAGGGGAACGACGGTTCGCATGTTCTGGACTTTATCCGGAGGGTATCGCAACGGCAACGGCGACGGTGTTACGGCCCCTTCGCGCGCGATCACAACAAGCGAGAAGAGCGGATCGCACACAAGCAGATGGGATCACATGCGTGACCATGAAGGCGGGAATCTGCCGACTGTCTGGCGATTCAATCGTGGATCGGTATCAGCCGGCGTCGCGCATTTCTTTGAGCAATGACTTGGCGACCTTGGTTGCTTCATTGCCGTTGTGGCCGCGATAGCGGATGCGCATGTCTTTGTCGATGATGACAAGTGTCGGCCAGCCGGTGACTTTCCATTCTTCCGAGATTGCTTTCTCTGCGCCTTCGGGTCTGTTCTGGAAGCTGCGCCAGTTGAGTTTGTTCTTCTCGACGGCTTTCTTCGCGACCTCGACTGTACGATCGCTGTTCACGCCGATGAGTGCAAATGGCTCTGCTTCAAGTTCCATGACGAGCGACCGCTCATGTGGGTACATGGCCCGGCAGGGCGGTCACCAGTCGCCCCAGAAATCCAGGAAGATGACCTTGCCTTTGTAGTCGGAGAGTTTGAACGGCGTGCCGTCGAGGTCGATGCCTGCAATATCAGCTGCGACATCTCCGGCCGGCGGCGGCGGGCCGAAGCCAGCGAGCGGGTCCGCACCGGCGGCGGTGGCGTGAGCGTCACCAGGGGGTGTGCCGGCGGCATCGGCATCCGCATCAGCATCGGCATCAGCATCGTTGCTGTTTTCGTCTGTGATGAGTTGCATCATCTCGCCGGTGGTGTCGGCTTTGGACACTTCATCGGGTGCGGTCGTCGCGGCGTCGGTGTTGTCGTTTTCAGCGGGGGCTGCATCACCACCGTCGGTGCTTGCCTTTCCGCACCCGGTGATGAACAGACAGCCGGCGAGGGTAAAGGTGCTCGCTGCAAGCAGAGTTGTGGATCGCATGTGGGTTACTCCTGTGATCGGCAGTGCATGGGCATGTGCCCATGGGTTGATCGGTCAGACATCTTGCCAGACACCACACTACGGGCCAGCATCAGCATGCACAAGGACTTATGCACGCGAAATGGCGGGTCTTGTGTCTGCAGAGCCTGGCACCGGGCGTCGGGGCGAAGTGATCGTCAATACGGGGCTTGCGGCGAGGGCTGATCTTTCGGAAGATGTATAGATGAGCACAACAGAGTTTGAGACGCGTGATCCGGAGCGCATCCTGACGCTGCACCCGGCTGGCAAG
>CAZVXI010000051.1:3160-4890 GCA_964631295.1 uncultured Isosphaeraceae bacterium
AAGCAGGGCGTGAACATCACCCGCGAGAAGTACAATGCAATCCGCGATGCGATCGTGGAGGTGCTGGGCGTCTGCGATGGTCCGGATGATCCGGAAGGGCCGGGCGTGTCGCTGCGGTCGATCGCCGGGATGATTGCACCGATGCTGCCTGCGGGGCTCTTCCCCGAGGATGGCAAGGGCATCACCTGGTATGTGATGGCAGTGAAGCAGGACCTTGAAGCGCGCGGCGAGATCGAGCAGGTTCCCGGCGTGAAGCCGCAGCGATTGCAACTGGCGAGCGCGCGCAACTGATCGGGCGCAGCGCCTCAGATGTACTTCTCGCCGCGGACGACTTGCGCATCCTGCACGTAGACGATGACGGCATAATGTTCGAAGAACTGCTCTGAAAGATGGGTGATGATGCGATCAGCCACTTCGGGGCTGACAAGGGTTTCAATGCGGGTGTCGGGGCCTTCCCATTCGCTCGCTCGGACGCCGCGCGAGCCCTGCCCGGTGGCTTGCGTGAGCGTGTAGCCCTTGGCGCCGAGTTCGGTGATGGCGCGCAGCAGACGGTCTTCGAGGATGCGCTCGGTAATGATCGTGACGAGTTTGAGCGTGGTGGTGTGCATGAGAAGGAGTGTCCGGCTCAGGGAGTGGCCGCAGGCGAGGCAAGCCATTCAGCCATCAGGAAGTACAGCGGCACGCCGAGCGTCACGTTGAACGGAAAAGTAATGCCCAGTGATGCAGTGAGATAATACGTTGGGTTTGCTTCCGGCAGCGCGATGCGCACTGCTGCGGGCGCTGCGATGTACGAAGCGCTGGAGACCATTGCAGCAAGCACGGCGCTGCCACCGACGGAGAGGCCGACCCACGTGCCAAGCCAGACAGCGAGCGCGCCGTGCACAATGGGCATGATGATGCCGAAGGCGATGAGAAACAGGCCGATGCGCCGGAGATCTTTGAGCCGGCGTGCAGCGATGATGCCCATCTCAAGCAGGAACAAGGTGAGCGCGCCCTTGAAGCCCGATGAGAAGAATGGCGCAACGGGTTCATAGCCGTCGCGTCCGACGGCGAGGCCGATGAGCAGGCCGCCACCAAGGAGAATGATGCTGCGGCCGGTGAGCACCTCGTGCATCGAATCGCGGAGAGATCCGGCCCGCTTCTCGCGGGTGAAGGCGATCATCAGCGCGACGACGATGGCGGGTACTTCAAGAATCGCCACCAGCGCGGGCATGAAGCCCTCGACCTCGTGACCCGTGGTTGACGCGAACGACACCGCAACGATGAATGTGACAACCGACACAGAGCCATAGTGTGCCGCGATGGCAGAGGCGTTGATGCGGTCGAGCCGTCCGGCGCGGCGCAGCACGTTGTACGCGATGATCGGCGTGGCGATGCCGAGCCCCAGTGTGAGCAGCGCCGGCCCGGCGAACTCTGCGATCGGTGTGCTGTGCAGTTCTACGCCGCCTTTGAGGCCGATCGCCAGCAGCAGGTAGATGGACAGCCCGTTATACACGGACTCGGGAAGTCTGAGATCACTTCGCAGCAATGAAGCAATGACACCCAGCACAAACGCGAGGATGATCGGTGAGAGAAGATTGGTGGCGATGATCTCGAGGTTGCTCATGCGCCCTGTTCCGCTGACATCAGCTGCGCGCGTGGCGGTCGCGTCATGACGCCTTCCGTGCGTTGCGATCGCGCACCGGGCCGACGAGCTGGATCAGATCTCGCACGGTCCGGTGCTGCTCGAT